>NZ_JBEXQJ010000007.1:0-272812 GCF_040612515.1 Streptomyces sp. NPDC006372 | reverse complement strand
AGGACGGACACCCCCCGGCGCGGCCCCGACCCACCGCACCCCGGAAGGCGCTACGCGCACCCCCACCGAAGCAGCCACAGGCCGCCGCAGGCATCAGCGCCAGCGATGCCCGTGCTGCTGCTGCCGCCTCCGCAACACCCCGACAGCCACCACCGCAGCCCCCGCGGCCGCCCCGGCGACCAGCACCGGCCCCGGATGCCGCATCCCGGCCCGCACGGCACCCCGCACCGGCCGAGGCCCCGCATGCGTCGCCTTGTCCTGCACCGTGTGCCCGGCCTGCGCCGCGTTGCTCCGCAACTGCACCGTCATCGCCCCGGCCTTGTCCCGGAGATCGGCCGCCCGGGCCCGCGCACGCCCCTTCACATCAGCTTTCCCCGCCAACTCCTCCACCGTGTCCCCGAGTTCACTCCGAGTCCGCTCGATCTGCTGCCGCAGCTCGTCGGGCCCCTTGGCCCCACCCGTCGCTTCCGTCATCGATGCGCCCTTCCCTTGATCTCCTCCACGTCCGCCCTGACACTGCCGAGAGCCTCCTCAGGCGTGGGAGGCGTGGCCCGCCGCAGCTGTCCCCGGCCGACCGCGGCCAGCACACCCGCGATCACGAACAGCACCCCCGTCACGATGAGCGCCGCGGCCCAGACGGACAGCACGAGCGAGAGCGCGGCGATGCCCGTACCGGCCAGCGCGAGGAACCCGGCGTAGGCGACCGCACCCGCCGCGCCGAGCAACCCACCGCCACGCCCCGCACGCCGCCCCTTCTCGGCCAGCTCCTCCTTGGCAAGAGCCACTTCCTGCCGCACGAGCCGGGAGAGCTGCTCCGCGGCTTGTGAGACGAGCTCGCCCACGGAGTGGTGCTCGTCGCGCACGGCCCGTTGATCCATGGTCCCGGTCACGGTGTTCCGCCTCCTCTCGACGTAGGGACCCCCGAGTACCCGGCCCACCCCCTGCTACCCCTGCGGCGCTCCGCCGTCCCCCCGCTCCCCCAGCCGGGCCAGCTGAGCCTGAAACCAGTCAAGCCGCGCCTGCAACAACGCAGCCTCAGCGACAAGTTCGGACACCCCCACCCCGGCCCCCTCCAACCCGGCCAGGGCCACACCACCCGCACCCACACCCCCGGCCATGTCCCAGGCCCCGGCCCCGGCCACAGCCCCGGCCCCGGCCCCAACCCGCACCCCACCCCCCGCCAACCGAGCGAACCCGGCGAGCGACAGAGCCGGCCGCCGCCCCCGCCCACACCCCCGACAGCACGGCACGAGCCCCCGCCACCCCGGCCGCCCCCACCCGGCCTCGGTCAACGCGTCCGCCAAGGCCCCGCACGCACAGGCCCCCACGGTCACGACCCGCACCCGCTGCCGGGCATAACGGAACCCGCGCTCGAACCTGATGTAGGCCCCGAGGACGGAGACCTCCAGCAGCACGGCCGTCCGGTGCTCGGCGGTGCACAGCAACGCCTCGGCCGCGGCCCGGTCGTGCACACAGTGGAACCCGCAGTCACAGCGACGATGCGGCGCCCGGTGCCGCAGCCCGTACACACAGGACGCTTCGGCCAGCACCCCGTACGGCAGCGCCCCGCCCAGCGACACACCGGTGAACCCGGCCCGGGTGCCGTCCTGGGACAGCATCGGCTGGGCGATCTTGTATCCGGTCGGCGGCTCCGCCGGACGCTCCGCCGGAAGCCGCATCCTCATCGTGTGACCGGAGCTTCCGCCTCTTCCAGGGCAGCCTCCTCGGCCTCCTGGAGGTCGGGAAGTTCGATCTCCTCGTCCCGGTTCTGCGGCAGTTCCTCCGCGACCCCGGTGGCCAGTGCCTTGCCGAGTTTCATGACGCCTCCCTCAGATGCCTGAGATGTAGGGCACTCCACCACGGAAACCCGGAAGCACCCCCGCGGCAACCTGAGCAGGGAGGAGCGGAAACCCGAAAGCATCGCTTACACATACCGAGAAGGAAAATTAACTAGAGCTACACTGTCGTCCCGCCGACACTACTCAGCATGACGACCCCCTTCGGCCGCGCCCTGTGCGCCATGGTCACCCCGTTCACCCGCTCCGGCGCACTGGACCTCGACGGCGCTCAGCACCTGGCCGCCCACCTGGTCACACAGGGCTGCGACGGCTTCGTCCTGTCCGGCACCACGGGCGAGTCACCGACCACCACGGACGCCGAGAAGTCGGCCCTGATCACGGCCGTCCGGGAGGCCGTCGCCGACCGCGCGTCGATCGTCGCGGGCGTCGGCACCGCAGACACCCGGCACACCGTGGACCTCGCCAGGGAGGCCGAGAAGGCGGGCGCGGACGGCCTGCTGGTGACGGCGCCGTACTACAGCAGGCCCCCGCAGGACGCGATCGAGGCCCACCTCCGCGAGATCGCGGACGCGACCGAGCTCCCGCTCATGCTCTACGACATCCCGGTCCGCACCGGCGTCCGCATCGAACCCGAGACGATCCTCCGCCTCTCCGAACACCGCGCGGTCGTCGCGGTCAAGGACTGCTCCAACGACTTCCTCGCCGCCCAGAAGGTGCTGGCCCGCACGGACCTGGCGTACTACGCGGGCTGCGACGAGCACAACCTCGCCCTGTACGCGGTGGGCGGGGCGGGTTACGTCAGCACGGTCGCGAACGTGATCCCGAGCCACCTGCGAGAGGTCCTGGCCGCCTTCGACGCGGGCGACACGACCCGGGCCGCCCGCCTCCAGCAACAGGCCACCCCCCTCATCGAGGCGATCATGTCGGCGGGACTGCCGGGCACCGTCACGACGAAGGCACTGCTGAACACCCTGAGCCTCCCCGCGGGCCCGGTCCGCGCACCCCTGCGACCCGCGGACCGCGGAACGACCCTCGCGCTGCACTCCCTCCACGAGGACCTGACCACCTGATCCACCCGCCTCGGCCGACGGGCCGGCAGGAACGGGCCGGGGCCGTACCGCACCCACGTGCGGCACGTGCGGCACGGCCCCCGGGCGAACCCGCCGTCAGCTCACCTCAGTTCCAGGCGTACCCGTCCCCGAACAGCAGCGTGTGCTCCAGCACGTCCTCCGCCGGGTCGTCGATCTGGCCGACGTGGACGTTGAACAGACCGAACCGGTGACCGTTGTGGGAGCCCGTGCTGGTCTCGTCGGCGTGCGCGGCCCCCGCCGGAAGCCAGCACACCGCCAGTGCCGCGACCACCCCGGCCAGACAGCGCGCCACGGCCCGCCTCCGCTCGTTCCTCATGTCCCGCTCCTCGTTTCGTCGGTTCGGCGTCTGATCGGACACTGCGTCCACCCGTTCATCTGCCGAGGCGGCCGAGAGGTCACGCCGGACAACTCGTACGTGGCCGGTTCGAGCAGAAGGCGTGAAGGGTCAGCGCCCCTTCCCGGCCTCGGGTGACGTGATGCCCTGGCTGGCACGAAGCATGGCCTGGTAGAGGGCGGCGTCCTCCGGCGGGTCCGGAAGCGGGCCACGGGCGGGGGCCCGGAAGGACTGGATCATCCACGCGACGAGGCGGCGCCAGGCGTCGGGGGCGGCGTCGCCGGTGGCGTTGACGACGCCGGCGTTGGCCATGAGCAGCAGCACCAGGTCCCGGCTCGTGAAGTCGTCACGCAGGTGCCCGCTGTCCTGGGCCCGGGCGATGAGGTCGAGGAAGCCGCTGTACGCCTCGGCGCGGCGCGCCTCCAGAGCCTCGGCGGCGGGGAAGGTCATGGTCAGGATGTCCGCGAAGCCGCGGTCGGCGGCCTGCATCGCGCAGACCGTCTCGATGTAGCCGGTGAAGCCGCGCCAGGGGTCCGGATCGGCGAGGGCTTCGGCGGTGGCCCGCGCATAGGCGTCCATCCGGTCCGCGAAGACGGCGGCGACCAGGTCCTCCTTGGTGGGGAAGCGTCGGAACATCGTGGCGATTCCCACCCCCGCCTCCCGCGCGACCGAGGCCATCGACGCGTTCAGTCCGTCGCGCCCGAACACCGTACGTGCGGCGGCGATGATCCGTGCCCTGTTGCGCTCCGCATCGCTGCGCAGTGGCTGTGCCTGGGAGTTCATGCCACCAAGCTAGCAAACTGGAACACCCTATCCAGTTCCCGTGTTACGCTCACCATAACCGGATAGGCCTTTCCGGATCAGAATCGGAAAGCCCTATCCACATCAGTCACCGACCATCGACCACCAACCACCACGAAGGGTTCCCCATGTCCTCCATCGCCATCGTCGGAGCCGGCCCCCAACTGGGCCTGGCCATCGCGCGCACGTTCGGCTCCCGCGGCTACGACGTCGCCCTGATCGCCCGCGACCGGGCCAAGCTCGACGACCTGGTCGGCAAGCTGGCCGCGGACGGCGTCACCGCCGCAGCCTTCCCCGCCGACGTACTGGACCGCGACGCGCTCACCGCGGCGCTCCAGGACGCCGCCACGCATTTCGGTGGCATCGACGTCCTGGAGTACTCACCGGTCGGCTCTTTCCAGTCGACCGTCCTCACCACGCCGGCCACGACCGACCCGTCACATGTGCAGCACGAGATGGAGTTCCACGGCGATCGCCGCCACACAGGCGGTGCTGCCGGCGATGCGCGCGGCCGGCGCGGGCACCCTGCTGTACACCACCGGGGCAGGATCCATCGACCCCGTGCCGCAGGTCGGCAACGTCAACGCAGCCGCCGCGGCATTGCGCAACTGGGCGGTCAACCTGCACAAGGAACTGGCAGGCACCGGCATCCAGGCCGCCCACGTCGGCATCGACGTCTCCATCGGCATGTCGGTCGTCCCCGGATTCCCGACGGCCGAGCCCGAGCAGATCTCCCCCGTCTACTGGGAACTGCACACCACCCACCGCGACGAGGCCGAGCGCGTTTTCAGCCTCTGACACGACACCTGTGGCTCGCCGACGAACACCGAAAGCGCCCTTCCCGGACCTGCTTCGGGAAGGGCGCTCAGATGACCACGGGACATGGCCGCCGATGATCAGTTGTGGCTGTGCAGGACCTCGTTCAGCCCACCCCAGACAGCGTTGTTCGGCCGGGCCTCGACCGCGCCGGTGACCGAGTTGCGGCGGAAGAGGATGTTGGACGCGCCGGAGAGCTCGCGGGCCTTGACGATCTGGCCGTCGGGCATGGTGACGCGGGTGCCGGCGGTGACGTAGAGACCGGCCTCGACCACGCACTCGTCGCCGAGGGCGATGCCGACGCCCGCCTCGGCGCCGATCAGGCAGCGCTCGCCGATGGAGATGATGACGTTGCCGCCGCCGGACAGGGTGCCCATCGTCGAGGCGCCGCCGCCGATGTCCGAGCCGTCGCCGATCACGACACCCGCGGAGATGCGGCCCTCGACCATCGACGTGCCGAGCGTGCCGGCGTTGAAGTTGACGAAGCCCTCGTGCATCACGGTGGTGCCCTCGGAGAGGTGCGCACCGAGGCGGACCCGGTCGGCGTCGGCGATGCGGACGCCCTTCGGGGCCACGTAGTCCGTCATGCGCGGGAACTTGTCGACGGAGGTCACCTGGAGGTGCAGGCCCTCGGCGCGCGCGTTCAGCCGCACCTTCTCGATGTCGTCGACGGCGACCGGGCCGAGCGAGGTCCAGGCGACGTTGGCGAGGAAGCCGAAGATGCCGTCCAGGCTCTGGCCGTGCGGCTTGACCAGACGGTGAGAGAGCAGGTGCAGGCGCAGGTAGACGTCGTGCGCGTCGATCGGCTTCTCGTCGAGCGAGGCGATGACCGTGCGGACCGCGACCACCTCGACGCCGCGGCGGGCGTCCGGGCCGATCGCCGCGGTGGCGCCACCGCCGAGCAGTTCCGCGGCCTGTTCGGCGGAGAGCCGCTCGGTGCCGGACGGGCCGGGCTCGCCCGCCAGTTCGGGCGCGGGGAACCAGGTGTCGAGGACGGTGCCGTCGGCGGCGATCGTGGCGAGGCCGGCGGCCACGGCGCCGGTGGTGCGAGGAGCAGTCGTGTCGGTCATACCGGCAACCTAACCGGCGGACACCGGTCGATGCGAACCGGTGCGGGGGCGTCTCACGGGACGGGCGGTATTCGCCCCACCGAGGCGCCCCTCAACAGCGCGAACGGCCTCACCACAGGCCTCCCGTCGGGTCCCGCCCCAGCAGCACGGACGCCTCACCACAAGCGCCGCATCGGGTCCGCCCAGCAACGCGGACGACCTCACCACAGGCCTCCCCTCGGGCCCCGTCGGCATCACTCCGGGGCCCCGGCGAGTACCCGTTCCAGCACCTCCCGCGCATACGCCTCGTCGTACGGCACGCCCGTAAGAAGCACCTGGAGACAGATGCCGTCCACGACCGCCACCAGCGCCCGCGCGGTCACCGGATCCGTGCGCCGGGACAGCAGCTCGGCGACCCCCTCGGCCCACTCGGCGGCGACCGGCCGCAGGGCGGGCCGGCGCAGGGCGGCGAGGTACAGCTCGTACTCCAGCTCGACCCCCGTACGGTCACCCGCGAGCCACTCCCCCATCCATCCGGCGAGTTCGGCCGCCAGGTCGGTCCGGGGATCCTCCAGACCGCCCCGCGAGGCGACCACCTTGGCGAAGCCTTCGTTGGCCTGCCGCAGCGCGGCCACCAGCAGCTCGTCGAGGGTCTTGAAGTGGTACGTCGTCGAGCCGAGCGGCACGTCGGCCTCGGCGGCGGCGGTGCGGTGGCTCAGCCCTGCGATGCCTTTCGCCCCGACGACCCTGATCGCCGCGTCGATGATCCGCTGCCGCCGCTCGGGGTCGTGGCGCCGGGGCATCAGTGGGCACCCCCCAGGTTCAGCACCACGACCCCGACGATGATCAGCGCGATACCGGCGGCCTTGGCGGCGTTCATCCCCTCTCCCATGAAGACGATCCCGATCGTCGCGATGGCGGCGGTGCCGACACCGGCCCAGATCGCGTAGGCCGTGCCGACGGAGACGGTCTTCAGTGTCTGGGCGAGCAGCGCGAAGGAGACGAGGTACCCGAGGAGCGTGAGCACCGAGGGCCCGAGCCGGCTGAAGCCCTCGCTGTACTTCATGGCGGTGGTCGCGCCCACTTCGGCGGCGATGGCCGCGGAGAGCAGCAGATAACCCATATGTACAAGCGTACTCAACATCTGTACATGCGTACACAACGGAAGTCCGGAAACCGCTCTCTCCAAACGGCTCCCAGAGATCCACGACCTCCACTACGGTGTCACCGATCACACACCGGGCCACCACAACTGCGCCGCCGTCAAGGGTGCCCGTCGGAGGAAAACAGCGCATGTCAGAAGAGAAGTCCCGGCCCCCGCAGGACCGCCCGTGGGAGAACGGCTGGGCCCCGGACACCACCCGGGCACCGGGAACCCGTCGGCTGTGGCTGGCGGGAGCCCTCGCGGTGGCCACCGTCACCGCGTGCGTGACGGCGATCACGGTGATGGACAGCCGGCCGGGCGAGCCGACCCCAGCGGCGGCGCAGCCGTCGACCCTCAGCAGCTCGGCCCCGGGCGGCCTGATCTCGTTCGCGACGCCCTCCGAGAAGGGCACGGACAAGCCCCGCAAGGAGCACGGCCGCCCGTCGCCGACGCCCACGACGAGCGCGCCGCCCAGCCCTGACGCCAAGCCCGAGCACCATGAGAAGAAGCCCTCGTCGCCGGCGCCCGGCCGCACGTCGAAGCCGCCGAAGCCCCCGGCCACGCACGGGACGTCCATACGCTCGGTCAACTACCCCGACCGCTACTGGCAGATCAGCGGCGGCTACGTCACCCTCGCCGCGCCCGGCTCGGCCTCGGACCGCGGCGACGCCACCTTCGAGCGGGTGGCGGGCCTGGCCGACTCCTCCTGCTACTCCTTCACCACGGCCGACGGCGGCTACCTCCGCCACCGCAACTTCGTCCTGCGCGCGGAACGCAGCGACGGCTCCTCCCTGTTCGGCAAGGACGCCACGTTCTGCCCCCGCCCGGCGTCCCACTCCGGCGCGGTCATGCTGGAGTCGGTGAACTACCCGGGCCGCTTCCTGCGCCACCGCAACTTCCAGCTCCGTCTGGAGCCGTACCAGCACGACGGCCTGTACCGCGCGGACTCGGCGTTCCGGCTGGTGGCCGGCCTCGGCTGAGCATGGACAAAGGGGCGGCACCCGGGAGGGTGCCGCCCCTTTCGTCCGTCGGTGATCTCAGACGTTGAAGCCGAGAGCCCGAAGCTGCTCCCGCCCGTCGTCCGTGATCTTGTCGGGGCCCCACGGCGGCATCCAGACCCAGTTGATGCGCAGTTCGCTGACGAGGCCGTCCGTGGCGGACTTGGCCTGGTCCTCGATGACGTCCGTCAGCGGGCAGGCCGCCGACGTCAGGGTCATGTCGACGGTCGCGATGTTCGACTCGTCGACGTGGATGCCGTAGATGAGGCCGAGATTGACGACGTCGATGCCCAGCTCGGGGTCGACGACGTCCATCAGGGCCTCACGGAGTTCCTCCTCCGAGGCCGGCTTCATCTCCACGGTCTCGCTCATGCCGTCGTCTCCTTCTCGGCGTCGGCTCCGCCCAGCACCTGGGCCGTCGCGTCCTTCCAGGCCATCCAGCTCAGCAGGGCACACTTGACCCGGGCCGGGTACTTGGACACCCCGGCGAACGCGACCGCGTCCTCCAGGATCTCCTCCATCGCGTCGTCGGGCTCCAGCTTCCCCTTGGACTGCATCAGCTCCAGGAAGGTCTCCTGGATCTTCCGCGCGTCCGAGAGGTCCTTGCCGACGAGGAGGTCGTTCAGGACGGACGCGCTCGCCTGGCTGATCGAGCAGCCCTGGCCCTCGTACGAGACGTCCTCGATCGTCGTGCCGTCGTACTTCACGCGCAGCGTGATCTCGTCACCGCACGTCGGGTTGACGTGGTGCACCTCGGCGTCGCCATCCCGCAAGCCCCGGCCGTGCGGGTGCTTGTAGTGGTCCAGGATGACTTCCTGGTACATCGAATCCAGCTTCACGGTTTCCGCACGCCTCTCAGCCGAAGAAGTTCCGTACGTGCTCCAGGCCGTCGACCAGTGCGTCGATCTCGGCCGGCGTGGAGTACAGATAGAACGACGCTCGCGTGGTCGCAGGAATTCCGTAGCGCAGGCAGACCGGCCGCGCGCAGTGGTGACCGACCCGGACCGCGATGCCCTGCTCGTCGAGGACCTGGCCCACGTCGTGCGGGTGGATGTCCCCGAGGGTGAAGGAGATCGCCGCGCCGCGCTCCTCGGCCGTCGTGGGGCCGATGATCCTGAGGTCCGGGACCTCCAGCAGCCGCTTCACCGCGTACTCGGTGAGCGCGTGCTCGTGAGCGAGGACCTTGTCCATGCCGATCGAGTTGAGGTAGTCGATCGCCGCGCCGAGCCCGACCGCCTGGGCGATCGGCGGCGTGCCCGCCTCGAACTTGTGGGGGGCCGGGGCGTAGGTCGAGGAGTGCATCGACACCGTCTCGATCATCTCGCCGCCGCCGAGGAAGGGGGGCAGGTCCTCCAGGAGCTCCTGGCGGCCCCAGAGGACGCCTATGCCGGTCGGGCCACACATCTTGTGGCCGGTGAAGGCCACGAAGTCGGCCTGGAGGGCCTGCACGTCCAGCGGCATGTGCGGCGCGGCCTGGGAGGCGTCGACGCAGACCAGGGCGCCGACCTCCTGGGCGCGGCGCACGATCGCCTCGACCGGGTTCTGGGTGCCCAGGATGTTGGAGACCAGCACGAAGGAGACGATCTTCGTCTTCTCGGTGATGACCTGGTCGATGTTCGACAGGTCCAGGCGGCCGTCGTCGGTCAGGCCGAACCACTTCAGCTTCGCGCCCGTGCGCTGCGCGAGCAGCTGCCACGGCACGATGTTGGAGTGGTGCTCCATCTCCGTGATGACGATCTCGGTCTCGGAGTCCACGCGGTAGGGCTCGTCGGCCCAGCCCAGCATGTTCGCCACGAGGTTCAGCGACTCCGAGGCGTTCTTGGTGAAGATCACCTCGTCACGGCTGGGCGCGTTGATGAAATCCGCGACCTTGTCGCGCGCGCCCTCGTACAGCGCCGTGGCCTCCTCGGCGAGCACATGCACACCGCGGTGGACGTTGGCGTTGTAGCGCTCGTAGTACTCGCTCAGGGCGTCCAGTACCTGGCGCGGCTTCTGGCTGGTCGCCGCGTTGTCCAGGTACACGAGCTTCTGACCGTCGTGGACCTGGCGGTCCAGGATGGGGAAGTCCTTGCGGATCGCCTCGGTGTCGAGGAGGCCCGGCAGCTGTGTCACGCGGATGCGCCACCCTTCTGGTATGCCTCGTAGCCCTCGTTCTCCAGCTTGTCGGCGAGCTCGGCGCCGCCGGACTCGACGATCCGGCCGCCGGAGAAGACGTGCACGTGGTCGGGCTTGATGTAGCGGAGGATGCGCGTGTAGTGGGTGATCAGCAGGGTGCCGACCTCGCCCGTCTCGCGGACGCGGTTCACACCCTCCGACACGACGCGCAGGGCGTCGACGTCCAGACCGGAGTCGGTCTCGTCGAGGATGGCGACCTTCGGCTTGAGCAGCTCCAGCTGGAGGATCTCGTGGCGCTTCTTCTCACCGCCGGAGAAGCCCTCGTTGACGTTGCGCTCGGCGAAGGCCGGGTCCATGTTGAGGCGCTGCATGGCCTCCTTGACCTCCTTCACCCAGGTGCGCAGCTTGGGGGCCTCGCCGCGGACGGCGGTGGCGGAGGTGCGCAGGAAGTTGGAGACGGAGACGCCGGGGACCTCGACCGGGTACTGCATGGCGAGGAACAGGCCGGCGCGGGCGCGCTCGTCGACGGACATCTCCAGGACGTCCTCGCCGTCGAGGGTGACGGTGCCGCCGGTGATCGTGTACTTCGGGTGACCCGCGAGGGAGTAGGCGAGGGTCGACTTGCCCGAGCCGTTGGGGCCCATGATGGCGTGCGTCTCGCCCTGCTTCACGGTGAGGTCGACGCCCTTGAGGATCTCCTTCGTGGCGTTGTCGGCCTCGACGGTGACGTGCAGGTCTCGGATTTCAAGCGTTGCCATGGGTGCCTCAGGACTCCTGGGTGAGGGAGACGAGCACGTCGTCCCCTTCGATCTTTACGGGGTATACGGGGACGGGGCGCGTCGCCGGAAGGGCGTCGGGCTTGCCGGAGCGGAGGTCGAAGCGCGAGCCGTGCAGCCAGCACTCGATGTGGCAGTCGTCGACCTCGCCCTCCGCCAGGGAGACGTTCGCGTGCGAGCAGATGTCGTGGATCGCGAACACCTCGCCCTCGGTCTGCACGATGGACAGGGGCGTGCCGTCGAGTTCCACCCGCTTCGGGGTGTCCTCCTCCAGTTCGCCCAGCCCACAGACGCGTACGAATGCGGTCATCCGACCGACGCCTCCAGCTCCTCCTCGATCTTGGCGATCAGGCGCTCCTCGATGTCGGGGAGGCCGATCTGCTGGACCAGCTCGGCGAAGAAGCCGCGGACCACCAGTCGGCGGGCCTCGAACTCCGGGATGCCGCGGGCCATGAGGTAGAAGAGCTGCTCGTCGTCGAAGCGGCCGGTCGCCGAGGCGTGGCCGGCGCCGACGATCTCGCCGGTCTCGATCTCGAGGTTCGGTACGGAGTCCACGCGCGCGCCGTCCGTGAGGACCAGGTTGCGGTTCATCTCGTACGTGTCGGTGCCCTCGGCCGCGGCCTCGATGAGCACGTCGCCGATCCACACCGCGTGCGCGTCGTCGCCCTGGAGCGCGCCCTTGTAGACGACGTTCGACTTGCAGTGCGGGACGTTGTGGTCGACCAGGAGGCGGTGCTCCTGGTGCTGGCCCTGGTCGGTGAAGTACAGGCCGAACAGCTCGGCCTCGCCGCCGGGGCCGGCGTACTGCACGCGCGGGTGCAGCCGGACGACGTCGCCGCCGAAGGTGACGACGACCGACTTGAAGGAGGCGTCGCGGCCGACGAGGGCGTTGTGCTGGGCGATGTGGACGGCCTTGTCGTCCCAGTCCTGGACGGAGACGACGGTGAGCTTGGCGCCGTCGCCCAGGAGGTAGTCGACGTTGGCGGCGAGCACCGCGTCACCGGTGTGGTCGATGACCACGACGGCCTCGGCGAAGGCGCCCAGCTCGATCACCTGGTGGCCGAAGGCGGTGCCGCCCTCGCCGTGCACCGAGATGCGGATCGGCTCGGTGAGGACGGTCTCCTTGGGGACGGTCACGACCCCGGCCTTCTCGAACGCCGAGTAGGCCTGGGCGGCGACGCGGTCCACCGGGGTGCCCGCCTTGCCGATCCGCGCGTCGTCACGGCCGACGGTCTGGACGGTGACGCCCTCGGGGGCCTGGACGTCGACCTTCACGCCGTTGCCGCCCGCGACGGCGGTGCCGTCGTGCAGCCCGCGCAGGCGCTCCAGCGGGGTGAACCGCCATTCCTCCTCCCGGCCGTGCGGGACGGGGAAGTCCGCGACGTCGAAGGAGGGCGGGGCGCTCATGCGTGTGGCGACGGTCGACTCGGCCGCCACCGCGATCGAGCCGGTGGTGGTGGAGCCCACCGGGGTGTTCTGGGCCTCAGCCATGGCTGTCGTAGTGCTCGCTTTCCGTTGCGTAAGGGGCTTGATGGGGCTGCGGACCGGAATTAACCGACCGCGCCTTCCATCTGCAGCTCGATCAGCCGGTTGAGCTCCAGCGCGTACTCCATGGGGAGTTCCTTGGCGATGGGCTCGACGAAGCCGCGCACGATCATCGCCATGGCCTCGTCAACGCTCAGGCCGCGGCTCATCAGGTAGAAGAGCTGATCCTCGGAGACCTTGGAGACGGTCGCCTCGTGGCCCATGGACACGTCGTCCTCGCGGACGTCCACGTAGGGGTAGGTGTCCGAGCGGGAGATGGTGTCCACCAGCAGCGCGTCGCACAGCACGTTCGACTTGGAGCCCGGGGCGCCCTCGCCGATCTCGATGAGACCGCGGTAGGAGGTGCGGCCGCCGCCTCGCGCCACCGACTTGGAGACGATGTTCGAGGACGTGTTGGGGGCCATGTGGACCATCTTGGCGCCCGCGTCCTGGTGCTGGCCCTCGCCGGCGAAGGCGATGGACAGGGTCTCGCCCTTGGCGTGCTCGCCCATCAGGTAGACGGCCGGGTACTTCATCGTCACCTTGGAGCCGATGTTGCCGTCGACCCACTCCATGGTCGCGCCCTCGTAGGCCACGGCGCGCTTGGTGACCAGGTTGTAGACGTTGTTCGACCAGTTCTGGATGGTCGTGTAGCGGCAGCGGGCGTTCTTCTTGACGATGATCTCGACGACCGCGGAGTGCAGCGAGTCCGACTTGTAGATCGGGGCGGTGCAGCCCTCGACGTAGTGCACGTAGGCACCCTCGTCGACGATGATCAGGGTCCGCTCGAACTGGCCCATGTTCTCCGTGTTGATGCGGAAGTAGGCCTGGAGCGGGATCTCCACGTGGACGCCCGGCGGCACGTAGATGAAGGAGCCGCCCGACCACACGGCGGAGTTCAGCGACGCGAACTTGTTGTCGCCGACGGGGATGACGGTCCCGAAGTACTCCTTGAAGAGCTCCGGGTGCTCCTTCAGGGCCGTGTCGGTGTCGAGGAAGATGACGCCCTGCTCCTCCAGGTCCTCGCGGATCTGGTGGTAGACGACCTCGGACTCGTACTGGGCGGCGACACCGGCGACGAGGCGCTGCTTCTCCGCCTCGGGGATGCCGAGCTTGTCGTACGTGGCCTTGATGTCCTCGGGCAGGTCCTCCCAGGACGCCGCCTGCTTCTCCGTGGAGCGCACGAAGTACTTGATGTTGTCGAAGTCGATCCCCGACAGGTCCGAGCCCCAGTTCGGCATGGGCTTCTTCTCGAAGAGGCGCAGGCCCTTGAGGCGGAGCTTGGTCATCCACTCCGGCTCGCTCTTCTTGTCGGAGATGTCCCGGACGACGTCCTCGTTGATGCCGCGCTTCGCGGAGGCGCCGGCCGTGTCGGAGTCGGCCCAGCCGTACTCGTACTTGCCCAGGCCCTCGAGCTCAGGGTGGGCAGTCTCCGTGGGGAGAGTCATGCGGGGTTCCTCCCGGCCGTGCTTGCAGATGCGTTGTGGGAAATCTTGGGGATGAACGTCGTGCAGACGCCGTCGCCGTGCGCGATGGTGGCGAGCCGCTGTACATGCGTACCGAGCAGCTCGGCGAAAAATTCCGTCTCCGCCTCGCACAGCTGGGGGAACTGCTCGGCGACATGGGCGACCGGGCAGTGGTGCTGGCAGAGCTGCTCACCCTTCTGGGGGTGGGGCGCGCTGCGCGCCGTAGCAGCGTACCCGTCCGCGCTCAGGGCCTTGGCCAGCGCTTCGGTCCGCTCTTCGGGCGTGGCGGCCTCGACCGCCTTGCGGTACGCGCCGGCCTGCGCGGCGATCCTGGCGCGGGCGAAGGCGGCGATCGCCTCGTTGCCTCCCTCGCGGTCGGCGATCCAGCGCAGGGCGTCCGCGGCGAGCTTGTCGTACGACTGGTCGAAGGCGTCCCGGCCGCAGTCCGTCAGGGCGAACACCTTGGCCGGGCGGCCGCGGGTGCGCGCGCCGTAGACCCTTCGCTCGCGTGCCTCGACGACACCGTCGCCCGCGAGGGCGTCGAGGTGCCGGCGTACGGCCGCCTGGGTGAGACCCAGGCGCTCGGCGAGCTCGGCGACGGTCGACGGGCCGTGGTCCAGGATGGACCGCGCGACTCGGTTGCGGGTGGACCGCTCCCCGGTCGCGAGCTCCTCCTGCGGGGTCCCCGTGGGGGTCTCCCGAGCCTCGCCGACGTTTTTCACAACGCCATTGTTGCGTAATTCTTCGGGGACGGGCAAGCCACGTCCGTCCGGCTCGACGGTGCCCTACGTCACTTAGGTATACCTAATCTGACCTGCGGAAACGATCTCTGATCGATCAAACGGGTGGCATGCCGAGGTCACTTCGGGGAGACTCCCGAACCATGTCCACACCCCCTCCGACCGGCCCACTTGTCACTCGGGACACGCTGCGCACGCAGCTGTGCGAGCTGGGCGTGCGGCCCGGTGAGACCCTCCTCGTGCACTCCTCGCTCAGCTCGCTCGGCTGGGTCAACGGCGGGGCCGTCGCGGTGGTGCGAGGACTGCTCGACGCGGTCGGCCCGGAGGGCACGCTGGTGGTTCCGACCCAGACCGGCGACCTGTCGGACCCGGCGCTGTGGAGCAATCCGCCCGTGCCCCCGCAGTGGTGGCCGGCGATCCGCGCCACGATGCCCGCCTACGACCCGCGCACCACGCCCTCCCGCGGGGTCGGCGTCGTCCCCGAGACCGTGCGCACCTGGCCCGGCGCGGTGCGCAGCGCGCACCCGCAGACCTCGTTCGCGGCGCTCGGCCGGCGTGCGGCGGAGGTCGTCGACGGGCACGCCTCGGACTGCCGGCTCGGCGAGCGCAGCCCGCTCGCGAAGCTGGAGGCGATGGGCGCCCGGGTGCTGCTGCTCGGTGCCGGCTACGCCTCCTGCACCAGCTTCCACCTCGCCGAGTACCGGATACCGTCCCCGCGCGTCGCCGTCGGCAGGCCGGGCCCCGAGGGCTGGGAGACCGTGGTCGAGGTGTCCATCAGCTCCGACCGCTTCGACGAGCTGGGCTACGACTTCGAACGGGACCGGCCGGTCGTCCGCGGGAAGGTGGGGGCCGCCGAGGCGCGCCTCTTCCCGGTGACGGACGCCGTGGCCTACGCCGAACGGTGGCTGGCGGTCCACCGCCCCCGCGAGGAGGAGTTCCAGCACCCCCCGGTCTGAGGCCCGTCCGGCCTACCTAGACTCTGGACTCATGCGAAGTGAGCCCGTGGTCCAGGTCCAGGCCCTGGTGAAGCGGTACGGCACGAAGACCGCGGTGGACGGGCTCGACCTGGTGGCCCGGGAGGGCGTGACCGCCGTGCTCGGCCCCAACGGGGCGGGCAAGACGACCACGGTCGAGACCTGCGAGGGGTACCGGAAGCCGGACTCCGGCACGGTGCGCGTCCTGGGCCTCGACCCGGTCAGACAGTCCCGGGACCTGCGGCCCCGCGTCGGCGTGATGCTCCAGTCCGGCGGCGTCTACTCGGGCTCCCGTGCCGACGAGATGCTCCGCCACGTGGCCAGGCTGCACGCGCACCCGCTGGACGTGGACGCGCTGATCGAGCGCCTGGGCCTCGGCTCCTGCGGCCGTACGGCGTACCGGCGGCTGTCGGGCGGGCAGCAGCAGCGGCTCGCCCTCGGGATGGCCGTGGTCGGACGCCCCGAGCTGGTGTTCCTGGACGAGCCGACCGCCGGCCTCGACCCGCAGGCCCGCCACGCCACCTGGGACCTGGTCCGGGACCTGCGCGCCGACGGCGTCTCGGTCATCCTCACCACCCACTACATGGACGAGGCGGAGCAGCTCGCCGACGACGTGGCGATCATCGACGCGGGCCGGGTCATCGCCCAGGGGTCGCCGGAGGAGCTGTGCCGCGGCGGCGCCGAGAACACGCTCCGCTTCTCCGGCCGCCCCGGACTGGACGTCGGCTCGCTGCTGAAGGCCCTCCCCGCCGACTGCTCGGCCGCGGAGCTGACCCCGGGTTCGTACCGGGTGATCGGCAAGGTCGACCCCCAGCTGCTCGCGACCGTCACCTCCTGGTGCGCCCAGCACGGGGTGATGCCGGAGAAGATCTCGGTGGAACGGCACACCTTGGAAGACGTCTTCTTGGAGCTCACGGGTAAGGAGCTGCGTTCGTGACCGCCACCGGCACCTATGCGCCGAAGCCGGGGGCCGCGCCCCTCCCCCGCATGATCGCAGCGCAGGCCGCGCTCGAGACGAAGATGCTGCTGCGCAACGGCGAGCAGCTGCTGCTGACCGTCGTCATCCCGACCCTGCTCCTGGTGCTCTTCAGCACCGTGGACATCGTCGACACGGGTGCGGGTGAGGCGGTCGACTTTCTCGCGCCCGGCATCCTCGCGCTCGCGGTGATGTCGACCGCCTTCACCGGGCAGGCGATCGCGACCGGTTTCGAGCGCCGCTACGGCGTCCTGAAGCGGCTCGCCTCCTCGCCCCTGCCCCGCTGGGGCCTGATGACGGCGAAGACGCTGTCCGTCCTGGTCACCGAGGTGCTCCAGGTGGTGCTGCTGACGGTGATCGCCTTCGCACTCGGATGGGAGCCGCACGGCAACCCGTTCGCCGTCCTGCTGCTCCTGGTCCTCGGCACGGCCGCCTTCTCGGGCCTCGGCCTGCTGATGGCCGGGACACTGAAGGCCGAGGCGACGCTCGCCGCCGCCAACCTGGTGTTCCTGCTGCTGCTCGTGGGCGGCGGGGTCGTCGTCCCGCTCGACAAGTTCCCCTCCGGCGCGCAGGACGTGCTCGGCCTGCTGCCCGTCTCCGCGCTCTCCGACGGCCTGCGGGACGTCCTCCAGCACGGCGCCGCCATGCCCTGGGGCGACGTGGGGATCCTCGGCGTCTGGGCAGTCCTGGGACTGGCTGCGGCCGGCCGGTTCTTCCGCTGGGAGTGAGCCCATGACCGACCCTCGTGAAAGCGTGCACAAGCGGCGTCCTACGATGGGACGCGTGCCAAAAGTGACCCGCGCCGACGCCAGGGCGGCCGTGCGCAACCCGCTCGCCTTCATCGCCGACCGCTGGACCCCGGAACCCCGGACGGTCCAGCGCGCGGCTCTGTCCGCCATCATGATGTCGGTGCTCATCGTGGTCACCGGCGGTGCCGTCCGGCTGACCGGCTCGGGCCTCGGCTGCCCGACCTGGCCCAAGTGCACCACCGACTCGCTCACCACCACGAGCGCGATGGGCTTCCACGGCGCCCTCGAGTTCGGCAACCGCATGCTGACGTACGTGCTGTGCGCCGCGGTCGGCTGGGCGATCATCGCCGCGCGTTCGCAGAAGCCGTACCGGCGCGGCCTGGTCCGGCTGGGCTGGGCGCAGTTCTGGATCGTGATGAGCAACGCGGTGCTCGGCGGCATCGTGGTGCTGGTCGGTCTCAACCCGTACACGGTCGCGGCCCACTTCGTGGCGACCTCGGCGCTGATCGCGGTGGCGACGGTGATGTGGCAGCGCGTCCGGGAGGGCGATGCCCCGCCGCGCCCGCTGGTCGGCAAGGCCGTGCAGCAGCTGGTCTGGTTCCTGGTCGCGGCGGCCGTCCTGCTCATCCTGGTCGGCACGGTGGTCACCGGGGCGGGCCCGCACGCCGGTGACTCCAGCGAGGTCGAGCGGATGCCGGTCGACTGGGAGACGGTGAGCAAGCTGCACGCCGTGCTGGCGTGGATCGTGGTGACGCTGACGTTCGCCCTGTGGTTCGTCCTCAAGGCGGTCGACGCGCCGCGCGGCCCGCTCCACCGCACCCGTGAGCTGTTCCTGGTCCTGCTCGCACAGGGCGTCATCGGCTACGTCCAGTACTTCACGGACCTGCCCGAGGTCCTGGTCGGCCTGCACATGCTGGGCTCGGCCGTGATGTGGATCTGGGTGCTGCGGGTGGTGCTGTCGCTGCGCGAACGGCCGGAGACCGTGGCCGACCTCCCCGGCCCCGCCACCGAGGCGACCCTCACCAAGGCCTAGTCAAGCCCGTACACCCGGCGCGCGTTCCCCGACGCCAGCATCCGCGCGACCCGCTGCGCGTCGGAGAGTGACCAGGCGCCCTCGGCGACCCAGGTGCCGAGCACCCGGCCGAGAGCCTCGCGGAACAGCCGGGCGCCCACCACATGGAGCTCGGGCAAGCCCTGGGCGCCGCTGGAGAAGAGGATCTTGCCGAACGGCGCCAGCTCCAGGATCTCCCCGAGGACGGTCGCGGCCCGGGCGCCGGTGCGGACCAGGGCGGCTCCGCAGTCGACGTAGACGTGCGGGAAGACACCGGCGAGATGGGCCGCGTGCCGGTGGTACGGGTAGCCGTGCAGCAGGACCAGGTCGGTACCGAGACCGGCCGTGGCCCGCACGAAGTCGGTCAGCAGCACCGGATCCGTACGGTCGATCCGCAGGCCCGGCGCGCCGAGCCCCGCGTGCAGCTGCAGCGGCAGCCCCGAGGCGACGGCGCTCCACAGCAGGTGCCGCAGCAGCACGGGATCACTCAGCTCCCCGCCGACCCGGCGCCCCGCGAGCCAGCGGCCGGCAGCCCCCCGCACCTCCCCCGGCCCGGGCGGTTCCGGCGCGAGCGCGAGGCCGTGCCGTACGCCCGCGACGGAGGTGAAGGCGACGGCGTTCGCGGCGGCGACGTGCACGGACTCGGCGAGGTTGGCGAGGAAGGAGTCGACGGTCCCCGAGGTGTCGGCGACCTGCTCGGCGAGCAGTTCCAGGCGCACGATCTCGTGGGCCTCGGCGGCTCCGGCGGAGGCCAGCTCGCGGGGCTCTGTGAGGTCGCCGGGCAGGCCGGTGTCGACGAGGTACGTCGTGATGCCGCTGCCGCGCAGGAGCCGGCGGCCGGACTCCAGGACGCCCAGTTCGCGGCGGCGGGCCAGGTAGCGGGCGGGTGTGCAGTGCGGTTCGAGGCCGAGCAGGGGTGGGCACCAGCGCCGCACGGCGAAGCCCGTCTGGGTGTCGAAGAGGGTGGTGCCGGGGGCGGGTGGGCCCTCGGTGCGGCTGAGGTGGGCCTCGAAGGTGCCGAGGCCCAGCTCTGTGCGGAGTACTCCGTGGCAGTACTGGTCCACCAGTGACGGCGTTTCGATCATCCGGGCCTCCCGGTGTGGACCCTGTTGTTCTCAAGGGTCCTAACGGGTGAACCAGGTTCGAGGTCGCGGTCCCGGAGGGGGGTGCGGGTGATTCGGCGGCTGCGGGCGGAGTGTGGCGTGTCGCGCAGTTCCCCGCGCCCCTGAAAAGGTCAGTCGTTCCTGGGGCCGCCGACCTGGATGCCCGCCATGCGGGACCACTCGTAGCGGCCCGTCTTGACCTTGGCCGCGAAGTCGCCGTCGAAGGACTCGTGGGCCGTGATGCCCGACTTCTCCACGGCCTTCTCGGCGATCTCGTACGACGGGGCCACCAGGTCGCCCCAGTTGCCGTCCTCGCCGACCAGGACGATGCGGGCGCCGCGCTCGCCGAGGTAGGCGACCTGGCCCTCGGCGCCGCCGTGGGCCTTGGAGAAGGAGGTGATCTGCTGGGCGAGCCGGGCGACCTTGCGCTCGGCCTTCGGGTCAACCTGCTGCGTGTCTGCCATGACCAGGATGCTACTCACGAGTAGATCGACTGGCGAGGGCAGGGCCCTGTGACGTACACCCGTGCGTCAGCGCAGGAAGGGGTCGACCGCGACCGCCACGAACAGCAGCGAGACGTAGGTGATCGACCAGTGGAACAGGCGCATCTCCTTCAGCTTCGCGCCCGTGATCTCCGCCTTGGCGCGGTTCTGCAGGCCGTGTGCCTCCCAGAGCCAGAAGCCACCGGCCAGGAGGGCGACCGCCGTGTAGAACCAGCCCGTGTAGCCGAGCGGGGTGAGCAGGAGGGAGACGCCGACCATGACCCAGCTGTAGATCACGATCTGCTTGGCGACCACCTTGTTGGAGGCGACCACCGGCAGCATCGGCACGCCCACGCGGGCGTAGTCCTCCTTGACCTTCATGGACAGCGGCCAGTAGTGCGGCGGCGTCCAGAAGAACATGACGAGGAACAGGATGACCGGCGCCCAGGACATGGAGTTGGTGACCGAGGACCAGCCGATCAGCACGGGCAGACAGCCCGCGATCCCGCCCCACACGATGTTCTGCGAGGTACGGCGCTTGAGGATCATCGTGTAGACGACGACGTAGAAGAGGAGTGCGCCGAGCGAGAGCCACGCCGAGAGCCAGTTCACCGCGAGGCCGAACAGCAGGGTGGAGACGATCGCCAGGGTGATCCCGAAGGCGAGGCACTCGCGCGGGCTGACCATGCCGGTGACCAGCGGACGCTGCGAGGTGCGGTCCATGAGCGCGTCGATGTCGCGGTCGATGTACATGTTGAGCGCGTTGGCGCCGCCCGCCGACAGGTAGCCGCCGACACAGGTCAGCAGCACCAGCGTCAGGTCGGGCACCCCCTGCTCGGCCAGGAACATCACCGGCACGGTGGTGATCAGGAGGAGCTCGATGATCCGCGGCTTGGTGAGAGCCACGAACGCCTTGACACGGGCCCCGAACGGCCGGTGGGCCGGGCTCTGGTCCGCCCCTAGCATCCCCGCTGGACGGGATTCAACGGCCGTCACGCACACCCCTACAGAGACATCCCAGCAAGCCTCACCCGTGTGAAGTCCCGGTAAAGGCTCGCGCGTACCACGCCACTTTAGACGTTGCCCAGAGTCGGACATTCGCGGGGGTCGGGTCGTGTTGGCAGGGGGCTCCCGAAGGGCGCGTGGAAGCTCGATTGAGCACCCGGATGAGCGGCTCCGTATTCACCTGTCGAATGCGGTACGGCCCAGTCAGGAGGCGGATCGGGACGAGCCCCGGCACTCTTGAGTGACTCGAAAGAACGCACGTCCCGCGGGGGTAGGCTCGACTGCGGCCGGTGGGCGCCCCGATACACCGGCATCCGACATGTGGAGAGGAGCCCTGACCCAGGGTGAGCACCAAGCCGACCACCACAGACCTCGAGTGGACCGAGTTGGACCAGCGGTCCGTCGACACCGCGCGTGTCCTGGCCGCCGATGCCGTACAGAAGGTCGGTAACGGCCATCCGGGTACGGCGATGAGCCTGGCGCCTGCCGCCTACACCCTCTTCCAGAAGGTGATGCGGCACGACCCGGCGGACGCCGACTGGGTCGGACGTGACCGCTTCGTGCTGTCCGCCGGCCACTCGTCCCTGACCCTCTACACCCAGCTGTACCTGGCCGGCTTCGGCCTGGAGCTGGACGACCTGAAGTCCTTCCGCACCTGGGGTTCGAAGACCCCCGGCCACCCCGAGTACGGGCACACCACCGGTGTGGAGACCACGACGGGCCCGCTCGGGCAGGGTGTGGCGAACGCGGTGGGCATGGCGATGGCCGCCCGCTACGAGCGCGGCCTGTTCGACCCGGAGGCCGCCGAGGGCGAGTCGCCGTTCGACCACTTCGTCTACTGCATCGCCGGTGACGGCTGCCTCCAGGAGGGCATCTCCTCCGAGGCCTCCTCGCTCGCGGGCCACCAGAAGCTCGGCAACCTGATCCTGCTGTGGGACGACAACCACATCTCGATCGAGGGCGACACCGAGACCGCTGTCTCCGAGGACACCGTCAAGCGGTACGAGGCCTACGGCTGGCACGTGCAGCGGGTGGAGCCGAAGGCCGACGGCGACCTGGACCCGGCCGCGATCTTCGAGGCGATCCAGAAGGCCAAGGCCGTCACGGACAAGCCGTCGTTCATCGCGATGCGCTCGATCATCGCCTGGCCGGCCCCGAACGCCCAGAACACCGAGGCGGCGCACGGCTCGGCGCTCGGCGACGACGAGGTCGCGGCGACCAAGCGGGTCCTGGGCTTCGACCCGGAGCAGAGCTTCGAGGTGGCCGACGAGGTCATCACGCACACCCGCAAGGCGCTGGAGCGGGGCCAGGCCGCGCGTGCGGTGTGGGAGAAGGCGTACCAGCAGTGGCGGGACAACAACCCCGAGCGCGCAGCCGAGTACGACCGGATCGCCAAGGGTGAGCTGCCCAAGGGCTGGGAGGAGAAGATCCCGGTCTTCGAGGTCGGCAAGGGCGTGGCCACGCGTGCCGCCTCCGGCAAGGTCCTCCAGGCCCTCGGCGCGGTCGTCCCCGAGCTGTGGGGCGGCTCGGCGGACCTGGCGGGCTCCAACAACACCACGATCGACAAGACCAGTTCCTTCCTCCCGGCGGACAACCCGCTGCCGGAGGCGGACCCGTACGGCCGCACGATCCACTTCGGTATCCGCGAGCACGCGATGGCCGCCGAGATGAACGGCATCGCGCTGCACGGCAACACGCGGATCTACGGCGGCACGTTCCTGGTCTTCTCCGACTACATGCGCAACGCGGTGCGGCTGTCGGCGCTGATGCACCTGCCGGTGACGTACGTGTGGACGCACGACTCCATCGGTCTGGGCGAGGACGGCCCGACGCACCAGCCGATCGAGCACCTGGCGTCGCTGCGGGCGATCCCGGGCCTGAACGTCGTGCGCCCGGCGGACGCCAACGAGACCGCGATCGCCTGGCGCGAGATCCTCCGGCGCTGGACGAAGGAGTTCGGCAAGGGCCAGCCGCACGGTCTGGCGCTGACCCGGCAGGGTGTGCCGACCTACGAGCCCAACGAGGACGCCGCCAAGGGCGGTTACGTCCTGTTCGAGGCTGACGGCGGCGAGCCCGAGCTGATCCTCATCGCCACCGGCTCGGAGGTGCACGTCGCCGTCGAGGCGCGCGAGCAGCTCCAGAGCGCCGGCGTGCCCACGCGCGTGGTGTCCATGCCGTCGGTGGAGTGGTTCGAGCAGCAGGACCAGGGGTACCGGGACAGCGTCCTGCCGCCGTCCGTCCGGGCCCGTGTCGCGGTGGAGGCCGGTATCGGTCTCACCTGGCACAAGTACGTGGGGGACGCCGGCCGCATCGTTTCCCTGGAGCACTTCGGTGCTTCGGCCGACGGCAAGGTCCTCTTCCGCGAGTTCGGCTTCACTCCCGAGAACGTGGCCGCCGCCGCGCGGGAATCGATCGCCGCAGCTCAGCGCTGACGCTTATACACGACACGTAGGAGATGGAATTTCCATGACAGACGCACTGAAGCGCCTCTCCGAGGAAGGCGTGGCGATCTGGCTGGACGACCTGTCGCGCAAGCGGATCACGTCCGGCAACCTCGCCGAGCTGATCGACCAGCAGCACGTCGTGGGCGTCACCACCAACCCGTCGATCTTCCAGAAGGCGATCTCACAGGGCGACGGCTACGACACGCAGCTGACCGACCTCGCCGCCCGCAAGGTCACCGTCGAAGAGGCCATCCGCATGATCACGACGGCGGACGTCCGTGACGCCGCCGACATCCTGCGCCCGGTCTTCGACGCCACCGGCGGCCAGGACGGCCGGGTCTCGATCGAGGTCGACCCGCGCCTGGCGCACAACACGCGGGCCACGGTCGCCGAGGCCAAGCAGCTCGCCTGGCTGGTGGACCGGCCCAACACCCTCATCAAGATCCCGGCGACCGAGGCGGGCATCCCGGCCATCGCCGAGACCATCGGCCTGGGCATCAGCGTCAATGTCACGCTGATCTTCTCCCTGGAGCGCTACCGCCTGGTCATGGACGCGTTCCTGACCGGCCTGGAGAAGGCCAAGGAGCGCGGCCTGGACCTGTCGCAGATCCACTCCGTGGCGTCGTTCTTCGTGTCCCGCGTGGACACCGAGATCGACAAGCGGATCGACGCGCTGGGCACCGACGAGGCCAAGGCCGCGCGCGGCAAGGCCGGTGTCGCCAACGCCCGGCTGGCCTACCAGGCGTACGAGGAGGTCTTCTCCTCGGACCGCTGGAGCGCCCTGGAGAAGGCGGGCGCCAACAAGCAGCGTCCGCTGTGGGCGTCCACCGGCGTGAAGGACAAGGCGTACAAGCCCACCCTCTACGTCGACGAGCTGGTCGCGCCCAACACGGTGAACACCATGCCGGAGGCGACCCTGTTCGCCACGGAGGAGCAGGGCGAGATCCGCGGCAACGCCGTCGCCGGCACGTACGAGCAGGCCCGCGCCGACCTCGACGCGGTCGAGAAGCTCGGGATCAAGTACGACGACGTGGTGCGGCTGCTGGAGGAGGAGGGCGTCGAGAAGTTCGAGGCGTCCTGGACCGATCTGCTGAAGTCGACCGAGGCCGAGCTTCAGCGCCTCGCCCCCTCGGAGGGCTGAACAGGTGTCGAGCAGCAACCCGCTGCGTGACCCCGCGGACCGACGGCTCCCGCGTATCGCGGGGCCGTCGGGCCTGGTCATCTTCGGCGTAACGGGCGACCTCTCCCGTAAGAAGCTCATGCCCGCCGTGTACGACCTCGCCAACCGGGGTCTGCTGCCGCCGGGCTTCTCACTGGTCGGCTTCGCGCGCCGCGAGTGGGCGCACGAGGACTTCGCCCAGGAGGTCCACGACGCGGTCAAGGAACACGCCCGCACGCCCTTCCGCGAGGAGGTCTGGCAGCAGCTCATCCAGGGCATGCGCTTCGTGCAGGGCACGTTCGACGACGACGACGCGTTCGAGCGGCTGCGCTCCACGATCGAGGAGCTGGACAAGGCGCAGGGCACGGGCGGCAACTTCGCCTTCTACCTCTCGGTGCCGCCGAAGTCCTTCCCGGTGGTCATCCAGCAGCTGAAGAAGCACCAGCTGGCCGACCAGACGGGCGGTTCCTGGCGGCGTGCGGTCATCGAGAAGCCGTTCGGTCACAACCTGGAGTCGGCCGAGGAGCTCAACAAGGTCGTCCACGAGGTCTTCGCCCCGGACCAGGTCTTCCGCATCGACCACTACCTGGGCAAGGAGACCGTCCAGAACATCCTGGCGCTGCGCTTCGCCAACACGATGTTCGAGCCGATCTGGAACCGGTCCCTGGTGGACCACGTGCAGATCACCATGGCCGAGGACATCGGCATCGGCGGCCGGGCCGGGTACTACGACGGCATCGGCGCCGCCCGTGACGTCATCCAGAACCACCTGCTCCAGCTCATGGCCCTGACCGCCATGGAGGAGCCGGCCTCCTTCGACGCGGACGCGCTGGCCGCCGAGAAGACCAAGGTGCTCGGCGCCGTGCGGCTCCCCAAGGACATGGGCCGGGACACCGTGCGCGCCCAGTACGCGGCGGGCTGGCAGGGCGGCACCAAGGTGCGCGGCTACCTGGAGGAGGACGGCATCAACGGCTCCTCCAAGACCGACACCTACGCCGCGATCAAGCTGGAGATCGACAACCGCCGCTGGGCGGGCGTCCCCTTCTACCTGCGCACCGGCAAGCGGCTGGGCCGCCGGGTCACCGAGATCGCGGTGGTGTTCCAGCGGGCCCCGCACTCCCCCTTCGACTCGACGGCCACCGAGGAGCTCGGCTCCAACGCGATCGTCATCCGCGTCCAGCCGGACGAGGGCGTGACGGTCCGCTTCGGCTCGAAGGTGCCCGGGACGTCGATGGAGATCCGGGACGTGTCCATGGACTTCGCCTACGGCGAGTCCTTCACGGAGTCCAGCCCGGAGGCGTACGAGCGTCTCATCCTGGACGTTCTCCTCGGTGACTCGAACCTCTTCCCGCGCACCGAGGAGGTCGAGCTGTCCTGGAAGATCCTCGACCCGATCGAGGAGTACTGGGACAAGAACGGCAAGCCCGCGCAGTACCCGGCCGGTACCTGGGGGCCCGTCGAGGCGGACGAAATGCTCGAGCGACACGGACGGAGCTGGCGCCGGCCATGAAGACAGACCTCACGGACACCACCGCCAGCAAGATCAACAAGGCGCTGGTGCAGGGCCGCCGGGCGATCGGCACCCCGGCGGTCGGCATGGTGCTCACGCTGGTCATCGTGACGGACGAGGAGAACGCCTACGACGCGCTGAAGGCCGCGAGCGACGCCGCGCACGAGCATCCCTCGCGCACGCTGGTGGTCATCAGGCGGGTCTCCCGCTCGCCCCGCGAGCGTACGCAGTCCCGCCTGGACGCGGAGGTGCGGGTCGGCGCGGACGCCGGGACGGGCGAGACCGTGGTGCTCCGGCTGTACGGCGAGGTGGCCGACCACGCCCAGTCGGTGGTGCTGCCGCTGCTGCTGCCGGACGCCCCGGTGGTGGTGTGGTGGCCGGTGAACGCGCCGCTCGACCCGGCGAAGGACCCCCTGGGCGCCCTCGCACAGCGCCGTGTCACCGACACGTACGCCTCCGAGCAGCCGGTACGGGACCTGGCCGCCCGGTCCGGTACCTACACCCCCGGCGACACGGACCTGTCCTGGACCCGCATCACGCCCTGGCGCTCGATGCTGGCGGCGGCGCTCGACCAGGTCGCCTGCGAGGTCAGGGCCGTCGAGGTGGAGGGCGAGGAATTCAACCCGAGCTGTGAGCTGCTGGCGATGTGGCTCGCGGACCGGCTGGACGTCCCCGTGAAGCGTTCGCTGTCCGGCGGCCCGGGCCTGACGGCGGTCCGCATGGACACCGACTGCGGCCCGATCACCCTGGACCGCCCGGACGGGTCCCTGGCCACCCTCTCCATCGACGGCCAGCCGGACCGTGGAGTGGCCCTGAAGCGCCGGGAGACGGCCGAGCTGATCGCGGAGGAGCTGCGGCGGCTGGACCCGGACGACACGTACGCGTCGGCGCTGCGGTACGGGGTGGACCGGCTGAAGTCCTCCTGGTCGGCTCCGGCACCGAGGGTCTCCGAGGAGTCGGTGGAATCGCTGGCCAAAGGAGAGCGAGGCGAGCCCAAAAGTGACGGGACGGGACGACTCGCCCTCCCCGCGCCGGTCGAAAGGGCTGCGAAAGCACCCGCTGCGGAAGCGACGGCGCAGGCACCGCTGAAGCAGGAACCGCCGAAGCTGGAACCGGTACGGAAGGCGACGAAGTGAGTACGGCACCGCAGCTGGTCGTGCACCGCGACAAGGAGCTGATGGCGCAGGCCGCGGCGGCCCGGCTGATCACCAGGATCGTGGACGCGCAGGCCTCCCGGGGGTCGGCGTCCGTGGTCCTGACGGGCGGCCGCAACGGCAACGGCCTGCTGGCCGCGCTGGCCGCGGCGCCCGCCCGGGACGCGATCGACTGGAGCCGGCTCGACCTCTGGTGGGGCGACGAGCGGTTCCTGCCCGAGGGTGACCCGGAGCGCAACGTCACTCAGGCGAGGGAGGCGCTGCTGGACTCGGTGCCGCTCGATCCGAAGCGGGTGCACGCGATGCCCGCGTCGGACGGCCCCCACGGTGACGACGTGGACGCGGCGGCTGCCGCGTACGCGGAGGAGCTGGCGGGGGCGGCGGGTCCGGAGAACCACGGGCCGGTGCCGGCGTTCGACGTCCTGATGCTCGGGGTCGGGCCGGACACGCATGTCGCTTCGCTGTTCCCGGAGCTGCCTGCGGTGCGCGAGACCGACCGTACGGTCGTCGGTGTCCACGGCGCGCCGAAGCCGCCGCCGACCCGGGTGACGCTGACGTTGCCGGCGATTCGGTCGGCCCGGGAGGTGTGGCTGCTCGCGGCCGGGGAGGACAAGGCGCAGGCGGCGGCGATCGCGTTGTCCGGGGCGGGTGAGATCCAGGCACCGGCGGCGGGCGCCTACGGCCGGTCCCGGACGCTGTGGCTGCTGGACGCGGCGGCGGCCTCGCAACTGCCGCGCTCGCTGTATCCGCCCGCGTCGGCCTGACGGCACGAGCGCCGATCGGCCCGTTTCACCGGAGCGGCCGGAACCCCTGAGCGCGGGGCTCCGGCCGCTTTGGTGTTCCCGTGCGACCACGAGCACGCCAGGAGCATCCGGGAAGAGGGCGTCATCCGGACCGCGACGGGCGACGGGCGGGTGGCCTTCGTGGACGCCGACGACATCGCCGCCGTCGCCGTGCACGCACTGACCGCCGACCGTGACGTGGGAGGCGATCTGGTCCTCACCGGCCGCCCACCGCGCAGCCTGCGCGCTCATGTGGAGCGCGCCATGACGGCGGTGGACGGCTGGGGAGGGCGAGACGGTGGGCCGGAGCGGCGGACTACTTGACCGACCCCGCCATCACACCCTGCACGAAGTGCTTCTGGAACGCGAAGAACACGACGACGGGCACGACCAGGGACACGAACGCCCCGGGCGCCAGGACATCGATGTTGCTACCGAACTGCCGTATCTGCGACTGCAGTTCCACGGTCAGCGGCTGCGAGGAACTGTCCGCGAACAGCAACGCCACCAGCATGTCGTTCCACACCCACAGGAACTGGAAGATGGCCAGGGACGCGATCGCCGGCCGCCCCACCGGCAGCACGAGCCGCGTGAAGATACGCCACTCACTGCCCCCGTCCATCCGCGCGGCCTCCAGCATCTCCTTCGGCATCTCGGAGAAGTAGTTCCGCAGCAGGAACACGGCGAAGGGCAGACCATAGGCCACGTGGAAGAGCACGACACCGGGGATCGTGCCGAACAGCCCCAGCTGCCCGAAGAGTTTGGCGACCGGCAGCAGCCCGATCTGCACCGGCACCACCAGCAGTGCGACCACGAGCAGGAAGATCGCCTCCCGCCCGGGGAAGTCCAGCCACGCGAAGGCGTACCCCGCGAGTGCCGCGATCACCACGACCAGCACCGTCGTCGGCACCGATATCAGCACCGTGTTCCAGAACGCCTGCGTGATCCCGGCGTTGCCCAGCAGCTCCGAGTAGTTGTCGAAGGACAGCTGCCCGGGGCTGGAGAACACCGTCCACCAGCCGCCCTTCGCCGTGTCCTCGGCGGACCGCAGCGAGGACAGGAACAGCCCGGCCAGCGGCGTCATCCACACCAGGCCCACCACGACGAGGAAGGCCTGGACGACCCCGTTGCCCAACCCGCGCCGCACCGCGTTCATCGCTGACTCCTTCGGAAACGGCGGACGTTGAACACCATGGCCGGGACCACCAGCAGCAGGAGCAGCACACCGAGCGCACTGCCGAGCCCCTGGTTGTTGCCGCCGCCGAACGACACCAGCCACATCTGCGTCGCGAGCACGGTCGCGTCCTCCTGCACGGGCCCGGGCGCGATGATGTAGACGAGGTCGAAGACCTTCATCACGTTGATCACCAACGTCACGAAGACGACCGTCAGTACCGGGGCCAGCAACGGCACCGTGATCCGCCGGAAGATCTGCCACTCGTTCGCGCCGTCCATCCGCGCCGCCTCCAGCGCGTCCCGCGGCAGCGTCGACAGGCCCGCGCCGATCAGCACCATGGCGAAGCCGGTCCAGATCCACAGGTACGCGCCGATGATCGCCGGCGTGACGAGGGCCGGGCCGAGCCAGGAGACTCCCTCGTAGGGCTGGGCGAAGTTGGACGACGGCAGTTTCACCTGGTAGGAGCCCGCTTCGAGACCCTCGAAGCGGAAGGAGCCGTCGGACGCGGTGGTCGCCGTGGCGACCTGCTTGCCGTCGCGCACCGCCTCGACCTTCATCTGCGGCAGTCCGTTCTCCCGCCGGTCGACCTTGCCCTGCTCACCTCCCCCACCGGGGGTGAAGTCCAGGTACACCACTCCGCGCAGTTCGTCGGGACCGGCCTTCTGTCCGGCCGCCGCGTACGCGGGCTCGGTGCCGCCCGGCAGGTCCTCGGGGAGCACGCCGACCAGGCCGAGCGTCACCGCGTCCCCCGGGGAGACGCTCGTACTCGTGCGGTACGACCCGTCCTTCTCCTTCGTCAGGCCCTGCCCGTCACGGGCCCGGGCCGTCGGGTACGAGGACTCCGCCTTGAACGCGTCGTGGACGGAGACCACGGCGGCGTTCAGCACGCCCTTGTCCGGATCCTCGTCGTAGGCGAGCCGGAAGATGATGCCGGCGGCGAGGAAGGAGACCGCCATCGGCATGAAGAGGAGCAGCTTGAAGGCCGTGGCCCAGCGGACCTTCTCCACCAGCACGGCCAGGATCAGCCCGAGCCCGGTCAGCAGGGCCGGTGCCACGACGACCCAGATGGCCGTGTTGCGCACGGCGTTGAGGGTCGCCGGGTCGCGGAACATCTCGGCGTAGTTGTCGCCGCCCACGAAGGTCGTTCCAGAGGCGTCGAAGAAGCTGCGGCCGACGCTGAACAGCACGGGGTAGACGACGAGCGCCCCGAGCAGCAGCAGCGCGGGCAGCACGAACAGCAGGGCGACGATCTTCCCGCGCCGCCGCAGTCGCCGGGTGCGGTCGGCGACCGGGGTGGGCGGCGGGGAACCCGTCTCTTTCACAAGGGTCGCTGTCATGGCGTATCAGTCCTGGTACGCCTTGGCCGCCGCGGCCTCCAGCTTGGCGGCGGTGCCCTTCGGGTCGGACGGGTCGCGCAGGAAGTCCTGGAGCAGCTTCCACTCGCCGGTGCCCTTCGTGCCGCCGAAGGCCGCGGGCGCCTGGTCGGACATGTCGAAGCGGACCGAGTCTCCGGCCTTCACGAGGGACTCGGCGGTGGCGCGGGTGACGTCGTCGCCGTACTTGGCGAGGTCGAGTTCCTTGTTCGGGGAGAGGAAGCCGCCGGCCTCGGCCCACACGGCCGCGGCCTCGGGGGTGGCCAGGTACTCCAGGAGGGCCTGGGCGGCCTTCTGGTTCTTGCCGTCCTTGAGGACGACGGCGGCGTCACCGCCGCTGACGACCGGTGCCTCGCCGCCGCCGACGGCCGGGAACGGGAAGAAGTTCGCGTCCTCGCCGATCGACTTGCCGAACTGGTCCTTGGCGACGCCGGCGACGAAGTCGCCCTCGTAGACCATGCCTGCCTCGGGCTTCGGTCCGAACACCTTCTCCACCGAGCCGGGGAAGTCGGTGTTCAGGGCGCCCTTCTGGCCGCCCGCGATGAGCTGCTTGTCCTTGTAGAGCTTGCCGAGCGTGGTGAGGGCGTCGACGACCGAGGCGTCGGTCCACTTCAGCTTGTGGGCGGCGAGGGCGTCGTACTTCTCGGGTCCCGCCTGGGAGAGGTAGACGTTCTCGAACCAGTCGGTGAGGGTCCAGCCGTCCTGCCCGGCGACGGAGAACGCGGCGAGACCGGAGTCGGACACGGTCTTCCCGGCCTTGAGCATCTCGTCGTAGGTCTTCGGCGGCTTCACACCGGCCTGGGCGAGGGCGTCGGGGCTGTACCAGACGGTCGACTTGTGCGCGGCCTTGAAGTAGAGGCCGTAGAGGGTGCCGTCGACGGTGCCGTAGTTCTTCCAGACGTCGGCGAAGTTGGCGTCGACGGACGCCTGCGTCTTCTTGGAGAGGGGCTTGAGCCAGCCCTTGCCGGCGAACTGCTTGAGCACGCCGACCTGCGGGACCATCACGACGTCGGGGGCGTTGCCGCCCTCGATCTTGCTGCCGACGACGGTGGAGACGTTGTCGCCGGTGGAGACGAACTGCGTCTTGGCGCCGGTCTTCTCGGTGAAGGCGTCCAGCACCTTCTGGAAGTTCTTCTGCTCGGTGCCGGACCAGACGCCGGCCACGGTGATCGACTGGCCGCTGAGCGCCTTGTCGCCGCCGCCCGCCGCGACGGGGCCGCCGCCGCAGGCGGTCGCGCCGAGCGCGAGGGTGAGGGCGGTGCAGCTGGTGAGCAGGGTGGTACGTCGTCGCATCATCGTTGATGTCCCTTCGGAGGGTTCTCTTGCGGGAAGTTCGCTTGCGGGTGAATCGCTTTCGGGGAGTTGACGTGCGGGGCGGTCAGGTGCGGATCCACCAGGCCGCCGTGGAGCCGGACAGCACGCCGGGCGGGCAGGGCCCGCTGGCCAGCAGCGGGGTGCCGGAGACCGGCGCGGGTGTGGGGGCCGTACCGAAGTTCACGGCGCACACCAGGTCGTCGCCGCGGGTGAAGGCCAGGACGCCGGGCGGGGCGTCCAGCCAGCGCAGCGTGCCCTCGCCCAACTGGGGCAGCGCGGCGCGCAGTTGCAGGCCGTCGCGGTACAGGTGCCAGAAGGAGCGGGTGTCGGCGAGGGCCCTGTCGGTGGCGTACTCGGCGAAGTACTCGGGCTGCGGCAGCCACGGCTTGGCGCTCTCCGCGCCGGGGGTGAAGCCGAACGGCGAGGCCTGCCCGGACCAGGGCAGCGGCACCCTGCAGCCGTCGCGGATGCGGGCCCGGCTGCCGGTGCGGCGGAAGATCGGGTCGGTGAGCACGTCGTCGGGCAGGTCCACGACCTCGGGCAGGCCGAGCTCCTCGCCCTGGTAGATGTACGCGGCTCCGGGCAGGGCCAGCATCAGCAGCGCGGCGGCGCGGGCCCGGGCGGCACCGAGACCGCTGCCCTCGGTGGCGGGTTCGCCGTAGCGGGTGACCGTGCGGACCTGGTCGTGGTTGTTGAGGACCCAGGTGACCGTCGAGCCGGTGCCTGCGATGTCCTGCATGGCCTCGGAGATGACCTTCTGGAACACGTCGGCGTCCCAGGAGGCGCTGAGCAGGTCGAAGAAGAAGGCCTGGTGGAGCTCGTCGGAGCGGACGTACCGCGCGTGCTCGCGGGCGGTCGGGACGGAGACCTCGCCGACGAGCAGGCGCTCGCAGCCGTCGCGCTCGGTGTACTCCTCGCATATGGAGCGCCAGCGCCGCCACACGTCGTGCACCTCGGGCTGGTTCCAGGCGAGCGGGTTGACCGAGTCGCGGGTGCGGGCGTCGGCCTCCGGGTCGTCGGAGTCGGGCAGTTCCGGATGCTTGAAGAGGCCGGCGGCGACGTCGATGCGGAAGCCGTCGACGCCCCGGTCCAGCCAGAAGCGCAGCACCCGGTCGAACTCGGCGGCGACCTCCGGCTCGCGCCAGTTCCAGTCGGGCTGCTCGGGCGTGAACATGTGCAGGTACCACTGGCCGGGTCGCCCGTCCGCCTCGGTCACCCGGCTCCACGCCGGGCCGCCGAACATCGCGTGCCAGTTGTTGGGCGGCTCGTCACCGTCCGGGCCGCGGCCGTCGGCGAAGTGGAAGCGGGCCCGGGCCGGGCTGCCCGGGCCGTCCCGGAGGGCCTCGCGGAACCAGGGGTGCTCGCTGGAGCAGTGGTTGGGGACGATGTCGAGCAGCACCTTGACGCCGAGCCGGCGCGCGGCGCCGACCAACAGGTCGAACTCGGCGAGGTCACCGAAGAGCGGGTCGACGTCGCAGTAGTCGGCCACGTCGTAGCCGTGGTCGTGCTGCGGCGAGGGATAGAAGGGGCTCAGCCAGATCCCGTCGACGCCGAGCTTCTTCAGGTAGGGCAGTCCGGCCCGGACGCCGGCGAGATCGCCGATGCCGTCGCCGGTGCTGTCCAGGAAGCTGCGGACGTACACCTGATAGATCACTGCGTCACGCCACCAGTGGTGCCTGTTCAACCCATCGACCTGTCTCTGAGGAGGGCAGCGGTTATGCATGCATGTTAAGTAGGCGTGTCGAGAGGGTGTCAATGAAAAGCACAGGGGTTCATGACGGATTGGGGGTACCAATGCGGACACGCTGGGGCATCTCGAACTCAGATGAGACGTCCGCGTTACCTAACAAGTAACTAGAGAGCTTGGGGAAGGTCTAGCGACGGGAGATCGCGGCGAGCTCGCGCGCCAGTCGCCGCACCGCGGCCGAGGGCGTCTGGTGCCCGGCCATCGCGTCGTGCACGACCGCCTGCACGACCAGGCTGACCTGGTCGTAGCGCGGGCTCTTGGGGCGCGGCTCGGCGGAGAGCACGCTCTCGCGCAGGGTCGGCAGGTACGGGAACCTGCGGATGAGCGCCGGATCCTGGTAGAGATCGGCGCGGACGGGCGGCAGCGCGCCGCGGGTGAGGACCTGGCGCTGGACGTCCTCGCCGGTGAGGTAGGCGAGCAGACGGGCGGCCGAGTCGGGATGCCGGGTGTGGGTGCTGACGGCGAGGTTGGAGCCGCCGAGGACGCTCTTGCCCGGTCCGTCCGGTCCCGGCAGCGGTACCGCGCCGACCTTCCCGGCGACCTTCGACCCTTGCGCGGAGGCGCCGACGTACGCGTACGGCCAGTTCCGCAGGAAGAGCAGCCGGCCGTCCTGGAAGGCCTGCTTGGACTCCTCCTCCTTGTAGCTCAGCGCTTCCTTCGGGATCCAGCCCTCGCGCACACCGCGGGCCAGGAATCCGATGCCCTCGCGGGCCGCCGCCGAGTCGACGGTGACGCGCTCGCCCTCGTCGCCGAGGATCGAGCCGCCCGCCGAGTAGACGGCCTCGGCCGCGTTGACCGTGAGGCCCTCGTAGGGCAGGAACTGCCCGGCGTAGCCGTCGAGGCCGTGCTTGGGCGCGAGGGTCTTCGCGTACCGCTCCAGCTCCGCCCAGGTGCGCGGCGGCGGGACGCCCTCCTCGGCGAGGACGTCCTTGCGGTAGAGGAGCAGGCCCGCGTTGGTGACGTACGGGACGGCGTAGAGCTGTCCGTCGTAGGTCGCCGTGTCCACGACCGGCTGGAGGAAGCTCTTCAGGGGGAAACGGTCGCGCGGCAGGGGCCGGATCCAGCCGGCCGCGGCGAACTCCGGGGTCCAGTTGACGTCGATGTTGAGCACGTCGAACCGGCTGCGGTCGCCGTCGCGCAGGTCGGTGACCATCTGCGCCTGGGTCTCGTCGGCCGAGTCGGGCAGCTCGACGAGGGTGACTTTCTCGCCGGGGTGGGTGCGGTTCCAGCCTTCCAGCAGGGGGCCGAGGTAGCCGGTGAGGTCGCCGGCGGTGGCCAGCGTGAGGGGGCCGCGACCGCCTCCCGAGGACTCGCCCGCCTGGGCCCCGGCGGCGACATAGCCGGTCAGGACCACGACGAGAACGAGGAGGCCCCTACCCGCGGCATGGATCCACCGCATAGGTTCCTCCCTGTACACCGGCGACGGGCACCCTTGCCCGGAATCAGAGGCCATGTATACCTGTTAGGTATGGGCGATACTAGGGCCTGGAGCACATTGGACCGGACAACAGGAGGACTGCACGCGTGCGCCTGCCCCTCCTGGCACTCCTCGCCCGCGGCCCCGCCCACGGCTACGAGCTCAAGCAGGACCTTGAGCAACTGCTGGGCTCCGCGTACCCTCAGCCGAATGTCGGCCAGATCTATGTGACCCTCGGCCGCCTCGAGAAGTCGGGACTGATCGAGGGCGAGGACGTGACGCAGTCCAGCCGGCCCAACAAAAAGGTCTACCACCTCACCGAAGCCGGTCGCGAGGCGCTGCGCGTCTGGTTCGAGGAGCCCGAGGACGAGCCGCGGGTACGGGACGAGTTCTTCATGAAGCTGGCGCTCGCCCCGCAGACCGGGCTCGCCGACCAGATCTCCCTGATCAACCAGCAGCGGCGCCAGTACCTGAACACGATGCGGCAGCTGTCCAGGCTGGCCGCCGCCGAAGACCGCGACAACCGCGTCGCCCACCTGCTGATAGAGGGCGCGATGCTGCACCTGCAGGCCGACCTCGACTGGCTGGAACGGTGCCAGGAAGAGCTGGAGGAGTCGGAGTGAGCGACGAGCGTCCCACTCCTGTGCTGCGCGCCGAGGGACTGGTGAAGACGCACCACGGCGAGGGTGCCCCCGCCCATGCCGTGCGCGGGGTCGACCTGTGCGTACGGCCCGGCGAGTTCGTGGCGATCACCGGCCCGTCCGGAGCCGGGAAGTCGACGCTGCTGCATCTGCTCGGCGGGCTCCAGCGGCCGGACGCGGGCAGCATCTGGCTCGACGGCGAGTGCACGGACACCTACGGCGAGGCCCGCTGGGCGGTGGAGCGCCGCAAGCGGATCGGGATCGTCTTCCAGTTCTTCAACCTCGTCTCCAACCTGTCCGTCGCCGACAACGTGGAGCTGCCCGCGCTGCTGGCCGGGGCCGCGCCGAAGCAGGCGCGGGCCGAGCGGGAGCAGCTGCTGGCCGAGCTGGGCCTGACGGGCAAGGAGCGCAGCATGCCGGGCGAACTGTCCGGTGGCGAACAGCAGCGGGTCGCCCTCGCCCGGGCCCTGGTCAACCATCCCCCGCTGCTGCTGGCCGACGAGCCGGCGGGCAGCCTGGACAGCAAGGGCACCCGCGAGGTGATGCGGCTGCTGTCCCGCTTCCACCAGCGCGGCCAGACGATCCTCCTGGTCACCCATGACGCGCGGCTGGCGAGTGCCGCGGACCGGGTGATCAGCTTCTTCGACGGGCGGATCGCGGACGACGCGGAACTCGACGGCGGCACACCACCGCGCCGGTCCGGCATCTCCGGCGTGCTGGAACTCAAGGACTGACATGCGGGTGTACGACCACCGCGCCCGCCGCGGGCCGAGGGACTGAGGCCCGTGCGAGCCACCCTGCGCTGGGCGCACTCCGATCTGCGCACGCACCGCGGCGAGGCGCTGTTCCTCGTCCTCGCCACCGCGGGCATCGTCGCCTCACTGCTGCTGGCCACGGCCCTGTTCGGATACGCCACCAACCCCTGGCAGCGGGTGTTCACGCAGTCGCACGGCGCGCACGTGTGGCTGCACACCGACACCGCGGCGGACACCGGCGAGCTGGCCGGCCTGGACGGCGTCGACTCCGTCGCCGGCCCCTACCCCACCGCCGCCACCACGGTCTCCTCGCGCGGCAGCCGCGCCGCCGTGGAGCTGCGCGGCACACCGGAACGGCCGTCCGTCGGCCGCCCGCCGATCGTCTCCGGCCACTGGCTGGACCGCTCCACCCCGAACGGTGTGGTCCTGGAGAGCCGTCTCGCCCGCGCGCTGCTGGCGGAGCCCGGCGACACCCTCACCGTCCCCGGCACCGCCCGGCGGCTGACCGTCGTGGGCCTGGCCGACAGCGCCGAACCGCGCTACCGGCCCGGTGAGCAGCCGGGGCTGGTGTGGGCGCTGCCGTCGGCCGTGCCGGATCCCGGCGGCCAGGTGATCGGACTGCGGCTGACCGATCCCGGTGACACGTCCTACGTCGTCCAGCGTGCCGTGACCGTGCTGGGGGCCGGAGCCATCGGGGAGGTGTCCACCTGGCAGCAGGCGCGTGCCGAGGCCCAGGGCGACAACCGGCTCCTCGGCCAGGTGCTGGGCCTGTTCGGGCTGGGCGCGCTGGTGGCCGCCGGGCTCGCCGTGCACGGGGCGATCAGCACCCGTATCCGCGGGCATCTGCGGGACCTCTCCGTGCTGAAGGCGATCGGCTTCACCCCCGGCCAGGTGGTCCGTGTCTTCCTGCTCCAGCACCTCGCCTACGCCCTGCTGGGCGCGGTGGCCGCCGCCGGACTCGCCGAGGTCCTGGGCAGCCGGATCCCGGGACGGCTCGGCGACGCGGTCGGGGTGTGGCAGGGGCTGCCCGGACACACCCTGGCGCTGGTCGTGATACCGGCCGGCGCGGTGCTGTTCATCGGCGCGACCACCGGGCTGGCCGCATGGCGGGCGGGGCGGGTGCCTCCGGTCCCGGTGCAGAGGCCCACCACGGCACGGAGCGGGCGGTTGTCCGCTGCGACCGGCCGGATCCTGCAACGGCGGCCCGTGACCGCTCCGCACGGGGGACGGCCGGCGAGCGGCGCGCGTCGGCTCTTCGGACTGCCGCCCGCGGCTCGCCGGTCCGGACAGCTCTCCGGCACGGCACGCCGCGCCCTCGGCGCGCGCGTTCCGCCGGCGCTGGTGCTGGGCTGGCACAGGGCGTTCACCCGCCGCCCGCGGTCCCTCGCCACCGTCGCCCGCCTCACGCTGCCGTTGCTGCTGATCGTCGTGGCGATGAGCGCGTGGACGACCATCGACCGCTTCCACAGCAGGCCCGAGCAGATCGGCCTGCCGACCGCGCTCAGCGTCCGCGCCGACACCGGCCTCGGGGAGCGGCAGACCCGTGCGCTGCTGGAACGCGACCCGGAGGTGGCCGCCGCCTACCCCGGCGTCGAGACGGCCGCCCTGGTCCCGGGCCAGACGGCGACGATCGCCCTGCGCGGCCTCGGTACCGAGCAGGACCCCTACCCGTACACCCTCGCCGAGGGCCGCCCGGCCCGGGGCGCGGACGAGGCCGTGGCCGGTCAGGGGCTGCTCGACCTGCTGGACGTGCGGGTCGGCGACTGGGTGCGGATGACCGTCGGGGACCAGCCGCAGATCCTGCACATCGTGGGCCGCAGCATCGAGCCGGAGAACGCCGGCCGGGTCATCTCCACGTCCCTCGACACCCTCCGGGCGAACGACCCCGGGCTGCGCCCCACCCTCTACGAGCTGCGCCTGGATCCCGGTGCCGAGCCCCGGGCCGTCGCCGACCGGCTGGCCACGGCCGGGCGCGGGCACCTGGACGTGCACACCGTGGCCAACCCGGCCGACGGGCTCTCCCCACTGCGCGCCGTCGTCGCCGGGCTGATCGCCGTTCTTGCCCTGATCGGGCTCATCGAGCTGCTGACCGCGATCGGCGGGACCGTCCGCGAGAGCGAACGGGACCTGCTGGCGCTGAAGGCCATCGGCCTGTCCCCTCGGCAGATCACGGCGATCACGGTCACGGCCACCGGCTTGACGGCGCTGGCGGCCGTCCTGGCCGCCACGGCACTGGGTCTGCCCCTCGCCCACTGGCTGATCGACGCCCAGGGCAGGTGGAGCGGTATCGGCGCGGGCATCGCGCAGGGCCCGTCCGCCCTCCTCATGCTGCTGCTCGGTGCGGCGGCGGTGCTGTGCGCGGCGGCCCTGGCGGCGGTGCCGTCGGCCCGGGCGGCACGGCGGCGGCTGGCGGACACGCTGAGCGCGGTGGCCTGACGACTCCGTCACCAGCACCCCAGCACCTGTGAGTTCGGTGATCAACCCCCGTACGGGGGCTGCGGGTTGTACGGCGGCTGCGGGGCGTACGGGTTGCCGCCCCCGTACGGCGGCTGCGGGGCGCCGTACGGATGGCCGTACGGGTTCCCCTGCGGCGGCAGGTACGGCGCCCCGGCCGGCGGCATGCCCGGGGGCATCGGCGGCACTGGTCCGGGGACGGGCCCGGGAACCGGTGCCAGGGTCGCCGGGTGTGCCTTCAGCCGGATCCCGTACCGCCGCTTCAGCCGCCCCATCTCCAGCAGCGCGATCCCGGTGACCGTCACAGGGGCGCCCAGGATGAAGACGATGCCCAGCGTGAGGCTGAGGCCGTGCAGATCACCGGTGACCAGGTCCGGGACGGCCACCAGCCAGCTGGTCACCATGGCGAGCAGCGGCGGCAGACAGCGGTGCACGGCAGCCGTGCCGAAGAAGTTGCCGGAGACCCGCACGGCTCCGGACGCCGTGAAGACGAGCATCCACATCATCGTCCCGCCGACCCCGATGATCACGGCCGGGTTGCCCGTCGCGTTCGTCGTCCGCACCAGCATCAGCAGGGCGGCGACACACCCCACGAACAGCAGCAACAGCTTGAGGGAGTTGAGGAGCGGCACCCGCAACTGCCCCACGGTGCCGGTGCGCCGCCAGACGTACAGCATCGCCCCGACGGTCAGCGGCGTGAGGAAGAGCAGGACGACCGAGGCGGTCATCGCGTTCTCCAGCAGCTCCGTGAGGTCGAAGCCGCCCTCGATGAAGGTGTATACGCCGAGGGACGCGACCGCCCCGGCGATGACCCGGAACTTCTTGAGCTGCTCCACGGACGGGTCGAGCGGCTGCGGTATCCACGCCGGGTGGAACACGGCCCGAGCCACGTCCTGGGGCTTCAACAGGGACCGGACCGTCAGGGTGCCGCCCGTCCAACTTCCGCGTGTGCGTGCCACTTCGCGCTCCCCCGAGCACTCGCTGTCATGATCGCCCGGAGTCTACGGGACGCGGACGGCATCCCGCCGTCCGCGTCCGTCGTCCGGAAGCCGTCACTCCCGGCCGCGCAGCTCCCGGTAGGTCGCGACCAGCGCCTTGGTCGAAGCGTCCAGGCCCTCGACCTCGGCGCCCTCGGTCAGCGCGGGCTCGACCCGCTTGGCGAGGACCTTGCCGAGCTCCACGCCCCACTGGTCGAAGGAGTCGATGTTCCACACCGCGCCCTGCACGAACACCTTGTGCTCGTAGAGCGCGACCAGCTGGCCCAGGACCGACGGGGTCAGCTCCGGCGCCAGGATCGTGGTCGTCGGGTGGTTGCCCTGGAACGTCTTGTGCGGCACCAGCTCCTCCGGGACGCCCTCGGCCCGCACCTCCTCGGGGGTCTTCCCGAAGGCGAGCGCCTGCGTCTGGGCGAAGAAGTTGGCCATCAGCAGGTCGTGCTGCGCCTTGAGTTCGTCGCTCAGCTCGGCGACCGGCCGGGCGAAGCCGATGAAGTCGGCCGGGATGAGCTTGGTGCCCTGGTGGATGAGCTGGTAGTAGGCGTGCTGCCCGTTGGTGCCCGGCGTGCCCCACACCACCGGCCCGGTCTGCCACTCCACCTCGCGCCCGTCCCGGCCGACGTACTTGCCGTTGGACTCCATGTCGAGCTGCTGGAGGTAGGCGGTGAACTTCGACAGGTAGTGGCTGTACGGCAGCACCGCGTGCGACTGGGCGTCGTGGAAGTTGCCGTACCAGATGCCCAGCAGACCCAGCAGCAGTGGCACGTTGGCCTCGGCGGGCGCGGTCCGGAAGTGCTCGTCGACGATGCGGAACCCGTCCAGCATCTGCTGGAAGCGGTCCGGGCCGATGGCGATCATCAGGGACAGGCCGATCGCGGAGTCGTAGGAGTAGCGCCCGCCGACCCAGTCCCAGAACTCGAACATGTTGGCCGTGTCGATGCCGAACGCGGCGACCTTCTCGGCGTTCGTCGACAGGGCGACGAAGTGCTTGGCTACGGCGGCCTCGTCACCGAGCGCGGCGAGCAGCCAGCCGCGCGCGGACGTGGCGTTGGTGACCGTCTCGATGGTGGTGAAGGTCTTGGAGGCGACGATGAACAGCGTCTCCGCCGGATCCAGGTCGCGGACCGCCTCGTGCAGGTCGGAGCCGTCCACGTTCGACACGAAGCGGAACGTCATCGAGCGGTCCGTGTAGGCGCGCAGCACCTCGTACGCCATCGCGGGCCCGAGGTCGGAGCCGCCGATGCCGATGTTGACGACGTTGCGGATGCGCTTGCCGGTGTGGCCGGTCCACTCGCCCGAACGCACCCGGTCGGAGAATGCGGCCATCTTGTCGAGCACGGCGTGCACGCCCGGCACCACGTTCTCCCCGTCGACCTCGACCACCGCGTCCCGCGGCGCCCGCAGGGCGGTGTGCAGCACCGCCCGGTCCTCGGTGGTGTTGATCCTCTCACCGCGGAACATGGCGTCCCGGAGCCCGAACACATCGGTGGCCGCGGCCAGTTCGCGCAGCAGCCGGAGGGTGTCGTCGGTGACGAGGTGCTTGGAGTAATCGACGTACAGGTCACCGACCCGGAGGGTGTACCCGCTGCCGCGGCCGGAGTCGGCGGCGAACAGCTCGCGCAGCTGGACATCGCCCAGCTCCTCGCGGTGCTTGGCCAGTGCCGTCCACTCGGACGTCTGGTTGAGCCTGGTACGGCCGTCTGCGTTCATCTGGGGATTCAGCCTTCTTCCTTGCCTGTACTGCTGCGTACCTGCCCCGCTGCCGGTCCCAACCTAATGGAGCAGCGGGTGCCGTGAACTGTCGTCGCTCCGTCCTCCGGCGCAACAACAGGTACGTCCGGCCGGCGCGCGGGTATCAGCGCGGTGACGGACAGGGCGAAGAATGCCGCGGCGAGGAGTGCCGGGGTGTTGTCGCCCCAGACGGTGGCGACGGCTCCGCCCAGCAACGCGCCCACGGGCGCGCCCGCGACGGCGAGTGTCCGGAAGGCGGAGCTGACCCGGCCGAGCACCCCGGCCGGGCTGCGTTGCTGCATCAGCGTCGTGGTGTTCACGTTCCACACCATCCCCATGAACCCGAAGACGGCCAGCGCGGCGACCAGCACGGCCAGGCTGCGCACCGCCCCCATGACGACGAGCGCCCCGGTCTGCACCACGCCGGCGACCAGCACCGCGCGCATCCGGCCGACGCGGTCGACGAGCCGGCCGCCCAAGGCTCCCCCGGCCAGACTGCCGACGGTGTACGCGGTCATGGCCGCCGCGTATCCCGCGTTGCCGGCGTCCAGCCAACCGGTCACCAGGACGACGAGGGTGGCGACGAGGGCGCCCATGCCGATGTTGCACAGGGCGGTGGCGGTGCACAGCGCGCGCAGCGCCCGGTCCCGGACCAGGGCGCGCAGTCCCTCGGCGATCTCCCGGCGCAGGGTGCTGCCCGCCGGTCGCGGGGTCCGCTCGGGCGGCGGCGTCCGCAGGGAGGCCACGAGTGCGGCGGCCGCCAGGAAGGTCACGGCGTCGGCCGCGAAAGGCACGGCGGCCCCGGCCACCAGGAGCAGCGGCACGACGGGGCCGCCCAGCAGCCCGCCGGCGATGCGCTGTCCGGTCATCAGCCGGGCGTTGGCGCTGCCGAGGGCGTCCCGGTCGACCAGGGCGGGCAGCAGCGCCGTGGCGGCGTTGTCGAAGAGGGTCTGGAGCGCGGTCAGCGCGAAGGCCAGCGCGATCAGCAGGCCGATCGAGGCGTGGCCGAGCGCCACGGCCACCGCGAAGGCCGCGACCAGCAGACCGCGCAGGGCATCGACCATCCACATGGCGCGCCGCTGGTCCACGCGGTCGGCGACGGCCCCGCCGAGCAGTCCGAAGACGATCCAGGGCAGATAGCCGCAGGCCGTGACGGAGGCGACGAGCAGCGGATCATCGGTCAGTGTGACGGCCAGCAGGGGCAGCGCGGCCGTACGCAGCGCGTCCCCGAAGCTGGACAGCACGGCGGCGCTCCACAGCCGTCCGAAACCGCCGCGCCACGCGGGCGCGCGCACGTCCCCCACCTCGGCCGTCGACACTGTCTCCCCCTCACGGTCCACCCGATGCACAAACCGTAGAGGGCACCACTGACAATCGGTCCGTGAGCGGGCGTCACACCCATGGGGAGAGCAGTTCCGGCCGGGCACCTGCTGGTGCCCGGCCGGTCTCGGCTTCTAGATCTCGCCCCGCAGTTTGGCGAGCGCCTCGGCGAGGATCGCCTCGCCGTCCGCGTCGCTGCGCCGCTCCCGTACGTACGCCAGGTGCGTCTTGTAGGGCTCGGTGCGCGGCGGGTCCGGGGGGTTGTCCCGGTCCTGGCCTGCCGGAAAGCCGCAGCGGGGACAGTCCCAGGTTTCGGGCACCTGCGCGTCGCTGGCGAAGCTCGGCTGGGTCTCGTGTCCGTTGGAGCACCAGAAGGAGATGCGCAGCCGCGGCGCGGACTCGCCGCGCTCGGCCTCGCCCATCGGCCCCGCCCCGACCCGGCTTCCCCGGATCGCGTTGCCACTTGCCACGGTCGTAACTCCCTGCGTGATGGTGCCGCGAAGCGAGTCGGCGTTCCGCTTCGCTGCGAGCGCCTCAGTCTACGTAAGGCCCAACGCGCGTCCAGTGGTTGGAGTTACAACCCTCACACCTGGACGCAAGCCCCATGATAGGCCGCGCTCAGCTGCGCGTACCCACCATGGGGCCTTACGTACAGGTCCGTGCGGATGGCGGCTCGGTCAGTTGTTCACCTTCATCAGGATGCCGAGCACGACAATGCACGCGAACCACAGCAGACCGACCACGACCGTGATCCGGTCGAGGTTGCGTTCGGCGACCGAGGAGCCGCCGACGGAGGACTGCATGCCGCCACCGAACATGTCGGAGAGGCCGCCGCCCTTCCCCTTGTGCATCAGCACCAGCAGCATCAGCAGCAGGCTGAAGACGATCAGGGCGATCGAGAACCCCAAAACCACGGCTGGACCAACTTCCTCGGATTCGGATGGACGACGCGGGGCCCAGCACAGCGCTGGACCCCGCAAGGGTACGACGGATCGCCGCTACCGCATACTCACTGGTCGCGGAAGCGCACGATCTTGACGAACTCGTCGGCGTCCAGCGAGGCGCCCCCGACCAGGGCACCGTCGATGTCGGCCTGGGCCATGATCTCAGCGACGTTGCCGGACTTCACGGAGCCGCCGTACTGGATGCGGACCTTGTCGGCCAGGTCCTGGGAGTACAGCTCGGCGATCTTGCCGCGGATCGCCGCGCAGACCTCCTGGGCGTCCTCGGCGCCGCAGACCTTGCCGGTGCCGATGGCCCAGACGGGCTCATAGGCGATCACGACGGTTTCGGCCTGCTCGGCGGAGAGGTCCTTCAGACCGCCCTCGACCTGGGTGAGGGTGTGGGAGACGTGGTTGCCCGCCTCACGCACCTCCAGCTCCTCGCCGACGCACAGGATGGGGGTCAGGCCGTGCTTGTAGGCGGCCTTGACCTTGGCGTTCACCAGCTCGTCGGTCTCGCCGTGGTACTGGCGGCGCTCGCTGTGGCCGATGGCGACGTACGTGCACTTCAGCTTGGCCAGCATCGGCCCGGAGATCTCACCGGTGAAGGCGCCGCCGTCGTGCGCCGAGATGTCCTGGGCGCCGTACTTGATCTTCAGCTTGTCGCCGTCGACCAGGGTCTGCACGGAGCGCAGGTCGGTGAAGGGCGGCAGGACGGCGACCTCGACGGCCTCGTAGTCCTTGTCGGCCAGGGCGAAGGCGAGCTTCTGGACGTGGGCGATGGCCTCGAGGTGGTTGAGGTTCATCTTCCAGTTGCCCGCCATCAGCGGCGTGCGCCCGGAAAGATTAGATGGAGCCATGAAAGGTCAGTCCTCCAGTGCGGCGAGGCCGGGGAGCGTCTTGCCCTCGAGGTATTCGAGGGAGGCGCCGCCACCGGTCGAGATGTGGCCGAATGCGTTCTCGTCGAAGCCCAGGATGCGCACGGCCGCGGCGGAGTCGCCACCACCGACCACCGTGAAGGCCTTCGAGTCGAGGAGTGCCTGGGCGACGGCCTTGGTGCCCTCGGCGAAATCGGGGTGCTCGAAGACGCCCATGGGGCCGTTCCAGAAGACGGTGGCGGCGTCGGTGATCTTCGAGGCGTACAGTGTGCGGGACTCGGGACCGATGTCCAGGCCCATCTGGCCGGCCGGCATGGCGTCCGCGGCGACCGTGCTGGGCCGGGCCGGAGCCTTGGTCTTGAGGTCCGGGAACTCCGGCGCGACCACGACGTCCACGGGCAGGACCAGCTCGACGCCGCTCTTCTCGGCGCGCTCGATGTACTCCCGGACGACCGGGAGCTGGTCCTCCTGGACCAGGGACGAGCCGATCTCGTGGCCCTTGGCCTTGAGGAAGGTGAAGACCATGCCGCCGCCGATGAGCAGGCGGTCGGCCTTGCCGAGCAGCTGGTCGATGACGGCGAGCTTGTCGGACACCTTGGCGCCGCCCAGGACGACGGCGTAGGGCCGCTTGACGTCGTCGGTGAGCTTCTTCAGGACACCGACCTCGGTGGCGATGAGGTAGCCGGCGTAGTGCGGCAGGCGGGCCGGAAGGTCGAAGACCGAGGCGTGCTTACGGTGCACCGCGCCGAAGCCGTCACCGACGTAGAGGTCTGCGAGGGCGGCGAGCTGTTCGGCGAAGGCGCCGCGCTCGGCGTCGTCCTTGCTCGTCTCACCGGCGTTGAAGCGCAGGTTCTCGACGAGGGCGACCTGGCCGTCGGCGAGGCCGGCGACGGTGGCCCGGGCGGACTCGCCGACCGTGTCGGTCGCGAAGGCCACGTCCGACCCGAGGAGCTCACCGAGGCGCGCGGCGGCCGGGGCGAGGGAGAAGGCCGGGTCCGGGGCACCCTTGGGGCGGCCCAGGTGCGAGGCGACGACCACGCGGGCGCCCGCGTCGGCGAGAGCCTTGACGGTGGGCAGCACGGCGCGGATACGGCCGTCGTCGGTGATGGTGGTGCCGTCCAGCGGCACGTTCAGGTCGGCGCGGACGAAGATCCGCTTGCCCGCCACCCCTTCGGCAAGGAGTTCGTCGATCGTCTTCATGCAGGGACTCCTGAAAGAGCTCGTGATCGCTCGTAAGCGCTCGTGATCGAACAGCTCTGATCTGTACGTGAGTCAGGGCTCGGACAGCGCGACCGCGCGCTGCCCGAGCCCTGCTCTCACATCGTGGTGCCTGATCTATTCGATCAGAGCTGGTTACCGACGAAGACCGTCAGGTCGACGAGGCGGTTGGAGTAGCCCCACTCGTTGTCGTACCAGCCGATGACCTTCACGTTCTTGCCCTCCTGGACCATGGTCAGGGAGGAGTCGAAGGTGCAGGACGCCGGGGCGTTGACGATGTCGGAGGAGACGATGGGGTCCTCGGTGTACTCGAGGATGCCCTTCAGCTCGCCCTCGGCGGCCTTCTGGAAGGCGGCGTTGACCTCTTCCTTGGTGACCTCGCGGCCGAGCTCCAGGACGAGGTCGGTGACCGAGCCGGTCGGGACCGGGACGCGCATCGCGATGCCGTCCAGCTTGCCCTTGAGCTGCGGCAGGACCAGCGCGGTGGCCTTGGCGGCACCCGTGGTGGTCGGGATGATGTTCTCGGCGGCGGCGCGCGCCCGGCGCAGGTCCTTGTGCGGGAAGTCCAGGATGCGCTGGTCGTTGGTGTACGCGTGCACCGTGGTCATCAGGCCCTTGACGATGCCGAAGTTCTCGTCGAGGACCTTCGCCATCGGCGCCACACAGTTGGTGGTGCAGGAGGCGTTGGAGATGACGTGGTGGTTGGCCGCGTCGTACTTGTCCTGGTTGACGCCCATCACGATGGTGACGTCCTCGTCCTTGGCGGGAGCCGAGATGAGGACCTTCTTGGCGCCGCCCGCGATGTGCTTCTCGGCGTCGGCCTTCTTGGTGAAGATGCCGGTCGACTCGATGACGATGTCGACGCCCAGCTCGCCCCACGGGATGTCGGCGGGGTTGCGCTCGGCGAGGACCTTGATGGTCTTGTCGCCGACGGTGATGGTGTCCTCGGTGTGCGAGACCTCCTGCTTGAGGCGGCCCAGGATCGTGTCGTACTTCAGCAGGTGAGCGGTGGTCGCGGTGTCACCCAGGTCGTTGACAGCCACGATCTCGATGTCTGCACCCTGCTCCAGGAGCGCGCGGAAGTAGTTACGCCCGATGCGGCCGAAGCCGTTGATGCCTACGCGGATCGTCACGAACCGATCTCCTCGTTGGTACGCCGGCCATGAGGTGCCGGCGAGCTCTGTTTGGGATGTCCCCGACCGCCTCCGACCCTACCTCCCTGAGGCCCCGGTGGTGACATCCAGATGCCCCATACACGGCAGGGCGGTCCGTACCGGCCAGTAGGGGTACGGACCGCCCGCCGCCGAGAGCAAGATCACTCGATTTCGCTACCCGGCGTGGTGCCTGTTGACCGAGAGTTCCCTGGTCCCGGGAGGTCACACGTCGAGGGAGGCGAGCGCCTTCCTCATCAATGCCGCGCGGTCGGCCGCGGTGACGACGTGCTCCAGACCGAAGCCCAGCAGCACGGTGTCGTCGGTGGTGACCGCGCCGTAGGTCTGGAAGAGGGCCCCGGTGCGGGCCCAGTCCTTGAGGACGGCCGGGCTGCCCGCGGGCGGTCCGGCCACCTTCCAGGCGCCGAGCGAGGTTTCGAAGCCCTCGGTCTCCTTCGCCGTGCCGCCGACGACGAGCGAGGCCTCGTCGGCGAGGACGCCGTACCCGCCGGTGCCCGGGTCGGTGACGTAGCTGATCGAGAGCTCGACCGACTTGCCGGCGTACGCGCTCAGGTCGAAGTTCACCTGCTGCCAGCCTCCGGAGGACCCGGTGATGCTGTACCACTGCCCGGTGCTGCCGGTCGCGGTGCAGCCGCCGTCCGACAGGGTCAGGTAGTGCTTCAGCCAGGGGTGCTCGCGGACGTAGAAACCGCCCTCGCACTCCGTCGGCACGGTGGCCTCGGTGGCGCCGCCCTTCTCGGGCAGGGTCGTCCAGTCGTCGGCGCCCGTGGTGTGGGCCTCGACCAGGACGTGGTCGTAGCCGGACTCGGTGTTCCACATGAGCTGGGTGCGCAGCGCGGGCTGGTCGGCCGCGGTGACACCCGTGAGGTCCACGGTGCGTGTGAGGCGCTTGTAGGCGTCGTCGGTGTGGACGGCGGCGGCCATCGAGGAGCCCGCGTACGGACCGTACGGGTTGACCGCCCCGGCGAACTGTCCGGCGCCCTTGCTCGCGAACCGCGGGTACTGCTCGGCCGGCAGTTCGTCGGAGGTGACGTTGTACCGGCCCGCCTTGTCCAGCGGGTTCCCGGGCGCGTCGGTGAGCGGGCCCGTGAAGCCGCTCAGCTCCCCGGAGCCGGTGAAGCCGGTGGCCCCGGAGGCCGTGGTACGGCTGTAGGCGCCGAGGTAGTACTGGCTGAAGTCGTTGGACAGGGTGCCGCCGCCGAGGTCGACGCTGCCGCCGGTCTGCTCACCGGCCTCGATCAGCCTGCCGCCCGCGTTGAGGAAGGCGCGCAGTTGCAGCTGCGTGGCGTTGCCGGGGACGCTCGCGCCCGTGTAGTGCACGACGGTGTCGAAGTGGCTCAGCACACCGAGCGCGTCGGGTGCACCCTGCCGGGCGACATCCCAGACGACGGCCTTGCGGCCGTTGGCCTTGAGCGCGTCGACGTACTTCTGGGCCTGTGTGGCGGTCGCGCCCTCCTCGGCGACGACGAGGGTGTTCGCCCGGGGCCGCTCGGCGACGGTGTAGGTGAAGCGCTCGCTGGAGACCTTCTTGCCGTTCCTCGTCTCCGCGGTGAACCACACCTCGACCCGGTCGCCCGGGTCGCCGTCCTTCACCTTGGCCCGGTACTCGTCGAAGTAGAGGTTGTCCTCACCGCCGTAGGTCTCGCCGCCCTTCCAGGGCCGGAGCGCCATGTCATGGGTGCGGCCGCCGTTGACGCGGTACCTCAGTTCCTTGTCCCGCAGCGACTTCCGCGCCACCACGGAGACCTCCTGGTCACCGCCGCGGGCGTACGACGTCGGGAACGCGGCCGGGGTGAAGTCGGCGGCGCTCTGTCCGACCGACGAGGACGGCCGGTCGGGGTGGGAGGCGGACTCGGCGACGGAGAGCGCGAACGGGACGTTCTTGGCGAACTCCTGCTGGATCAGCTTCTCGTCGTCCGGGAAGGTGAAGACCGACCGGCAGTCGGCCGCCTTCCACTCGTCGTTCGGGTCGGCGTTCGAGGCCGTCTGACAGGTCGACATCTCAGGGGTGAACATCGCGATGCCGTTGACGTTCGCCGCGTGGCCGTCCGCCTCGCCGTTGGTGGTGTACAGCTCGGAGGAGAGCTGCGGGTGGTAACCGGGGATCGCCGAGTTCTCGGGCGTGCCGGCGAGCGCCTCGTACAGGACGTCGTCCGGCGTCGGCGTGGCCACCTGCCAGCCCACTCCGTACAGCAGCAGTTCGGCGGCGGAGTGGTAGTTGATGCCGTACGTGAAGCCGATCCGCTTCTCGAAGGCGTGCAGGGCCTTGGTCTCCGGCTCAGAGTTCGGGCCCGGGCCACGGTAGGTCTCGCTGGTGGGGTTGGGGGACGAACCCTCGTCGTCATAGCCCCACTTGTAGGCGAAGTTGCGGTTGAGGTCGACGCCGTCGCCGGGGCCGATGACGCCGTCGCCGTTCATGTCGCGCAGGTTCTTGCGCCACATGCGGTTGTCGTCGGCGGCGAAGGTGTAGTCGTAGCCGTCGGGGTTGGCCGAGAGGACGAACCACAGTTCGGTGGAGTCGACGATCTTCTTGATCCGCCGGTCCTTCTTGTAGTTGTCCAGGTAGTGGTGCATCAGCCGCCGGGTCATCTCCGGCGTGATCCACTCGCGGGCGTGCTGGTTGGACATGTAGAGGACGGAGGGCTTGGAGCCGTCCTTCGCCTTCTTCGCCCCCCGGGTGAGCTTCAGCGCGAGGATGTCCTGGCCCTTGACGGTCTTGCCGATGGAGACGACCTTGGTGAGGTCCGGGTTCTCCTGAGCGGCCTTCAGGATCTCCTCCTTCAGGCCGCCCTTGCCGCTGTACGGGCGAAACACACCTTCGGCGGCTTCCCCGACGCGGGCCTTCGCCCTGGTGGAGAGGTCGTGCTCGGTGAGGTCGACGCCCTGCTGCTCCAGCTTCTTCGCCTGCCGGCCGGTCAGGTAGACCTCGACGGTGGCGGTGCCCTTCGCGGGTACCCGCTCGCTGAGTTCGTGGCCGTCCTGGCCGGCGGCGAGCAGCAGGGGTACCTGCTGCCGGGTGACGTCGGCGCGGAAGACCTTGACTTCGTCCGGGTCGGACGGGGCTGTGCTGTCCGGTTGTGCCTGGGCGATGGGTGCGATGCTCGCTCCGCCGATCAGGAGCGCGCCGACAGCGAGGATCGATCTCGCTCTTCGTCTCATGAACCCCCCTAGCGTGGGTCCGCCACAGCAGCGAACAGATGCCAGGCTCATGACAGTCCATGATCGAGTCAAGAGCGCCTGGACGACACGCAAAAGCCGGTGCCGATCACCCAAGTGGGCGCCGACCCCGGCTTTTTGACGGACTGTGGGATCAGCCCACGAGGTTGTCGGCGAGCTCCTCCTCGGCGAGGTTGGCCTCCGTGCCCGGGATGCCGAGGTCGGAGGCGCGCTTGTCGGCCATGGCGAGCAGGCGGCGGATCCGGCCGGCGACGGCGTCCTTGGTCAGCGGCGGGTCGGCGAGCGCGCCCAGCTCCTCCAGGGAGGCCTGCTTGTGCTCCATGCGCAGCCGGCCGGCGGCGGCGAGGTGCTCCGGGACGTCGTCGGCGAGGATCTCCAGGGCGCGCTGGACACGGGCACCGGCGGCGACGGCCGCGCGGGCCGAACGGCGCAGGTTGGCGTCGTCGAAGTTGGCGAGCCGGTTCGCCGTGGCACGCACCTCGCGGCGCATCCGGCGCTCCTCCCAGGCCAGCACCGACTCGTGGGCACCGAGGCGGGTCAGCAGGGCCCCGATCGCGTCACCGTCGCGGACGACGACCCGGTCCACACCGCGCACCTCACGGGCCTTGGCGGCGATCGACAGGCGGCGGGCGGCGCCCACCAGGGCGAGCGCGGCCTCGGGCCCCGGGCAGGTCACCTCGAGGGAGGAGGAGCGGCCGGGCTCGGTGAGCGAGCCGTGCGCCAGGAAGGCTCCGCGCCAGGCGGCCTCGGCGTCGCAGGTGGCCCCCGAGACCACCTGCGGGGGCAGGCCGCGGATCGGGCGGCCCCGCCCGTCGACCAGGCCGGTCTGGCGGGCCAGCTGGTCACCGCCGGCGACCACGCGCACCACGTAACGCGAGCCGCGGCGCAGTCCGCCCGGTGCCATCACGATCAGCTCGGAACTGTGCCCGAAGATCTCCAGGATGTCCCGCTTGAGGCGGCGGGCCGCCATGGCGGTGTCCAGCTCCGCCTCGATCACGATCCGACCGCTCACCAGGTGGAGGCCGCCGGCGAACCGCAGGATGGCGGAGACCTCCGCCTTTCTGCAGCAGGTCCGGGTGACGGGGAGCCGGGAGATCTCGTCCTTCACCGCTGCCGTCATCGCCATGGGCCGATCCTTCCATGCATCCGAAAAATACGGTCGTACGCGGCGGCCAACAGCTCCGGGTCGTGCCTCGGGGTCCCGTCGGGCCGGGCCACCGGCGCCAGCTCGACCGCGGCCCCGAACCGCTTGGCGGCGTCGGTCAGGGAGTCACGGTCGGGCACGGCGGCCTCGTCGGCCAGCACCACGTCCAGGGCGAGTTTAGGGGCGTGTCGTCCCAAAACCTCCAAATGACGCTGCGGGGAGAAGCCCTCGGTTTCTCCGGGCTGCGGGGCGAGGTTCAGGGAGAGTACCCGGCGGGCCTTGGTCTGGGTGAGCGCGTCCAGCAGCTCGGGCACGAGCAGGTGCGGGATGACCGAGGAGAACCAGGAGCCGGGACCGAGCACCACCCAGTCCGCGTCCAGGACGGCGTCGACCGCCTCGGGCACGGCGGGCGGGTCGTTCGGCACCAGGTGCACGGACTGCACTTCGCCCGGGGTGAGGGCGACGGTGGCCTGGCCGCGGACGGTGTCGACCTCGTCCGGGCGATCCGGGTCGTGGCCCTTGACCAGGGCCTGGAGCTCCAGCGGGACGGCGGACATCGGAAGCACCCGCCCCTGGGCGCCCAGCAGGCGACCGACCAGGTCGAGGGCCTGGACGTGGTCGCCGAGCTGCTCCCACAGGGCGACGATCAGCAGGTTGCCGACCGCGTGCTCGTGCAGGTCGCCCTTGGACTGGAAGCGGTGCTGGATGACACGCGCCCAGGTCTGGCCCCAGTCGTCGTCGCCGCACAGGGCGGCCAGCGCCTTGCGCAGGTCGCCGGGCGGCAGCACGCCCAGCTCGTCCCGGAGCCGGCCACTGGAGCCGCCGTCGTCGGCCACGGTGACGACGGCGGTGAGGTCACCGGTGATCCGGCGCAGCGCGGCCAGCGAGGCGGACAGGCCCATGCCGCCGCCGTGGGCGACGACCTTGGGCTGGGCTCCCCGGCGGCGCGGTCTGCCGCCCCGGGCTTCGGCGGGCCGGCCGGCCTTCCCGCCGGTGTTTCCCTCGGGCGTCACCCGGCGCAGCCCCCTCAGCCGGGGAGTACGTCGTGTCATTCGCGTCCCATGTCCCGGTGGACGACCACCGTCTCCACGCCCTCGGCCGCGAGCCGGGCCGCCAGCTTCTCCGACATGGCGACCGAGCGGTGCTTTCCGCCCGTGCAGCCCACGGCGATGGTCACGTAGCGCTTGCCCTCACGGCGGTAGCCGGTGGCGACGAGCTGGAGGAGCTCCGTGTAGCGGTCGAGGAACTCCTTGGCGCCGGGCTGGTTGAAGACGTACCCGGAGACCTCCTCGTTGAGGCCCGTGAAGGGGCGCAGCTCCGGGACCCAGTGCGGGTTCGGCAGGAAGCGGCAGTCGACGACCAGGTCGGCGTCGACCGGCAGGCCGTACTTGTAGCCGAACGACATGACCGTGGCCCGCAGCTCCGGCTCCTCCTCGCCTGCGAACTGGGCGTCCATCTTGGCGCGCAGCTCGTGCACGTTCAGGCTGGAGGTGTCGATCACCAGGTCGGCGTCGCCGCGCAGCTCGCGCAGGAGCTCGCGTTCGGCGGCGATGCCGTCGACGATGCGGCCGTCGCCCTGGAGGGGGTGCGGGCGGCGCACCGACTCGAAGCGGCGCACCAGGGCGTCGTCGGAGGACTCCAGGAAGACGATCCTCCGGGTGACGTTCTTCGCCTCCAGGTCGGCGAGGGACTCGCGGAGGTTGTCGAAGAAGCGGCGGCCGCGGACGTCGACGACGACGGCGATGCGGGCCACGTTGCCCTGGGAGCGGGCGCCGAGCTCCACCATGGTGGGGATCAGCGCGGGCGGCAGGTTGTCGACGACGAACCAGCCGAGGTCCTCCAGGCACTTCGCGGCCGTCGAGCGGCCCGCCCCGGACATGCCGGAGATGATCACCAGCTCGGGGATGGCCGCGTCCGGGGCCGTGGCCTTCTCGTTGGGCGTGCCCGTAGTCACCTGTGCTCCGTCTCCGGCTTGCTCTGTGCTGCTGTCGTGCTCGTTCACATTCATGTCTCCTGCCCCCGTCGTTCGTCCGGGGCTCCCGTCCTCACGGGTTCCCCACTGGAACCCATGGTGCCGGGTTCCTCTTCCATGATCTCCCCAGTCGCCGTGTTGACGGCGGGTGCGGCCGGGGCCGCCTGGGCGAGGGCCGCCGCGATCGTCTCGGCGGTCTTGCGGCCTATGCCGGGGACCTCGCAGATCTGGTCGATGGTGGCGGATCGCAGTTTCTTCAACGAACCAAAGTGCTTCAGAAGTGCCTGCTTGCGGGTGTCCCCGAGGCCCGGGACGTCGTCCAGGGGGCTGGACCGGAAGCGCTTGGACCGCTTGGTGCGCTGGTAGCTGATCGCGAACCGGTGGGCCTCGTCACGGACGCGCTGGAGCAGGTACAGGCCCTCGCTGGTGCGGGGCAGGACCACCGGGTCGTCGTCGCCGGGCAGCCAGACCTCCTCCAGGCGCTTGGCGAGGCCGCACACGGCGATGTCGTCGATGCCGAGGTCGTCCAGGGCCCGGCGGGCGGCCGCGACCTGGGGGGCGCCACCGTCGACGACCACGAGCTGGGGCGGGTAGGCGAACTTCTTGGGGCGGCCGTCGTCCTCGGTGAGGGTGTTCGCGGTGTCGGCGGGGTCCGTGCCGGTGAGGGGGCTCTCACCGTTCCCGGTCGTCTCGGCGGTCTCGGTGGTCTCGGTGGTCTCCCCGTCCGTCCACTCGCCCGTCTTCTCCTTCTCGGCGAGGTAGCGCCGGAAGCGGCGGGTGATCACCTCGTGCATGGAGCGGACGTCGTCCTGCCCGGCGAAGCCCTTGATCTGGAAGCGGCGGTACTCGCTCTTGCGGGCCAGCCCGTCCTCGAAGACGACCATGGAGGCCACAACGTCGTCGCCCTGGAGGTGGGAGATGTCGTAGCACTCGATCCGGAGCGGCGCGCTGTCCAGGTCGAGCGCGTCCGCGATCTCCTCCAGGGCGCGCGAGCGCGTGGTCAGGTCGGAGGCGCGCTTGGTCTTGTGCAGCACGAGCGCCTGCTGGGCGTTGCGCTGCACCGTCTCCATGAGGGCCTTCTTGTCGCCGCGCTGCGGGACGCGCAGGGAGACGCCGGAGCCGCGCCGCCCGGCGAGCCACTCCTGGACGGGCTCCACGGGGTCGGGCAGGGCGGGGACCAGGACCTCCTTGGGGACGGCGTCGCCGGTCTCCTCGCCGTACAGCTGCTGGAGCGCGTGCTCCACGAGGGCGCCGGTGGTGATCTCCTCCACCTTGTCGGTGACCCAGCCGCGCTGGCCGCGCACCCGTCCGCCGCGCACGTGGAAGATCTGGACGGCCGCCTCCAGCTCGTCCTCGGCGACCGCGATCAGGTCGGCGTCGGTCGCGTCGGCGAGCACGACCGCGTTCTTCTCCATGGCCTTCTTCAAGGCCTCGATGTCGTCGCGCAGCCTGGCCGCCCGCTCGTACTCCATCTCGTCGGCCGCTTCCGCCATCTGCTTCTCCAGACGGCGGATGTACGTGTTCGTCCGGCCGGTCATGAAGTCGCAGAACTCGTCGGCCAGTTCCCGGTGCTCCTCGGCGGAGACCCGGTCCACGCAGGGGGCCGAGCACTTGCCGATGTATCCGAGGAGGCAGGGGCGGCCGGTGCGGGCGGCGTTCTTGAAGACGCCGGCCGAGCACGTGCGCACGGGGAAGACGCGCAGCAGCAGGTCGACGGTGTCGCGGATCGCCCACGCGTGCGCGTACGGACCGAAGTACCGGACGCCCTTCTTCTTGTGACCGCGCATCACCTGCACGCGCGGGTACTCCTCGTTCATCGTCACCGCGAGGTAGGGGTAGCTCTTGTCGTCGCGGTACTTGACGTTGAACCGGGGGTCGTACTCCTTGATCCAGGAGTATTCCAGCTGGAGCGCCTCGACCTCCGTGGACACCACCGTCCACTCCACGGACGCGGCCGTGGTCACCATGGAGCGGGTGCGCGGGTGCAGGCCCGCCAGGTCCTGGAAGTAGTTCGCCAGGCGCTGGCGCAGGCTCTTCGCCTTCCCGACGTAGATCACCCGGCGGTGCTCGTCGCGGAACCTGTAGACCCCCGGCGAGTCGGGGATCTCACCCGGCTTGGGGCGGTAGCTGGAGGGGTCGGCCATGTCTCACACCCTACTGGCGAGCACCGACACTCCGGCGGGGCCGCGGGACCCGATCACGGGCCCGGCGGGGTGGCAGTTTCCAACGGCATGCGCCGCCCCGGGGTTACGGCCCGCCGGGAGCGGGAATGGGGGTCACCCACGGGACACGGCGACGTCCGGCGGACGAAGCCCGTCCCGGTGCAGGCACAGGTTGTCGGTGCGGACCGCCGTTCCCGGTGCGGAACGAGCGGGCCACGGGTCGGAGGGCTGCGCGGATGAAGCGGATGCGGATCGAGAAAACCCGGCGGGCGGCCCGTGCCCGCCGGTACACGGACGAGCCGTTGGCACTGCGCGACGCCCTGGACCCACGCGATCCCGACATCACGCGGGCCAAGCGTCTGGCCCTGCGGGAACAGGGCGGAAGCGACCACTCCTAGCGGGCCACGGATCCGCAGCGAAACGCCCGGGGTGCGTGCCCCGGGCGTTTCGCATGTCCGGGTGGGCCCGGCCGGGAGTACGTCACTGTCCGGCATCAGGTGTTGTCGGGACCAGGTCAACACGCTTCAATGCGGGGGAACTCGGGGCGCTGAACGACGGCGTACGGATGTGAAGGCCTGCCCTGCGCCGGTGGGACCGCCCCGCGCGAACGGTCTGACCAGCCGTTGCCGACTCAGAGAGAGGCCCCTGCATGCCGCACGCCCCACAGCACGCGGACGTCGCCACCGCGGAACTGGACTCGGCCCTGCGAGGCGGCCCCTTCCACGTCGCCCTGCGCGCCGCGATCGCGGCCCGCGGGCTGCCGCTGCAACGCGTGCAACACCATCTGTCCCGCCACGGCGTGAAGGTCGGCGTCACCAGCCTGAGTTACTGGCAGCAGGGCGCCAGGCGCCCACAGCGCCCCGAGTCGCTGCGGGCCGTACGGGCGCTGGAGGAGATCCTGGAGCTGCCCGAGGAATCGCTGCTCCGGCTGCTCGCCGAGTCCGGCGAGAGCCCGTCCGGGCATCGGGCGTCGGCCCGGTCCTACCGCTCCCTGGTGGAGGCCTCCGGGGTTTTGGACCAGCTGCTGGCCGAGCTGAACTGTCCGCCGGACGGCGGCCTGCACACCCTCGGGCACCACGAGCGGCTCCGTATCGGGGCCGGACGCGAGCTGGCCGAGCGTGAGTCGCACCACATCGTGCGCGCCCACCGGGACGGCGTCGACCGTTTCGTGGCCGTCCACCACGGCGACCGCGGAGCCGAGCCGGAGCACATGCGGGTGCACGCCCTGGAGAACTGCCGGACCGGACGTGTCCGTTGGCACGGCGACACCGGTCTGCTCGCGGCCGAGCTGCTCTTCGACACCCGGTTGCGGGCCGGGGACACGTTCCTGTTCCGCTACGGGGTCGAGGACGGCACGGCGGGCGTGTCACGCGAGTACGTCCGCGGTTTCGACTCCCCCGGCGGCCAGTACGCGCTCCAGGTGTGCTTCGACGCGGCGGCCCTCCCGCTGCGCTGCCACCGGTTCGCCCAGCAGACGACGGCGGCCCCGCGCACGGGGTGCCAGGAGCTGGCACTGAGCGGGCAGCACCGGTCCGTGCACCTGGTCGAGCCGCGGGCGCGGGTCGGGTTCGTGGGGATCGGCTGGGACTGGGATTGAGGTCCTCTCCTGCCCGAGGGCAGGAGATTCCGGCCCGTACCGCTACGCGGCACCACCATGGGTTCCTGTTTCACAGGCCACCGCCGACCGGTGGGGGTCGGTCTTACACAGCCAGCGGGGCGGGTCGGGGCGGCCCCGGCGGCTGGTCCGAGGGCGGGGGCGGGTCCGGGACCGGTGACCGTCCCCGGTTCGAGGCCGGACGTAAACGCTTGCGTAATCGTTTACGTCCCGCCTGGGATGCGGTACCTTCCTCGCCGGAAGCGGAGGAGGGAACGCCATGGCGACCATGGCCGACGTCGCACGCAGCGCCGGTGTCTCGGTGGCGACCGTGTCGCACGTGCTGAACGGCACACGGCCGGTGCTGCCGCACACCCGCCAGGCGGTCCTGGACGCCGTGGAGCAACTCGGCTACACCACGAACACGCTGGCCCGTTCTCTGGTGACGTCCCGCACCCGCTCCATCGGGCTGGCGGTGTCGGCGATCAGCAACCCGTACTTCACGGAGATCCTCCAGGGGGTCGAGGCCGCCGCGCTGGAGGCCGGCTACAGCCTGCTCATCGCCGATCCCCACGACGACCCGGACCACGAGCGCAAGGTCGTCCAGCTGCTGCACGAGCGCCGGGTGGACGGCATGATCGTCGCGCCCTCCGCGGATCCGCGCGGGCTGCTCGCGTACCTGGGGCGGCACGACGTACCGGCCGTGTTCCTCGACCGGCTCGTGGACGCCCCGGAGACGGACGGCGGCCCGCGCTTCGACCAGGTCTGCGCCGACAACGCCGAACCGACGTCCCGCCTGGTCACCCATCTCGCGGGGCTCGGCCACCGGCGGATCGGGCTGGTGGCGGGGCTGCCGGGGCTCAGCACCACGAGCGAGCGGATCACCGGCTACCGGAGCGGCCTCGCCTTCGCGGGCCTCCCCTACGAGGAGCGGCTCCTGGTGCACGGCGACTCGGAGTCGGCCGGCGCCGAACAGGCCACCGCCACCCTGCTGTCCCTCGCCGTGCCGCCCACCGCGCTGGTCACCGGCAACAACGCGATGACCATCGGCGCGCTGCGCACCCTGCGCGCCCACGGCCTGTCGGTGCCGGGCGACATCGCGCTGTGCTGTTTCGACGACTTCACCTGGGCGGACCTGTTCTCGCCCCGGCTCACCGCGATCGCGCAGCCCAGCAGGGAGATCGGCGCGCAGGCCGTACGCGTGCTCCTGGAGCGTCTCGCCGAGCCGGACCGGCCCGTCCGGACCGTGCGGCTGCCCTGCGCCTTCGTCCACCGCACGTCGTGCGGCTGCCCCGAACCCTCCGAGGAAGGACCCCTGTCGTGATCGTCGTCGCCGGTGAGGCACTGATCGACCTGGTACCGCAGGGCACGGGGGCCCTGGCGGCGCTCCAGCCGGCGCTCGGCGGCGGCCCCTACAACACGGCGGTGGCGCTGGGCCGCCTCGGCTCCCCCGCCGCCTTCTGCTCCCGGGTGTCGTACGACGCCTTCGGCGAGGCCCTGCTGGACCGGCTGCGCGAGACCGGAGTGGACGTGTCGTCGGTGCAGCGGGGCGCCGAGCCCACGACACTCGCCGTCGCCACCGTCGGCGAGGACGGCTCGGCGGCGTACTCCTTCCACGTCGAGGGGACGGCGGACCGGATGTTCACGGCGCCCTCCGCCCTGCCCTCCGGCACCCGGGCGGTCTCCTTCGGCACCTGTTCGCTGGTGCTGGAGCCGGGGGCGAGCGCATACGAGGAGCTGATGCGTACGGCGGCCGGGCAGGGTGTGTTCACCGCGCTCGATCCGAACATCAGGGCCGGGCTGATCCCGGACGCGGACGCCTACCGGGCGCGGTTCAAGAGCTGGCTGCCGTCGGTGTCGCTGCTGAAGCTGTCGGCGGAGGACGCCGAGTGGCTGGGCGGCACGCCGTGGGAGTGGCTGTCGGCCGGCCCGGCGGCGGTCGTGATCACCAGGGGCGGCGAGGGGCTGACCGCCTACACCGCCGACGGTGGGGCCTACGCCGTGCCGGGCGAGCGGGTCGAGGTCGTGGACACGATCGGCGCGGGTGACACGGTCAACGCCGCGCTGCTGCACGGGCTGGCGGTGCGGGACGCCCTCAGCCGTCCGGCGCTGGCCGCGCTGGGGTCCGACGGCTGGGCGGAGCTGCTGGGTTTCGCGGCCCGTGCGGCGGCGATCACCTGCTCCCGGGCGGGTGCGGAGCCGCCGTACGCCCACGAACTGGACGGCTGACGCGAGCCGGGCTCCGGACACGGGCCCGCCCGGCGCGCATCGCTCAGCCCGTCTCCCCCACCGCCCTCAGCGCGCCGGGGCGGCGGCCGTCGAGGCGGTCCAGGGCGGCGGCCGTGGCCTCGTCCGCGGGCAGGTGGACGACGACGGTCTGCCCCTCGTCGGACAGCGAGAGCGTCTCGAGCAGCAGCCTCAGCGAGCCGGCCTCCGGGTGTTCGAGGTGCTGGGAGCCCGTCCGCCGGGGCGTCAGGGCCAGATCGGTGAACCGGTCGGCGAAGTCCGCCCCCGCCGTCACCGTCAGCTCGTCGGCCAGCTCGGCGAGGTACGGGTCCCGCAGGGGGACGCCGTGCCGGAGCCGGGCGACGAGGTCGTCGGCCACCCGGTCCCAGTCGCGGTAGGCACCGCGGGCCCGTTCGTCGGTGAACAGGTACCGGAGCAGGTTGGGCCGCTCGTCGTCGAGCAGGCCGATGGGGCCGACCAGTCGCTGGTAGCCCGCCGTGTGGGCGAGGACGTCGCCGATCCAGTTGACCACCACGGCGGGGGCCGGCTCCAGACGGTCCAGGACGGCCCGTACGGTGGGGCGTGCGGTGCGGCTGAGGGACGGGGCCGCCGCGCAGATCAGCGGGTCGCCGCCGTCCGCCTCCTTGGTCAGGCGGCGCAGCAGCATCCGGTCGGTCAGGGACAGGCTGAGGGCGTCGGCCAGGGCACCGAGCACCTGGGCGGACGGGTTGCGGTCCCGGCCCTGTTCCAGCCGGGTGAGGTACTCGACGCTGATCCCGGCGAGCGTGGCCAGTTCGGCCCGCCGTAGCCCCGGGGTGCGGCGCCGTGCACCGGTGGGCAGGCCCACTTCGGCGGGGCTGACGGCTTCGCGCCAGGTGCGCAGGAACGTGCCCAACTCGTTGTCGCTCACCCGCCGAACGTACATCGGGAGCGAGCGCGGATCGTGGCCCTGCCACTACCAGGCTCCGGCCGGTCTCCCTCACGGGCCGCGCGGGCCTCAGGGTGGAGGGCATGACGAATGACACCGCCACCGCCGCTTCCGCCGCCGCCCTGCCGCTGGTCCCGGGTGACTGGGCCCTCGACCCGTTCCACTCCTCCGTGAACTTCACCGTCCGCCACCTGGGCATCGCCAAGGTGCGGGGGCGCTTCCAGCGGCTGGAGGCCGAGCTGTTCGTCGGGGAACGGGTCGAGGACGTGCGGATCTCCGCGACCGTCGACCTGGCCTCGATCGACACCGGCAACGCCGACCGGGACGCGCATGTGCTCGCCCCCGACCTGCTCGACGTGGAGAAGCGCCCGACGATGACGTACCGCTCGACGCGGGTGACGGGCGAGGGCGAGGACTGGACGATGGAGGGCGAGCTGACGATCGGCGAGGTGACCCGGCCGGTGACGCTCGCGGTGGAGTTCGGCGGGCTGGTCGACACGCCCATGGGCGGCGGCCGGCACGCCGGGTTCGACGCGACGGGCGAGATCCGGCGCAGCGAGTTCGGGCTCGACTTCGCCCCCGGTCTGCTCGGCGAAGTGGTGAAGATCCAGCTCGACATGCAGTTCGTGGAGCCGAAGAACGGCTGACGGACACACGCCGACGCGCCGTGCCCCCAGGTGTCCGCCCGGGGGCACGGCGCGTCGGTACCGCTCTCAGCCCTTGGCCGTCCGCGTCGTCTTCTTCGCGGCGGTCTTCGTGGTCTTGGCCGTCGCCTTCTTGGTGGTGCTGCTGTCGACCGTCCTGGCGGCGGTCTTCTGCGCCGGGACGGTCTTCTTCGCCGTCCTCTTGCGCGGGGCCTTCACCGAGGACGCGTCGCTGACCCGGTCGGCGCCGAGGATCTCGCGCAGGAACTTGCCGGTGTGGCTGGCCGGGATCCCGGCGACCTGCTCCGGCGTGCCCTCGGCGACGACCAGGCCGCCGCCGGCGCCGCCTTCGGGGCCCATGTCGACGACCCAGTCGGCCGTCTTGATCACGTCGAGGTTGTGCTCGATGACGATGACCGAGTTGCCCTTGTCGACCAGTCCGGACAGGACCGTCAGCAGCTTGCTGATGTCCTCGAAGTGCAGACCGGTGGTCGGCTCGTCCAGGACGTAGACCGTGCGGCCGGTGGAACGGCGCTGGAGCTCGCTGGCGAGCTTGACGCGCTGGGCCTCACCGCCGGACAGGGTGGTGGCGGACTGGCCGAGCCGGACGTAGCCGAGGCCGACGTCCTTCAGGGTCTTCATGTGGCGGGAGATCGAGGGAACGGCCTCGAAGAAGTCGGTGGCCTCCTCGATCGGCATGTTGAGGACGTCGGCGATGGACTTGCCCTTGTAGTGGACCTCCAGGGTCTCCCGGTTGTACCGGGCGCCGTGGCAGACCTCGCACGGGACGTAGACGTCCGGGAGGAAGTTCATCTCGATCTTGATGGTGCCGTCGCCCGAGCAGTTCTCGCAGCGGCCGCCCTTGACGTTGAAGGAGAAGCGGCCGGGCAGGTAGCCGCGGACCTTCGCCTCGGTGGTCTCGGCGAACAGCTTGCGGATGTGGTCGAAGACGCCGGTGTACGTGGCCGGGTTGGAGCGCGGGGTGCGGCCGATGGGCGACTGGTCGACGTGCACGACCTTGTCGACGAGGTCGTCGCCGTCCACACGCGTGTGCCGCCCGGGCACGCTCCGCGCGCCGTTCAGCTCGCGGGCCAGGTGGGTGTAGAGGATGTCGTTGACCAGGGTCGACTTGCCGGAGCCGGACACGCCGGTGACGGCGGTGAAGACGCCCAGCGGGAACGAGACGTCGATGTCCTGGAGGTTGTTCTCCCGGGCGCCGTGCACCGTGAGCTGCCGGGACGGGTCCACGGGGCGCCGGATGCCGGGCAGCGGGATGGCCTTCTTACCGGACAGGTACTGACCGGTGTACGACTCGGCGTTGGCGAGCAGCTCCTTCAGGGAGCCGCTGTGCACGACCTTGCCGCCGTGCTCACCGGCGCCGGGGCCGATGTCGACGATCCAGTCGGCGGTCTTGATGGTGTCCTCGTCGTGCTCGACGACGATGAGGGTGTTGCCCATGTCGCGCAGCCGGACCAGGGTCTCGATCAGCCGGTGGTTGTCGCGCTGGTGCAGGCCGATGGACGGCTCGTCGAGGACGTAGAGGACGCCGACGAGGCCGGAGCCGATCTGGGTGGCCAGCCGGATGCGCTGGGCCTCGCCGCCGGAGAGGGTGCCGGCCGCGCGGTTCAGCGAGAGGTAGTCCAGGCCGACGTCGACCAGGAACCGCAGTCGCTCGTTGACCTCCTTCAGCACGCGCTCGGCGATCTTCTTGTCGCGGGCGGTGAGCTTCAGCTCGCCCAGGAAGTCGGCGCAGTCGCTGATGGACATCGCGGAGACCTCGGCGATGGACCTGCCCATGATCGTGACCGCGAGGACGACCGGCTTCAGGCGCGTGCCCTCACAGGTGGGGCAGGGCACCTCGCGCATGTAGCCCTCGAAGCGCTCGCGGCTGGAGTCGCTCTCGGCCTCGCTGTGCCGGCGCTTGACGAAGGGGACGGCGCCCTCGAAGGCCGTGGTGTAGCGGCGCTCGCGCCCGTACCGGTTGCGGTAGCGGACCTCGACCTGGGTCTTGTGCCCGTGCAGCAGGGCCTTCTTCGCGCGCTGCGGCAGGCCCGCGAAGGGGATGTCCGTGCGGAAGCCCAGGGCGTCGGCGAGGGCACCGATGAGGCGGCCGAAGTAGTCCTTGGTGTGGCCGTGCGACCAGGGGTGGATGGCGCCGTCGTCGAGGCTCTTGTCCGGGTCCGGGACGATCAGCTCCGGGTCGACCTCCATGCGGGTGCCGATGCCGGTGCAGTCCGGGCAGGCGCCGAAGGGCGAGTTGAAGGAGAAGGAGCGGGGCTCCAGCTCCTCGAAGGAGAGGTCGTCGTACGGGCAGTACAGGTGCTCCGAGTACATGCGCTCGCGCTCGGGGTCGTCCTCGGGGAGGTCGACGAAGTCGAGCACGACCATGCCGCCGGACAGGCCGAGGGCGGTCTCGACGGAGTCGGTGAGGCGGCGTTTGGCGCCGTCCTTGACGGTGAGGCGGTCGACGACCACCTCGATGGTGTGCTTCTCCTGCTTCTTCAGCGTCGGCGGATTCGACAGCTGGATGGTCTCGCCGTCCACCCGCGCGCGGGAGTAACCCTTGGTCTGGAGGTCGGCGAAGAGGTCGACGAACTCGCCCTTGCGCTCGCGCACCAGCGGCGACAGCACCTGGAAGCGGCTGCCCTCGGGCAGTTCCAGGACCTTGTCGACGATGGCCTGCGGCGACTGGCGCGAGATCGGGCGGCCGCACTCGGGGCAGTGCGGCTTGCCGATGCGCGCGAAGAGCAGGCGCAGGTAGTCGTAGACCTCGGTGATGGTGCCGACCGTGGAGCGCGGGTTGCGCGAGGTCGACTTCTGGTCGATGGAGACCGCCGGGGACAGACCTTCGATGAAGTCGACGTCCGGCTTGTCCATCTGGCCGAGGAACTGCCGGGCGTACGAGGAGAGCGACTCCACGTAGCGCCGCTGCCCCTCGGCGAAGATGGTGTCGAAGGCCAGCGAGGACTTGCCCGACCCCGACAGGCCCGTGAAGACGATGAGCGAGTCGCGCGGGAGGTCGAGCGAGACGTTCTTGAGGTTGTGCTCGCGCGCTCCACGAACGATGAGACGGTCGGCCACGCCGGTCCGCACCTTTCTTGAGAGAAATGACAGGGGCGGGGCCCCCGTCTTTCTCAGACTAGGGGGAGCCACTGACAACGCCGGTCGGGTTCACGGGTTGCCAACAAACCCCGGCTCTCCAGCATGCCCGACGCCACGTCCGACCATATAGCACGTGCATTCGATTTACGGCACTCGTTCACCACCTTCACCCGAAGGTGTGGCGAGGCTAGGGTCAGCACCATGATGGATCACGCGCATGACCTGGAGTCTGTACGTGACGCGACCGAGCGGCTGCTCCTCGCAGTCGGCAAACTGGACAACGCGTCTGTGACGGAGCCGTCACGCCTGCCCGGCTGGACCCGCGGCCACGTCCTGGCCCACCTCGCCCGCAACGCCGACGCCCTCGTGAACGTCCTCGACGGCCGGCCCATGTACGTCTCCGGCGAGGCCCGGGACGCCGACATCGAGCGGGACGCCCCGCGCCCCCTCGACGTGCACATCACCGACCTGCGTGAGAGCGCGGCCCGCTTCCAGGAGACCGGGGCCGCTCCCGCGGACTGGTCGCGCACGGTGGAGCTGCGCAACGGGGTCACGGACTCCGCGTCCCGGGTGCCGTTCCGGCGGTGGGTGGAGATGGAGCTGCACCACGTCGACCTGGGGATCGGGTACGAGCTGGAGGATCTGCCGGCGGACTTCACCGAGCGGGAGATCGACTTCCTGGCAGACCGGTTCGCCGGGCACCCCGGCGTACCTCCCACCCACGTCACGGACGGCACACGCGCGTGGCGCACCGGACGGGAGTCGGAGGACGGCGCCGAGGTGACCGTCACCGGCTCCCCGGCGGAGCTGCTCGGCTGGCTGGCCGGACGTCGCGACGGGTCCGCGCTGACGGTGGACGGCGCCCCGCTCCCGGCGCTGCCCCCGCTATAGGCTGGCGGACATGACGTACAGCGGCGAGGTGACGGTCGGCGGACCTGCCGACGTGCACGAGCTCAAGGACCTGATGATCACCAAGATCGCGGTGGGTCCGATGAACAACAACGCCTATCTGCTGCGCTGCCGGGCGACGGACGAGCAGTTGCTCATCGACGCCGCGAACGAGGCGCACACCCTGCTCGGCATGATCGGTGACGACGGCATCGCGTCCGTCGTCACGACCCATCGGCACGGTGACCACTGGCAGGCGCTCGCCGAGGTCGTGGCGGCCACCGGCGCCCGCACGTACGCGGGCCGCGAGGACGCCGAGGGCATCCCCGTACGGACCGATGTGCTGGTCGACGACGGGGACGTCATCCGGGTAGGGCGCGTGGAACTCACCGCGCGCCATCTGGTCGGGCACACACCCGGCTCGATCGCTCTCGTCTACGACGACCCGCACGGCCATCCCCATGTGTTCACCGGGGACTGTCTCTTCCCCGGCGGTGTGGGCAACACCCACAAGGACCCCAAGGCGTTCGCCAGTCTCCTCCACGATGTGGAGACAAAGATCTTCGACGTGCTTCCGGACGAGACGTGGGTCTACCCGGGGCACGGCAACGACACCTCACTGGGCGCGGAGCGTCCGCAGCTGCCGGAGTGGCACGCGCGCGGGTGGTGACCGCTTGCGCGGGGCGCATGCGCTGTTGAGTAGTGAGCCGCGCACGCGCCCCGTGTGAATCGTTCGCACACGCCGGGGTCGCACATGCGCTCCCCTCTCCCCCGGTTGAGCGGTCAACTGGAAGGAGCCCCGCGCAGGATGACGGCTCCTGGGCGGATGGGCCGTCGTCCTCCTCGCCGCCGCCGTGAGTTGTGCACCGCAGCCGGAGGCGTCGGACAAGCCTTCGGCGTCCGGGAACAACACCTGCGAGAAGGGCGAGCAGGCCACCCGGACCTCGGGCAAGCTGACCATCGCCACCGACGAACCCGCCTATGAGCCCTGGTTCAAGGACGGCGATCCCGCGAACGGCAAGGGATTCGAGTCGGCGGTCGCCTACGCCGTCGCCCGGCAGCTCGGCTACGGCAAGGACCGGGTCGTCTGGCAGACCGTCCCGTTCAACAAGGCCTTCGCACCCGGCGAGAAGACCTTCGACTTCGACATCAACCAGGTGTCCGTGAGCGCCGAGCGGAAGAAGGCCGTGGACTTCTCGTCCGGTTACTACGACGTGCGCCAGGCCGTCGTCGCACTCAAGGGCACCAAGGCCTCGAAGGCCACGGGCATCGCCGGTCTCAAGGGCTTGAAGCTGGGCGCCCAGGTCGGCACCACCAGCCTCGACTACATCGAGAACGTGGTGAAGCCGACCCGGCAGGCCGCCGCCTTCGCCAAGAACGACCAGGCCAAGTCCGCCCTGAAGAACGGCCAGGTCGACGCCATCGTGGTCGACCTGCCGACCGCCTTCTACATCACAGGCGCCGAGGTCACCGACGCGACGATCGTCGGCCAGTTCGAGAACCAGGGCGGCACACCGGAGCAGTTCGGTCTGGTGCTCGACAAGGGCAGCGCCCTCACCCCGTGCGTGACGGACGCGGTGGACGCGCTCCGCGAGGACGGCACGCTCGCGAAGATCGAGCAGCAGTGGCTGTCGGACGCCGTCGACGCTCCGGTGCTCAAGTGACGGTCACCGAAGAGGAATCCGGGGCGGACTCGGGCAAGGGCTCCGGTGAGGAGGGCGTGCGCGACGCGTACGCCCCGTCGCGGCGGCGGATCGAGCGCGAGCGCTACAAGCGTGCCCGGGCCCGCCGGGCCACGGCGATCGCCGCTCTCTCGACCCTGGTCACCGGAGCCGTCCTCTACCTGGTCGTCGTCAATGCCCCGGGCTGGCCGCGCACCAAGGAGACCTTCTTCGACGGGGGGTACGCGCGCGAGGCGTTCCCCAAAGTCCTCGAAGGGCTGTGGCTGAACGTCCGGCTGCTGCTGGTCTGCGGGGCCGCGGTGCTCGTCCTCGGCATGCTGATCGCCGTCGCCCGTACGCTGCGCGGGCCGGTGTTCTTCCCGCTGCGGGCCCTGGCCGCCGCGTACACCGACTTCTTCCGGGGGCTGCCGCTCATCATCAACCTGATGATCGTGGTCCTCGGTGTCCCGGCGCTGCGACTCCAGGGCGTGACCGTCGACCCGGTGCTGCTCGGCGGCGCCGCGCTCACCCTGACGTACTCGGCGTACGTCGCCGAGGTGTTCCGGGCCGGCATCGAGTCCGTGCACCCCTCGCAGCGCGCCGCGGCCCGCTCGCTCGGGCTCAGCAACCGGCAGGCCCTGCGGTACGTGGTGCTGCCTCAGGCGGTGCGCCGCCAGGTGCCGCCGCTGCTGAACGACCTGGTGTCGCTGCAGAAGGACACCGGGCTGGTGTCGATCGGCGGGGCGGTGGACGCCGTACGGGCCGCCGACATCATCGTCGGCCGCAGCCTCAACTACACGCCGTACATCGTCGCCGGTCTGGTGTTCGTCGCGCTGACCATCCCGATGACCCGCCTCACGGACTGGGTGACAGCGCGGATGGACCGCCGCCGGGCCCAGGGAGGAGCCACATGAGCGAGACGCCCGTGTTGCGGATGGAGTCCGTCCGCAAGACCTTCGGCGGCTCGGTCGTGCTGCGGGACATCGACCTGGAGGTCGCCCCGCACACGGTCACCGCGCTGATCGGCGCGTCCGGCTCCGGCAAGTCCACGCTGCTGCGCTGCGCGAACCTGCTGGAGGAGATCGACGACGGGGCGATCTGGCTGGACGACGAGGAGATCACCGACCCGCGCGTCGACCAGGACACCGTGCGCCGCCGGATCGGCGTGGTGTTCCAGGCGTACAACCTGTTCCCGCACATGACGGTCCTGGAGAACATCGCGCTCGCCCCGCGCCGGGTGCACGGCGTGCCCCGGGCCGAGGCCGAGGCACGCTCACGTGAGCTGCTGGAGCGGCTCGGGCTGGGCGGCAAGGCGGACGAGTATCCGGACCGGCTGAGCGGCGGCCAGCAGCAGCGGGTGGCGATCGTCCGCGCCCTGGCCGTCCGGCCCCGGCTGCTGCTGTTCGACGAGATCACCGCCGCCCTCGATCCGGAGCTGGTGGGCGAGGTCCTCGCCGTCGTCCGCGGGCTGAAGGACGAGGGCATGACCATGGTGCTGGCCACGCACGAGATGGGCTTCGCGAGGGAGGTCGCCGACCAGGTGTGCTTCCTGGAGGGCGGTGTGGTGCTGGAACGCGGCACGGCCGAGCAGGTCTTCGGGGAGCCGCGGCAGGAGCGCACTCGGCGCTTCCTGCGGCGGGTCGTGGAGGCGGGACGGCTGTAAGGGGCGCCCGCCAGGGTCTGCGGGGCTTGCCTTCACCGGGTCACGTGTCTGCCGTGCCCGCCCCCGCCAGCGCCGCGACCCGCTCCACGCCGAACACGTACCCCTGCACCCCGCAGCCCGCGATGACCCCGTCGGCGCGCAGCGACACGTAGGAGTGGTGCCGGAACGACTCGCGCTTGTGGATGTTGGAGATGTGGACCTCCAACACCGGCATGCCGTCGCAGGTGTTGAGCGCATCCAGGATGGCGACGGAGGTGTGCGAGTAGGCGCCCGGATTGATCACGATCCCGCAGTGGTTCAGCCGCGCCTCGTGGATCCAGTCGACGAGTTCGCCCTCGTGGTTGGACTGGCGGAAGTCGACCGTGCCGCCGTGCGCGGCCGCCGCCTTGGCGCACAGGGTCTCGACGTCGGCGAGGGTGTCGGAACCGTAGATCTCCGGCTGGCGCTGGCCGAGCAGGTTCAGGTTGGGGCCGTTGAGGATCATGATCGGGGCGTTGGCCAGGGTGCGGGGCACGGTTCCTCCGGTCCGGTCGGGGTCGGGCGGCCCGTGGCGGACCGCTGCTCACAGCCGGTTTATCACGGTGCGCCGGAGGGTCGCCGGGCCGTAGCCTCCCGGCATGACGAGCCTGACCAGCCCGAGCTACCCGCCCAAGCCGTCCCCTGGTGACCGCATCGCCGTGATCTCACCGTCGTCCGGTCTGCCGGGGCTCTTCCCGCTCCCCTACGAGCTGGGCCTGGAGCGGCTGCGCAAGGAGTACGGGCTGGAGCCGGTCGAGTACCCGGCGACCCGCACGATGGGCGCCACGCCCGAGGAGCGGGCCGACGACATCCACGCCGCCTTCGCGGACCCGGACATCAAGGCGATCATCGCGTCGATCGGCGGGGACGACCAGATCACGGTGCTGCCGCACCTGGACCGGGAGTTGATACGGGCCAACCCGAAGCCGTTCTTCGGGATGAGCGACAACACGAACCTGCTCGCGTTCCTGCGCACCTGCGGCATCGTCGGCTTCCACGGCGGGAGCGTGATGTGCGAACTGGGCCGCCCCGGGGCCATGCATCCGCTGACGGCCGAGTCCTTGCGGGCGGCCCTGTTCACCTCCGGACCGTACGAGCTGCGCCCCGCCGAGCGGTGGCGTGACGTCGACCGGGACTGGGCGGATCCGGCGACCTTCGACGCCGAACCGGAGACACGGCCGGGGACCGGCTGGACCTGGGTCAACCCGGACCGGGTGGTCGAGGGCCGTAGCTGGGGCGGCTGCCTGGAGATCGTCGGCCGGCTGCTCATGGCCGACCGCGAGATCGCGCGCGACCTGTCCGAGTACGACGGCGGTGTGCTGCTCCTGGAGACCTCGGAGGACATGCCGAGCGCCACGGAGGTCTTCTCCACCCTGCGGAACATGGGCGAACGCGGGCTGCTCCGGCGCTCCTCGGCCCTGCTGATGGGCCGCCCGAAGACCTGGTCCTTCGAGCGGCCCAACAGCCCGGAGGAAGCCGCCCGTTACGCGTCCGACCAGCGTGCGGCGGTGCTGCGCGCCCTGCGCGCCTACGCCCCTGGCACCACGATCGTCTTCGACGTCGACTTCGGACACACCGATCCACAACTGGTGATCCCGTACGGCGGCACCGTACGTGTGGACGGTCCTGCCCGGCGCATCACGGTCACGTACTGAGGACCCCCCGGGCCCTCCACGCGCCCCCGTAACCCACCGTCACCGTGGGTAGTTGACGCGGCATGCACGACGTACGCACCGTAAGGGCACCTTCCATGCCGCGCCTGGCGGCCGCCTCGCTCGCCGGCACGGCCATCGAGTTCTACGACTTCTTCGTCTACGGGACCGCGGCGGCCCTGATCCTGGGACCGCTGTTCTTCCCGACCTTCTCGCCGGTGGCGGGGACGCTGGCCGCCTTCGCCACCTTCGGCGTGGGCTTCGTGGCACGGCCCCTGGGGTCGGTGCTGTTCGGGCACATCGGGGACCGGCGGGGACGGCGGCCGGTCCTCGTCGCCTCCCTGCTGCTCACCGGCGCCTCCACGGTCGCGGTGGGCTGTGTGCCGACGTACAGCGCGATCGGCGTGGCCGCTCCTCTGCTGCTCCTGGTCCTGCGTTTCCTCCAGGGTCTCGGGCTCGGCGGGGAGTGGGGCGGGGCGGTGCTGCTGACGGTGGAGCACGCGCCCGCCGGACGGCGCGGGCTGTGGTCGAGCTTCCCGCAGGTCGGGCCGGCGCTGGGGTTCCTGCTCGCCAACGGTGTGGTGCTGGGGCTGTCGGCGACGCTGTCCGAGGCCCAGTTCGCGGCGTGGGGGTGGCGGGTGCCGTTCTGGGCGGCGGGGGTGCTGGCCGTCGTGGGGCTGTGGCTGCGCTCCTCGCTCGCCGAGAGCCCTCGTTTCCTGGAGATCGACGACCACGCGCGCGTGCCGCTGGCCGAGGTCCTGCGTGACCACTGGCGCCTGCTCCTGCTGACCGGTGGGGCGCTCGCGATCGGCTACGCGATCTTCTACGCGGTGACGACCTGGTCGCTCGCCTACGGCACGGAGCAGCTGGGGGTGAGCCGCAGTGTCATGCTGACCTGCATCATGGCCGCGGTGGTGGTGAAGGGCGCGCTCACGCCACTGGCGGCGGTGCTCGGGGATCACTACGGCCGGCGTCCCCTGTGCCTTGCCGGGTGCGCGGCCGCCGCCCTGTGGATGTTCCCGATGGTCGTGCTCCTCGCCACCGGCGATCCGCTGCCGATGTTCCTCGGCTTTCTCGGGGCGATGCTCGCGTTCATCACGATGTTCGCCGTGATCGCGGCGTATCTGCCGGAGCTGTACGCGCCGCGGGTGCGCTGCACGGGCGCCGCCGTCGGATACAACCTCGGCGGGGTGATCGGCGGCGCGCTCACCCCGATCGTGGCGACGGCGCTCGCCGAGCAGGGCGGGCGGGTGCCCTGGGGCGTGGCCGCCTATCTGACGGCGATCGCGCTGCTCAGCCTGGGGTGCTTCGCGCTGCTGCCGGAGACCCGTCCGGTTCCCGCGGCGGCGGGGGCGGAGGCGGCTACGGGTTGACGGCGAGCTCCAGATAGGCCGCGAACAGCACCAGATGGACCCCGCCCTGGAGCGGCGTGGCCCGGCCCGGCACCACGGTCAGCGAGGCCACCACCACGGTCAGGGCGAGCAGCAACATGTGCGTGGCGCCGAGACCGAGCACCAGCGGGCCGGAGAGCCACACGGACGCGAGCGCGACCGCGGGAATGGTCAGTCCGATGCTGGCCATGGCCGAGCCGAGGGCGAGGTTCAGGCTGGTCTGCACCCGGTCGCGGCGGGCGGAGCGCAGCGCGGCGATGCTCTCCGGAAGCAGCACCAGCAACGCGATGATCACGCCGACGACGGCCTGGTGCAGCCCGGCTGCCGCCACCCCGGACTCGATGGTGGGCGAGACCCCTTTGGCCAGACCGACCACGCCGATCAGCGCCAGGCCCAGCAGCCCGAGACTGATCAGGGCGGTGCGGGCCGTCGGTGCCTCGGCGTGCTCCTCCGAGGTGATCACCTCGCCGTGCCGGGTGATCGGCAGGAAGTAGTCCCGGTGCCGCACGGTCTGCGTCGCGACGAACAGGCCGTACAGGACCAGTGAGGAGAGCGCGGCGAACGTCAGCTGGACGGTGGAGAACTCCGGGCCGGGCTTGCTCGTGGTGAACGTAGGCAGGACCAGGCTGAGCGTCGCCAGGGTCGCGACGGTCGCGAGCGCGGCGCCGGTGCCCTCGGGGTTGAAGACGGCCGTGCCGTGCCGCAGGGAGGCGACCAGGAGGCAGAGGCCGACGATGCCGTTGCAGGTGATCATCACGGCTGCGAAGACCGTGTCGCGGGCCAGTGTCGAGGTCTTGTCCCCGCCGTCGGCCATCAGGGTGACGATGAGGGCGACCTCGATGATCGTGACGGCGATGGCCAGCACGAGGGATCCGAAGGGTTCGCCGACCCGGTGCGCCACCACCTCGGCATGGTGCACGGCGGCGAGGACGGCTCCCGCGAGGACCAGGGTCACCAGCGCGACGATCACGCCGGGCAGATCACGCCCCCAGGTGAGGACGAGCAGCACGACCGCGAGCAACGGCACCAGGGTCGTCCACTGCGTCGTGAGCGGCCTGCGCCGAGCGGTCATGGAGTTGATCGTCGCAGACGCCCGGGGGGCCCGCACTCCGGTCGTGCGGGCCTTTCGAGCCACAAGCACCGGGACCGGTGGTCGGCAACTCGCCGCGCACCGGTCCCGGTGATGGTTGTTCCTACGTCCGACGTGGTCAGACGTCGATGCTGTCCTTCGGAGCGCTTCCGCTCTGCCCCTGCGCCGCCTCGGCCGCCGCCTGCTTCTTGGAAGCCCGCAGGCTGGTGATCGTGGTGACGATCAGGACGGCACAGATCACGCCGAGCGAGACCGGAATGCTGATCTCGGGGACGTGCACCCCGGACTCGTGCAGAGCGTGGAGCACCAGCTTCACTCCGATGAAGCCCAGGATGATCGACAGGCCGTAGCTGAGGTGGACCAGCTTCTTCAGCAGGCCGCCGATGAGGAAGTACAGCTGGCGCAGGCCCATCAGGGCGAACGCGTTGGCCGTGAAGACGATGTACGGGTCCTGCGTCAGGCCGAAGATCGCCGGAATGGAGTCCAGGGCGAACAGCACGTCCGTGGTGCCGATCGCGAGCATCACGACCAGCATCGGGGTCATGACCCGCTTGCCGTTCTCCTGGATCCACAGCTTGGTGCCGTGGTAGCGGTCGGCCACACCGAAGCGGCGCTCGGCGGCCTTGAGCAGCTTGTTCTCCTCCCAGTCCTCGTCCTCCTCGTCCGCGCGGGCCTCCTGGATGAGCTTCCAGGCGGTCCAGATGAGGAAGGCGCCGAAGATGTAGAACACCCACGAGAAGCTGGCGAGGATCGCCGCACCGGCGGCGATGAAGATGGCCCGCAGGACCAGGGCTATGAGGACACCGATCAGCAGCACACGCTGCTGATACTGCGAGGGCACCGCGAACTTCGCCATGATCAGGACGAAGACGAAGAGGTTGTCGACGCTCAGCGACTTCTCGGTGATGAAGCCCGCGAAGAACTCACCGGCGGGCTGGCCGCCGCCGAAGAGGAGCAGGCCGAGCCCGAAGAGCGCGGCCAGGACGATCCAGACGATCGTCCAGATCCCGGCTTCCTTGATCGACACGTCGTGCGGCTTGCGGCCGATGAAGAAGTCGACCGCGATCAGGGCGGCGAGGCCCACGATCGTCAGGACCCATAGGGTCACGGAAACATCCACTGCGCCTCCGGCAGTCGTTAACGGCAAATGTCAGCGTCGTCGCTGCCGGAGGTCTCTTCCACCCAAGGATGGGCCGACGCCCCGGGATCTGGCCTGATCCGTATTGACGGGAACGCCGCAGCAGACAGGGAGTACTCCCCTCCGTGCCGACAACAGTACCGCAATCACCAAGAAAAGGTAAAGCGCTCGGCAAAAGAAAGGGAAAAGCGCCTGGTCAGTGGCCCTTTACGTGTACTTGGTGCGGGCGGCCGCGACCTGGCTGAGCACCTGCTGGAGCACCTGGCTGCCCGGCGGCACGAGCGAGGGCTCGTACGTCCAGGCGTGACCGACCCACGGGTCGGCCAGGTGGTCGTCGGCCACCGGGGTCAGTCGCAGCAGCGAACGCCACAGCGGGTCGAGCAACGGTCCGTAGGCGGAGGACTCCTCCCGGTCGGCCACCATCATCAGGTGGACGCCGAAGGCGGGGCCCTCGTCGGCGAGGTAGCGCAGCTGGTTCACGGCCCGGTCGTCGAAGCCGTGCGGGAAGTCGTTGACGATCAGCAGCTGCTGCGAGGTGTCGAAGCCCGGCGGGAGGGAGTCGGCGGCGCCGCCCCGCACCGCCATCTGCACCAGGTCGACCCGCTGGGTGAGCCGGGCCAGCACGTCGGCCACCCCTGCGGCGCCGAGCGCGGGCGGGGCCGCGAGCACACCGCTCTGCACGAGGGGCACCAGCGGTTGTCCCCCTGAACCGGCCGGGTCGATGACGTGGACGGTGAACTCGCCCGCCGGGTACACCGCGAGCAGCCGGGCCGCGTGCGCGACCGCCGTCTCCATGGCCAGACGTCCCATGGCGTGCGCGTCGGTGAGCGAACCGTCGAAGGACGCGGTCCGGCCGCTGTCGATCCACAGACCGCGCTCCAGCGGCAGCCGGACCAGCATCGGGATGCGGATCCGGTCGGCCTCGGGGAGATGGAGGTCGCCCAGGCGCAGAGCCATGGGAATCTCCATCGGTACGCGGTAGGCGTGCCACACGGGGTTGTCCCAGCGGGCATACGCCGGCGGCAGGGCCGGTTCGACGACCTCGGTTTCCGCCGTGAGCTGGGCAAGGTCCCGGTCGAAGGCCTCCCTGGCCTGGGCGACGAGCTGGGCGTGCCGGGCCCGGGCCGCCTCACGGGCGGCGTCTCCCTGACCGCCGATCCGGCTGCGCGGGTCGGACAGGAGCTGCTCCAGCTCCTTGTCCATGCGTGACTCGGCGAAGTCCACGGCGCTGCGATAGGCGGCGGTGGTGCGGGCGAGGTCCTCGAACATGCCCCACACCTGGTTGTAGAGCCGCTCGTCCATGGACCAGCCGGTCGCGTCGCCCGCGACGGGCTGTGCGGGCTGCCCGGGTGCGGCCGGGGGTGCGGTGGGCGGAGGCGGGGGCGGGGCGGTGTTCTGGCGGCGCGGGTGGCTGTAGTCGATCGGGCCGCCGCCCGCCGTGGGTGCGGAGGGCTGGGTGACGGAGGAGGGGTCCGGTGCGCCGGGGGGATACGCCGGCGGCGGTGGTGCGGGCTGTCCCGGCGCGCCGGGGGTCTGCCCGCCGTAGGGGGAGACCGGGGGTACGCCCTGGGGAGCGGTGCCGCTCTGGTCCGGGCCGAGGGCCGGGGCGGCCGCCTGCCGGGAGCGGTCGCCGTCCGCCGTTCGGGGCGGGGGCGCCTGCACCGAGCGGGTCAGGCCCTGGGCCACCGCGTCGTCGATGCTGCCGGCGAGCTGCTGGGCCTGCGGCAGTCCCTGGTCGGTGAGGAGTTCGGCGAGGCCGCCCGCGTACCCCTGGCCGATCGCCCGGACCTTCCAGGCGCCCTGCCGGCGGTACAGCTCCAGGGCGACGACCGCGGACTCGGTGTCCAGACCGGTGATGGTGTAGCCGGCGATCTCGCCGCCGTCGAGGCCGGTGACGGCGACGAACGGCGCGGCCACGGCCCCGAACCGCACGGGACCCGGTCCACCCGAGGGCAGGGCGAGCAGCACGCTGACACGGTGGACGGCCTCCGGCACGGCACCCAGGTCCACCGCGAGCCGGTGGTCGGCGGCGGCCTGCCGGGAGACCTCGAGCCCCGGCTGGGTGGGGGCGCCCGGGTGGGCCACCCACTCCACGCCGCGGATTCTGCCGTTCTCGTCACTGAGCGCGGCCGCGGCCACGATCGGCGTGCCGGCCGAGACCCTGATCTCGAGACGGACCTGGGAGAGCGGGTGGTTCTGCCCCCGCACCAGCTCGGCCGTCATCGCCTTCGTCCCCCTGTGTCGTTGTCTGGTGTCGTGTGCCCCTCGACGGCCTGCCCGGGCCGCCTGGCCCGGGGTCCTAGAGGACGGGCAGGATCGCCGGCATCAGGTCCTGGAAGGTACGGCCGTTGGCCGGGTTGCCGAGGGCCGTCATGCTCCAGCCCTGACCCGAACGGTGCACCTTGGCCATGATCTGGGCCGTGTACTGACCGCCGCCGGCCAGCGTGTAGCGGGCGAGCTCCTGGCCGTTGGTCTCGTCGACCAGGCGGCAGAACGCGTTCTGCACCTCCTGGAACGTCTGGCCCGTGAAGGAGTTCACGGTGAAGACGATCTGGTCGATGTGGACCGGGACACGCGAGAGGTCGACGAGGATCGCCTCGTCGTCGCCGCCCTGGCCGACACCGCCGACGAGGTTGTCGCCGGTGTGGCGCACCGAGCCGTCGTCACTCACCAGGTGGCGGAAGAAGACGACGTCGACCGGCTGCTTGTCCGCGAACAGGACGGCGGACGCGTCGAGGTCGATCTCACGCGTACGCGAGCCGAACAGGCCGCGCCGGGGGGCCGCCTGCCAGCCGAGACCCATGCGCACCGCGGTCAGGCTGCCACCGTCGTTCTTCTGCAGACTGATGGCCTGACCCTTGGTCATGTTGACGGTCACGCGCTGATTCCCCTCTCGAACGTCCCCTGTTGCCGCGAAGTCGCGGTTGATCAGAACCCTACGCAGGGGGACTGACAGTGCCGTACCCCGGTCCGCACTTTGTGTCGGTCTTGCAACACTGCGCGTACGCGGTGCGCTGTCAGGCCAGTCCGGCCTCCTTCATCTGGCGCAGTTCCTTCTTCATCTCGGAGACCTCGTCGCGCAGCCGGGCCGCGATCTCGAACTGGAGCTCCGCGGCGGCGGCCCGCATGCGCGTCGTGAGCTCCTCGATCTGCTCGGCGAGTTCGGCCGCGGGACGGTCGGTCGGCACCGTTTCCTTGGACCTGCCCTTGCCCTTGGCGGCCTTGGTGGCCTCGGCCGCCTTGCCGCCGAGGGACGGCACGGGTGCCTTGGTGCCCCCGCCGTCCTTCCGCCCCTTGCGGTAGCCCGTGCCGAGCAGCTGCTCGGTGTCGACGTCCTCGCGGGCGATCTGGGCGACGATGTCGTTGATCTTCTTGCGAAGCGGCTGGGGGTCGATGCCCTGCTCCGTGTTGTACGCGATCTGCTTCTCCCGGCGCCGGTTGGTCTCCTCGATGGCCTTCTCCATCGCCGGAGTGATCTTGTCGGCGTACATGTGCACCTGGCCGGAGACATTGCGCGCGGCGCGGCCGATGGTCTGGATCAGGGAGGTGCCGGAGCGCAGGAAGCCCTCCTTGTCGGCGTCCAGGATCGCCACGAGGGACACCTCGGGCAGGTCGAGCCCCTCCCGCAGGAGGTTGATGCCGACCAGCACGTCGTACTCGCCGGAGCGCAGTTCACGGAGCAGTTCGACACGGCGCAGGGTGTCGACGTCGCTGTGCAGATAGCGCACCTGGATGCCCAGCTCCAGGAAGTAGTCCGTGAGGTCCTCGGCCATCTTCTTGGTGAGGGTGGTGACCAGGACGCGCTCGTCCTTCTCGGTGCGCTGCCGGATCTCGTGCACCAGGTCGTCGATCTGGCCCTCGGTGGGCTTGACGACGACCTCCGGGTCGACGAGGCCGGTGGGGCGGATGATCTGCTCGACGACCCCGTCCGAGCGGGACATCTCGTAGTTCCCGGGGGTGGCCGACAGATAGACCGTCTGGCCGATGCGCTCCTGGAACTCCTCCCACTTCAGGGGGCGGTTGTCCAGGGCCGAGGGCAGCCGGAAGCCGTGGTCGACGAGGGTGCGCTTGCGGGAGGCGTCGCCCTCGTACATGGCGCCGATCTGCGGGACGGTGACGTGCGACTCGTCGATGACGAGCAGGAAGTCGTCCGGGAAGTAGTCCAGCAGGGTGTTGGGCGGGGAGCCGGGCAGGCGGCCGTCGAAGTGCATCGAGTAGTTCTCCACGCCGGAGCAGGTGCCGATCTGGCGGAGCATCTCGATGTCGTAGGTGGTGCGCATCCTGAGGCGCTGGGCCTCCAGGAGCTTGCCCTGCTTCTCCAGCTCCGCCAGGCGCTCGCCGAGCTCCTTCTCGATGTCGTTGACGGCCCGCTCCATGCGCTCGGGGCCGGCGACGTAGTGGGAGGCCGGGAAGACGTACAGCTGCTCGTCGTCGCTGATGATCTCGCCGGTGATCGGGTGCAGGGTGGACAGCGCCTCGATCTCGTCGCCGAACATCTCGATGCGGACGGCCAGCTCCTCGTAGACCGGGAAGATCTCGATGGTGTCGCCGCGGACGCGGAAGGTGCCGCGGGTGAACGCCATGTCGTTGCGCGTGTACTGGATGTCCACGAAGCGGCGCAGCAGCTCGTCGCGGTCGATCTCCTCGCCGACCTTGAGGGGGACCATGCGGTCCACGTACTCCTGCGGGGTGCCGAGGCCGTAGATGCAGGATACCGAGGCGACCACGACGACGTCGCGGCGGGTGAGCAGCGAGTTGGTCGCGGAGTGGCGCAGGCGCTCGACCTCCTCGTTGATCGAGGAGTCCTTCTCGATGTAGGTGTCCGACTGCGGGACGTAGGCCTCGGGCTGGTAGTAGTCGTAGTACGAGACGAAGTACTCGACCGCGTTGTTCGGGAGCAGCTCGCGGAACTCGTTCGCCAGCTGGGCGGCCAGCGTCTTGTTCGGCGCCATCACGAGCGTGGGGCGCTGGAGCTTCTCGATCATCCACGCGGTGGTGGCGGACTTGCCGGTGCCGGTCGCGCCGAGGAGGACGACGTCCTTCTCGCCTGCCTGGATGCGCCGGGCCAGCTCGGCGATGGCCGTCGGCTGGTCGCCGTTCGGCTGGTAGGGGCTGACGACCTCGATGGGCGCCACCGTGCGTTCGATGTGGGAAACGGGCCGCATGGAATCCACCGTACGACCCCGCACTGACAACGGGCTCCGATCAGCGGTTCTGCGGGGTTCGGGAGCCTCGGTGCGCCACCGGGCGGCGGGGGCGGAACCGCAGGCGGCGGGGGTTGTGGTGGGCGGCGCTGTGGGTGTGGGCCGGGATGCCGGGCTTGTGCTCGACGGGGGCGACGGTGGGCTTGCCCATGACCATCAGCGGGTCGAACATCACCACGACGCCCGCGAGGAGGAGGAAGGCGAGCGGTCCGATCAGCATGGGCGCGAGCAGGGAGGCGGGCGACTCGCCCGTGGTGGGTGCGGCCGTGCCGTGCACGTGGACGTCGAGGGCCGCCATGCCGGTGTAGTGCATGCCGGTGACCGCGAGCCCCATCACGAGGCTGGCGCCGACGCTCCACAGGAATCCCCTGACCTGGCCGGCCGCCCACAGGGCGGCGGTGGCAGCGCCCATGGCGATCGCGACGGAGATGCCGACGGTGAACGTGTTGTACTCGAGCTTCCCGTCCAGGCGCATGCTGGCCATGCCGAGGTAGTGCATCGACGCGATGCCCAGGCCCGTGATGGTGCCCCCGGTGAACAGGGCCGTCCCCCGGGCTCCCTTGTAGCCGACGATGAAGATCCCGACGCCCACCATCACGATCGCGACGGCCAGGCTCGCGAAGGTCATCGACTTGTCGTAGTGGATCGGGGTCCCGCTGACGGTGAACCCCATCATCGCGACGAAGTGCATGGTCCATATGCCGGAGCCGATGGCGGCCGAGCCCAGGGCGAGCCAGCCGGGGCGCCAGGACTGGGCGACGAGCATGGATCTGGTGGTGCAGCGCAGGCCCAGGGCGCCTCCCAAGCAGGCCATGAGGTAGGCCACCAGGGGTGTGACCAGGCCGTAGCTGAATCCGTCGACCGTGCCCTGCATGCGCGGCTGCCCTTCCCGCCCTTTGCGTCCCGGAATTCCTGATGTGCGCCCCCTCCCAGGACCGCACAGCGGTCAGGGTTGACGCAGAGAGTATGACCCCCACCGGAATGGTCGAACGACTTTCCGGCAAAGAAACACGGCCCTGCCCCAGTTGTGCGGCACCAGTGAGCGGAGTGGGGTCATCTCCGTTCAACCTGTGGCCATCCTGTACCCCTCTCGCGTTGACCCTCTGCTGTCAGAGTTGAGCTGTCTGTAACGTGATCGCTCGACGTGAGGAGTACGCATGCACGCGCGCGCTGTTGCCGCCTCCACCACCGCACTCCTGGGGACCGCCGGCCTCCTCTTCCCCGTCTCCCCCGCGGCCGCGGCCGACGCCCGCACGGCACCGCTGGTCATCGCGCACCGCGGTGGCTCGGCGTACGCGCCGGAGAACACGCTGGCCGCCGTGGACAAGGCGGCCGAGCTGGGCATCGGCTGGGTGGAGAACGACGTCCAGCGGACCTCGGACGGTGAGCTCGTCGTCGTCCACGACGACAATCTGCGGCGGACCACCGATGCCGAGGAGGTCTTCCCCGGCCGGGCTCCCTGGAAGGTGAAGGACTTCACCGCCGCCGAGATCGCCCGTCTCGACGCGGGCAGCTGGTTCAGTCCCGCGTACGCGGGCGCGCGTGTGCCGACGCTGAAGCAGTTCGTGCACCGTGTCGAGCGGCATCACCAGAAGCTGCTTCTGGAGATCAAGAACCCGGAGCTGTATCAGGGCATCGAGCAGCAGACGCTGAAGGTCCTCAGCAACGAGGGCTGGCTCGACCGGTCGCACCTGGCGGACCGGCTGATCGTGCAGAGTTTCAGCGCGGGCAGCGTGCGGGCGGTGCACGAGCTGAAGCCCGGCGTGAAAACCGGCCTGCTCGGCACACCGCCGGTGCGGGACCTGCCGGACTACGCCGATTTCGCCGACCAGATCAATCCCTCGTACAGCACCCTCTCCACGGCGTACGTCTCCTCCGTCCAGGCGTTCGACGGGCCGCACGGCAGTCCGATGGAGGTCTTCGCCTGGACGGTGGACGACGCGGCGACGGCCCGGCGGGTCGCCCGGTACGGCGTAGACGGGATCATCACGAACAGGCCGGACGTGGTGCGGGAGGCCGTGGGAGGCTATTCCCGCTGGTGAGGCCGCGGACGCGGGGCGTTGTCAGTGGCGGGTCGTACCGTGGGCGCATGGACAGTCAGGGGCAGGTCGAGCCGCGGGTCGTGTGGGCGGTCGTCGAGAGCGGAATCGGGCCGTTGCTGCTGGCCGCGAGTCGGGACGGCCTGGTCAACGTCGTGTTCCACGCCACGGACGCGGTGCGGGACCGGGCGGTCGAGCGGCTGGCGTCGCGGTTCGGCACCGAGCCCGTCGAGGCGCCCGGCTCTCCGCTGCTGGCCGAGGCGATACGCCAGGTCGAGGGGTACTTCGCGGGTCGGCGCCGCGATTTCGACCTGCCGCTGGACTGGTCGCTGATCTCCGGCTTCAACCGGGAGGTCCTGCGCGAACTGGCCTCAGGCGTGCCGTACGGCACCGTCGTCGGGTACGGCGATCTGGCCGGGCGGGTCGGTCAGCCGGGAGCCGCCCAGGCGGTGGGCACGGCGATGGGCGCCAACCCGCTGCCGGTGGTCGTGCCGTGTCACCGGGTCGTCGAGAGCGGGGGCGGCATCGGCGGCTTCGGGGGCGGTCTGGAGACGAAGCGGAAGCTGCTCGCCCTGGAAGGGGTGCTGCCCGAGCCTCTCTTCTGAGGCCGCGGTCCCGGTCAGTCGTAGTGCCGTGCCTCGAAGACGTTTCCGTCCGGGTCACGGAAGTAGAAGCTGCGCGTGGACTTGCCCCGGGCTCCGAAGGAGTCGTACGAGAGGTCCGACACCGGCACGGAGCGTTCCTCGAGGCGGCTCAGGAGCGCGTCGAAGTCCTGGCGGGGCAGCGACAGGCAGACGTGGTTGACGGGGTGCCCCGCGCTGTCGGCGGCACCGGGCAGCATCGTCATGCGTTCGGCGAAGGTCAGCGGCATGAGGTCGAGGATGGTCTCGTCGTTGACGCGCACGGAGGGGAAGGGTGCCTGCCCCGCGGCGAACTCGGTGAGCCTGAGCGTCTCCATGCCGACGGCCTTCTCGTAGAAGTCGGCGGCGGCGACCGGGTCGCGTACCCAGAGGACGACGTGGTCAAGACGTGCGGTGTGGTCCGTCATACCCCCAGGCTCGTGACGCCTCCGGCGGCCCGCAAGGGTTTGGCCCGGCGCGCCGCCCGCCAGAGATGAGGGAAGACCGACTGACCGACTGACAGGAGGCAGGCGCGTGGTGCTGGTGGTGTCCGAAGAAGTGCGGGAGGCGATCGACGCGCGTCGACCCGTGGTGGCCCTGGAGTCCACGATCATCGCCCACGGGCTGCCGCGTCCGCGCAACCTCCAGGTGGCGCTGGAGTTGGAGACGGCCGTACGGCAGGAGGGCGCGGTGCCCGCGACGATCGCCGTGCTGGACGGGCGGCCTCGAGTCGGCCTGGACAAGGATCAGCTGGAGCGCGTCGCGAACGAGGACGGGATCCGCAAGCTGGGTCACCGGGACCTGCCGCTGGCGGTGGCCTCCGGGGCGAGCGGGGCGACCACGGTGTCGGCGACGGCTCTGCTGGCGGCCCTGGCGGGCGTACGGGTGTTCGCGACCGGCGGGCTCGGCGGGGTGCACCGGGAGTGGACGGTGACGCAGGACGAGTCGGCCGACCTGGGTCTGCTGGCGCGGACCCGGATCACGGTGGTGTGTGCCGGGGTGAAGTCGATCCTGGACGTGCCGGCGACGCTCCAGCGGCTGGAGACGCTGGGTGTCGCGGTGGCCGGGTACGGCACCGGCCGGTTCCCCGGCTTCTACCTGTCCGACTCGGGGCATCCGGTGGACTGGACACTGGAGTCGCCGGAGCAGGTGGCGGGCGTCATGCGGGCCCAGGACGCGCTCGCCGGGCCGGAGTCGGCGCTGATCGTCGCCAACCCCGTCCCCGAGGCGGAACAGCTCGATCCGGAGCTGCACGCGCGGGTGCTCGCGGACGCGCTGCACGCGTGCGAGGCGGAGGGGATCACCGGCCAGGCGGTCACGCCGTTCCTGCTCGATCACCTGGTACGGCACACCGACGGTGCCTCGTTGAGCGCCAATTTGGCGGCGGTCCGCGGCAACGTACGCCTGGCGGCGCGGATCGCGGCGGCCTGGGTCCGGGGATGACGGGAGGCGGGTGCGAGGGTGGGGCGCTGCTGGTCGTGGGGGACGTCGTCACGGACGTCGTGGCACGGCACCGGGGGCCCCTCGCGGCCGGGACGGACACGGCTGCCTCGATCCGGACGGTGCCGGGCGGGGCGGGTGCCAACGTGGCGTGCTGGGCCGCTGACCGGGGTGCGACGGAGGTGCGGCTGCTCGGGCGCGTGGGGGCGGAGGCCGCCGCCTGGCACGAGCGGGAGCTGGCGGCCCACGGTGTGCGGCCGCGGCTCGTCGTCGACCCGGAGGCGCCGACCGGCACGGTGATCTGCCTGGTCGACGGGGGTGCTTCGGCGGAGCGGACGTTTCTCACCGACAGCGGGGCGTCGCTGCGGCTCGAACCGGCCGACTGGTCGGACGCGCTGCTCGACGGAGCGGCCCGGCTGCACCTGTCGGGTTATCTGCTGTTCTCGGAACCGAGTCGCGCCCTGGTGGCGGTGGCGCTGGAGGCGGCACGCGCGCGGGGCGTGCCGGTCAGCCTGGACCCCGCCTCGGCCGGGTTCCTGAAGGAGCTGGGCGCCGAGCGCTTCCTCACGCTCGCCGACGGAGTGGACGTCCTGCTGCCCAGCCGGGACGAGGCGTGCCTGCTGACGGGGCGGAGCGACGCGGCCGAGGCGGCTGCCGAGCTGAGCCTGCGCGTTCCGCTGGTGGTCGCCAAGCAGGGCCATGAGGGGGCGGTCGTGGCCCGTTCGGGACGGGTGTACGCGCGCGTTCCGGCCGTGCCGGCGACGCCGCGGGACACCACGGGCGCCGGTGACGCCTTCACCGGCGCCTTCCTCGCCGCCCTGCTCGCGGGTGCCGGCCCGCAGGAGGCGGCGGAGGAGGGCTGCCGGGCGGGCGCGAGGGCGGTGGAACATGTGGGCGGCAGACCGCCCCGGTCCGGCTGATGTCTCGTGTCCCGCTCGGCCCGGGCTACGGTTTGCGCCCCCACGCGGAGATCATCGGAGCCGTCGTCAGGTCGAGGACGCCGGACGTGACGTTCGTGAGGTGGCGGTTGATGTCCTGGTCCGTGGCGAGGCCCGCGGCGACCAGCTGGTCGCGGATCTGGCGGATGGTGAGGGACTCCAGGGCGGCACAGGCCGGCGAGGCGATGGGGAAATAGGCGTCGGCCTGCACGCGGGTCAGGCCGGCCTCCCGCAGCAGGCGCGGGAGGGTGCGGCCGCAGGGAAGCTCGGTCCCGCGGTCGGCGAGCAGTCGCCGGAAGCCCTGCCGCAGCCGGTTCGCGAGCTGTTGCTCGGAGCCGCACTCGTCGGGGCAGAGCAGGGGCTGGAGGGCGGGGTCGGCGTCCTCGACGAGGAGGCGGCCGCCGGGGCGCAGCGCCTTGACCATGGTCCGCAGCGCCCGTTCCCGGTCGGGCGTGTGGACGAGCGCGAGGCGTGCGTGCACCAGGTCGAAGCCCTCCCCCGGCGGCTCCTGCCCGACCAGGTCGTGCACGAGCATCCGGACGGGCGGACGGGGGGCCGGGAAGAGCCGGTCGGGATCGGCGTCGGTCGCGACGACGCGGCCGGTCGGGCCGACCTTCTTCGCCAGCCAGGACACCACGGAGATGCCGCCGGCACCGACCTCCCAGCACCGCCAGCCGGATCCGACGCCGAGTGCCTCGAGATGCTGGAACGTCGTGGGGTCGAAGAGAGCGGCGAAGGCGCTGAAGTGCTCTGCCGCCTCGGTCTGCCTGTTGTCGAGGAGGTACCCATCGGTTCGCGTCATGCCGTGATCATCCCAGTTGTCCCACTTGTCCGTGATGGTCGACGCTCCGACACGGAGAACCGCACCGCGTCGGCACGCGTCGCTGCCTTCGTCGGCATCACCGTGTCCGGCAGGCGCCGATGGCTTGGCCCACGGCGCCGACGGCTTCTCCACAGCCGGGAACAAAGCGGAACGAGCCGTTTCCACAGGCTTACCCGCAGCTCACGTCGGCCTGGCAGACTGGCGCGCCAAGGCGCAGGAACGGCGCGAGGAGATCCACGCAAGGAGATCCAGATGTCCATGGCAGGGAATCTGCGGAAGGTCACGAGCCTCGGTGGGGTCGGCGGCCTCCGCAAGGTGGCTCGGCTGGCTCGGCGACGCCCGCGCGTCGACCTGAGTCACCCGGCCCGCTCCCCGCTGGGCTCCTCGGTGGTGAACTGCGTGACGTACCGGGACGGTGTCCGCACCCCCGCGCGCGGAGACCTGGTGGACGTCGTGGAGCAGATGCGCAAGAGCCGGGAGGGCTTCGTCTGGCTCGGTCTGCACGAGCCGACCGACCAGGAGATCGCGGGCATCGCCGAACTCTTCGACCTGCACCCGCTGGCCGTCGAGGACGCCGTCGAGGCCCACCAGCGCCCCAAGCTGGAGCGGTACGGCGAGACGCTGTTCGCGGTGTTCAAGACGGTCTGCTACGTGGAGCACGAGGAGCTCACGGCCACCAGCGAGGTGGTGAACACGGGCGAGATCATGGTCTTCGTCGGCCGCGACTTCGTGATCACGGTGCGGCACGGCCGGCACGGCTCGCTGGGACCGCTGCGCGAGGAACTGGAGTCGGACCCCCGCCAGCTCGCCAAAGGCCCGTCCGCGGTCCTGCACGCCATCGCGGACCATGTGGTGGACGACTACCTGACCGTCACGGACTCGGTCCAGGAGGACATCGACCAGGTCGAGACGGACGTGTTCGCGGAGACCGGCGCACGGGCGGATCCCGGGCGCATCTACCAGCTCAAGCGTGAACTCCTCGAGCTGAAGCGGGCGGTGGTGCCGCTCAGCCGGCCCCTGGAGGATCTCGCCACACGGCCGATCCGGACGGTCGACCCGGAGATACAGGCGTACTTCCGCGACGTCTCGGACCATCTGCTGCGCGCGAAGGAGCAGATCGCCGCCTTCGACGAACTGCTCAACTCCATCCTTCAGGCGCACCTCGCGCAGGTCACGGTCGCGCAGAACGAGGACATGCGGAAGATCACGGCGTGGGCCGCGATCATCGCCGTGCCGACGATGGTCTGCGGGGTGTACGGCATGAACTTCGACCACATGCCGGAACTGCACTGGCGATACGGCTACGGCATGGTCATCGGCGTCATATCCGTCGCGTGCCTGGTGCTGTACCGGGGCTTCCGGCGCAGCGGCTGGCTCTGACGACGACCGGGACCTGCGGGGCGACCGCGGAGTGATCGCGGCCGACCGGGGCGGCCCGCGAGGTCAGCCCCGAACGGTCCGGGCGTAGACGCTCCCGGCCCAGGAGGCGATCTGGTCGTCCGCCAGATGCCGGGCCAGGTCGGCCTCGCTGATCATGCCGACCAGGCGCTTGTCCTCGATCACGGGCAGCCGGCGGATCTGGTGCTCCCGCATCTCGCGGAGGACCTCACCGACATCGGCGTTCGCGTCGATCCAGCGGGGCGTGCCCTTGGCCATCTCGCCCGCTGTCACCCGGGCCGGGTCGTGGCCCATGGCGACGCAGCCGACGACGATGTCGCGGTCGGTGAGGATGCCGCAGAGCCGTTCGTTCTCGTCGCTGATGGGCAGCGCCCCGACGTTCAGTTCACGCATGAGCTGGGCGGCGCGGTCCAGGGTCTCGTGGGCGGGGATCCACTGGGCGCCGCGGTGCATGATGTCTCCGGCGGTGGTCATGAAGTACCTCCCGGTGCCGGACGGCCGGCGCGGTACGGGACGCACCGCGAGTCCCGACGCTCTTCATTCTTGCCGCGCGGTCCGGCCCTCGCACACGGAACGGCGTCCCGCGCCGGCCCGGCAGCGGCTCAGCCGCCCCATGCCGGGTGGCGCGGATCGTCGGCCCGTACCAGGACGTCGGCCGCGCCGGCCGGGCCGGTCTCCTGCTCGTAGCGCTCGAAGGCCGGGAGGGTCCAGTGCTCGGCCTCGGGTGTGCGGCGGCGCAGGGCGCCCGGGGAGAGCAGGACGTGGACGCTCAGATCGAAGGGGAACCAGTGCCGGAGGAGGAAGGGCCCGTGCAGCAACAGCACGCCGCCGGGCGGGAGTCGGACCTTGGGGCTGCGGGTGGCCCGGTCGGCGGCCGGGTCCCACAGGTCGGGCAGGACACTGCCGTCGCCGCCGGCTTCGAGCGGGCCGAACACCTCGCGCCACAGGGCGCCGGTGTCGTACCAACCGCTGTAGTAGGACTCCACGTCCCGGTGGCCGTACTCCAGTCGCACGGAGGCGGGGCGCAGGAAGCCCTCCGTACCGACGACGAGGGAGGAGCGGCCGCGGATGCGCAGCGCCTCGGAGACGCGCTGGGCGAGGTCCCCCGGGCGCGCGGCGGGGGCGCCGTCGAAGGCGATGCGCGGCCAGGGGCTGCCGTCGGCGGGCTTCAGGTCGAGCAGACGCTCGGCGAGCAGGTCGCCGAGCCTGTCCCAGGTGATCGCTTCGAGTCGCACAGGCCCATGATGCGCCAGGCCACGGCAGGCGTGCCGGGCGCGGTCCGCGGGGGAATGAACCACACATGGCCCCGCGTGCGACGCTCCCGCCCCACACCGGACTTCTCGCCTTTCAGCCCCTCAGGAGGCGGCACTGCGCCGAGTGCCGGCAAGGGCCGCTGCCGCTGCTCGTCCTGGAGGACGGCGCCCCGCGGTGCCTCGACTGCGCCGACCTCGCGCATCTGGTGTTCGTGCCGCGCGGCGACACCGCGCTGACCCGCAGAGCGCGGGAGGAGAGCGGGCTGTCGGCGGTGGTCGTGCGGTTCAACCGGCGCAAGAGCCGTTACGAACGGCAGGGCGTTCTGGTCGAGGAGGCGGCACTGGCGAGGGCGGAGCAGCGGTGCCTCGCCGACGCGGAGGCCCGACGGCAGCGCCGGGTGCGGGACGCACGGCGGCGGGCGGCCCAGGACGAGCTGTTCGTCCAGGCGTTCGCGGCGGAGATACGGCGGCTGTTTCCCGGGTGCCCGGCCGCGCGGGCACAGGCCGTCGCCGCGCACGCCGCGGAGCGGGGCAGCGGGCGGGTGGGGCGCAGCGCGGCGGGGCGGGCGCTGACCGAGGGGGCCGTGACCTCGGCGGTCGTGGCGTCCGTGCGGCATCTGGACACGCCGTACGACCGGCTGCTGATGAGTGGCGTACCGCGGTACGAGGCGCGGCGGCGGATCGCGCCGATGGTGGAGACGGTGCTGAGGGGGTGGGCGGTGGAGGGGCTCGGTTCCACGGGGTGAACGGCGAGGGCCCCGGCGTGCGGGAGCCTGCCGCGCGACTCCTCGGCAGGTCGCCGCACCGGTGTGCGAGGTCGGCCGTACGGTGGGCCACGCGCGCCGACCGGCCCGTCAGGCCCAGGTCAGAGCCGGTCGGCGAGTCCTGGACGTTCGCGCATGCCCCCGCGCCGCTCAGCCATGGTCACCGTGCTCGTACGGCTATTCACTTGTGGTGAGGAAGGGTGCCGGGCAGGATCCCGGCTCTACGGGCGGGAGAGCCTGACATGATCGACGGACCGTACTTCGTACTGACGGTGCTGGGCGTGCTCGGGACCGGTCTGGTGGCCGGGGTGTTCTGCGGCTTCTCGACCTTCGTCATGCGGGGCCTCGCCGCGCTGCCGCCCGCGCAGGGGGTGGCCGCGATGAACGCGATCAACGTGGCGGCGGTGACACCGCCCTTCATGGTGGTCTTCCTCGGTACGGCCCTGGTGTGCGCGGTGATCGCCGTGGTGACGTTCGTGCTGTGGCCGGACGAGGGGACGGTCGAGCTGCTGGTGGGCAGCGCGCTGTACCTGTTCGGCTCGTTCGGGGTCACCATGGTCGCGAACGTGCCGCGCAACGACACGCTGCTCGGGCTGGATCCGGGCACGTCGGAGGGGGCGGCGTACTGGCCGGTGTACGTGCGTGAGTGGACGATGTGGAACCACGTCCGCACGGCCGCCTCGGCCGGGGCGGCGGTGGCGTTCGTGCTGGCGCTCACCTGACGCCTCCGGCCTGCGAGAACGTGCTGTCCGCCACCCTGCGGCCGGGCCGCAGCGGACGTATCGTGGCCGCAGGAGTGCCGCCCGGCGACGCACGGCCCGCGACACGCGTACGCAAGGAAGACGGCCATGGCCGATCCCAAGGGTTTCATGACCACCCCCCGCCGGGAGTGGCCGCGCAGACCCGTCGAGGAGCGGGTGCGCGACTGGAACGAGGTCTACGTACCCGGGGCGCTGCTGCCGATCATCAGCAAGCAGGCCGACCGCTGCATGGACTGCGGTGTCCCCTTCTGCCACGAGGCCTGCCCGCTGGGCAACCTGATCCCCGACTGGAACGACCTGGTGTCCAGGGAGGACTGGCGGGCGGCGGCCGACCGGCTGCACGCCACCAACAACTTCCCCGAGTTCACCGGCCGGTTGTGCCCGGCGCCGTGCGAGGCGGGGTGTGTACTGGCGATCAACCAGCCGGCCGTCACCATCAAGAACGTCGAGTGCGCGATCGCCGACCGGGCCTGGGAGGAGGGCTTCGCGCCGCCACGGCCGCCGGAGCGGCTGTCCGGCAAGACGGTCGCGGTCGTCGGTTCGGGGCCCGCCGGACTGGCCGCGGCCCAGCAGCTCACCCGGGCCGGGCACACGGTCGCCGTGTACGAGAGGGACGACCGGCCCGGCGGGCTGATGCGGTACGGCATCCCCGAGTTCAAGATGGAGAAGCACCACCTGGAGCGGCGGCTGGAGCAGATGCTGGCCGAGGGGACCAAGTTCCGTACGTCGACGGCGGTCGGACGGGATGTCGGGGCAGCCGACCTGCGGAGTCGTTACGACGCCGTGGTGATCGCCACGGGGGCGACCGCCTGGCGTGAACTGCCCGTGCCGGGAAGGGAGCTGACGGGAGTTCACCAGGCGATGGAGTACCTCCCGCTGTCCAACCGTGTCCGCGAGGGCGATCTGGAGACGTCCCCGCTGTCGGCCGCCGGTCGGCACGTCGTCATCATCGGCGGCGGCGACACCGGGGCGGACTGTCTGGGCACGGCCGTGCGGGAGGGCGCCGCCTCCGTGACCCAGCTGGACATCTACGCGCTGCCCGGCGCGCAGCGCGACGAGGACACCGAGCCCTGGCCGACCTACCCGGTGCGGGTCTACCGGTTGTCCGCCGCCCACGAGGAGGCCGGTGACCTGCGGACGGCTCCGGTCGCGGACGCGGACGCGCGGCTGTTCGCTGCGTCCACGCTGCGCCTCGACGGGGACGGGGAGGGACACGTGCGGTCGCTGCACCTGGTCGAGGTGGACGCGCGGCGCCGCCCGGTGGAAGGCACCGGGCGGACGCTCCCCGCCGACCTCGTGCTGCTCGCCCTCGGCTTCACCGGGCCCGACCGGCAGGACGGGCTCGTCGACCAGCTGGGGCTGGAGATGGAGCCCCGGGGCACGATCACGCGTGACGCCGGTTTCGCCACGAACGTGCCGGGCGTCTTCGCCGCGGGAGACGCCGCACGGGGCCAGTCGCTCATCGTCTGGGCGATCGCCGAGGGGCGGGCGGTGGCGGCCGCCGTCGACCGCCACCTGACGGGCGGTTCGACGCTGCCCGCTCCGATCGGGCCGTACGACCGGCCCATGGTGGTCTAGCGCCCCGGGCATGAGGCCCGCCCGGACACCAGGCCACCGCGCCACCGGGCCCGGGCCACCGGAACGTCACCGCTCGTCCCTGCCGGCCACCTTCCCGGTCGACAGCGCCACCCGGTTCCACGTGTTGATCGTGCAGATCAGGGCGAGCACCTGGGCCAGTTCCCGCTCGTCGAAGTGGGTCGCGGCCTGTGCGTAGACGTCGTCCGGGACGCCCGCGTCGGCCACGAGGGTCATCGCCTCCGTGAGGGCCAGGGCCGCCTGCTCCCGCTCGGTGAAGAAGTGGCGGGCCTCGCGCCACACGGCGACCATGTGCAGCCGGTCCTCGCTCTCACCGGCCTTGCGGGCGTCGCCCGTGTGCATGTGGAGGCAGTACGCGCAGTGGTTGAGGTGCGAGGCGCGGATCTGGATCAGTTCGACGAGGGCCGGGTCGAGGCCCTCACGAGCGGCGGCGTCGAAGGCGACGAGGGCCCGGAAGGCCTTCGGGGCGGACTTGGCGAACTCCAGCCGGGGCGCCTTCACCTGCGCGGGGTCCGTGTTCGTGTTCGGCGTCGTGTGCGTGTTCGTCGTCATGTCCTTCAACCTATGGGCCGGAAAGACCCGCTGTAGGGTGCACTTCTGTGGCTGATTCATGGGTCAATTCCGCGGAACGGATCGGGGCCGACCTCCATCTGGAGCTGACCGGGCCGGGTGGTCGGCGTGCGGCGCTGATCCGTGCCCTGCGCGAGGCCGTACGCAGCGGGCGGCTCGCTCCGGGCACGCGGCTGCCGCCGTACCGGTCGCTCGCTGCCGACCTCGGTGTCGCCCGCAACACGGTGGCCGACGCGTACGCGGAACTCGTCGCGGAGGGCTGGCTCACCGCACGTCAGGGTTCGGGCACCCGGGTGGCGGAGCGTGCGCAGCCGCTGCGGCCGGCCGCTCGTGTGCCCCGGAAGGCACCGCCACGCGTGCGTGGACCCCGGCACGACCTGACGCAGGGCACCCCGGACGCCTCGGCGTTCCCGCGCACCGCCTGGCTGGCCTCCTACCGAAGGGCCCTCCAGCAGGCCCCCAACGAGGTGTTCGGCCCGGGTGACCCCGCCGGCCGGGCGGAACTGCGGGAGGCGCTCACGGAGTACCTGGCACGCGCGCGTGGCGTGCGGACCGAGCCGGGCCGGATCGTGATCTGCTCCGGATTCGCGCATGCGCTGCGGCTGCTGTTCGGAGGCGGCGTCCTGCGCGGGCCCCTGGCGGTGGAGGCGTACGGGCTCGGGTTCCACCGGGAGGTCCTCGCCGCCGCCGGTGTGCGGACCGTGCCGCTCCCTCTCGACGAACACGGCGCCCGGGTCGACCGGTTGGGGCACGAGCGAGCCGTGCTGCTCACCCCGGCGCACCAGTTCCCGACCGGGGGGCCGCTGCAGCCCGCGCGCCGGACGGCCGTGATCGACTGGGCACGCACGCGTGGCGGGCTGGTCCTGGAGGACGACTACGACGGGGAGTTCCGCTACGACCGCAAGCCGGTCGGCGCGGTGCAGGGACTCGACCCCGAGCACGTGATCCACATCGGCTCGGTCAGCAAGAGCCTGTCACCGGCGGTGCGGCTGGGCTGGATGGTGCTTCCGGAGCGCCACGTCGGCGCCGTTCTGGCCGCCAAGGGGGAACGGGAGGCGTGGGCGAGCGTCCTCGACCAGCTGTGCCTCGCCGACTTCATCACCTCCGGGGCGTACGACCGTCATGTACGGCGTATGCGGCAGCGGTACCGGCGCCGCCGGGACCGGCTGGTCGCGGCGCTCGCCGCGCACGCGCCGCACATCGAGGTCACCGGCGTCGCGGCCGGTCTGCACGCGGTGCTGCGGCTGCCGCCCGGCACCGAGGCCTCCGCGGTCAAGGCCGCCGTCTGGCAGGGCGTCTGTCTCGACGGCCTCGCCGCGTTCCGGCACCCGGCCGCGGACACGGCGGCGGGCGACGGCCTGGTCGTGGGGTACGCGACCCCCTCCGAGCATGCGTACGGGCCGGCCCTGGAGGCGCTGTGCCGAGCACTGCCACCGCCCTGACCGGCCCGAAGCCCGACCGGGAAGCCCTCGGGGTCCTACGGCTTGCGCGCCACCGCCCCGTACCCCGGGATCACCCCGTCGTCCTGGCCGGGCACCGGCTCACCCAGTTCGGGGTGCCAGCGGTGGGGCACCTCGATGCCGGGCTCGACGAGGTCGAGGCCGTCGAAGAAGCGGGTGAACTCCTCGCGGGAACGCAGGGCCAGGGTGACGCCGGCGGCGCGCAGCTTCTCGGTGGCCGCCTTCGACTCCTCCGGAGTGAAGTCGGCGGTGGCGTGGGTGATGACCAGGTAGCTGCCGGAGGGCAGTTCGGCGAGCAGGCGACGCACCAGGTCGTGGGCGCCGTCCTCGTCGGAGACGAAATGCAGCAGGGCGACGAGCGACAGCGCGACGGGCCGGGTGAGGTCGAGGACCTTCCTCGCGCCCTCCAGGACGGCGTCCGGGTCACGCACGTCGGCCTGGAGATACTCGGTGGCCCCCTCGTCCGTGCCGCGCAGCAGGGCGGCCGCGTGGGCCAGCACGATGGGGTCGTTGTCGCAGTAGACGACCCGGGTGTCGGGGGCGATTCCCTGGGCGACCTGGTGCAGGTTGGGCTCGGTCGGGATGCCGGTGCCGACGTCGAGGAACTGCCGTACGCCGCTCTGCGCCAGCCAGCGCGTGGCCCGTTGCATGAAGGCGCGGTTGACCCGGGCCATGACCGGCACCCTCGGGTCGAGGGTGAGCATCTGCCGGCCCATCTCCTCGTCGACCGGGTAGTTGTCCTTGCCGCCGAGGTACCAGTCGTACATCCGCGCGGGATGGGGTCTGGTCGTGTCGATCTGGACGGCCGAGGCGGGGTTCTGCCCGGTCATGAGGCACTCCGTAAGGCGCGAGGGGTGGTCGATTCAGCACCACCGTATGGAAGTTGAGCGAGATGGAAGTTGAGCGAGAACAACGGCGAGCACCTCACGACAGCAGGAAGTCCGCGTCCCCCGCCTTGGCCCCCTCGATGAAGGCCGTCATCTCGGCGGTGGTGTAGATCAGCGCCGGGCCGTCGGGGTCGGTGGACTGACGGACGGCGATCCGGCCGTCGGCGAGCTTCATCGCCTCCAGGCAGTTCCCGCCGTTCCCACCGCTCCAGGGCTTGTGCCAGCCTTCGCTGCCCAAGTCACGCGCGGGCATGCCGTTGTAGACCTGTTTGCGCGGCTTGATGCGATCCATTCAGAGCTCCTTGCGGAGATCCCGGAGGATCTCCTTCGTGCGATGTGCCGTAGCGGCCTGCGCCGCCATGCGGTCCATGACCTCGAGGTGGGTCGCCACCTCGGCGCGCGCGTCCAGGTAGACCGCGCCGGTCAGGTACTCGCTGTAGACCATGTCCGGAAGTTCGGGCATGGCGAATCGGAACAGCACGAACGGCCCGTACGTACCCGGGTGCGGCCCGGCCTCGAACGGGGCCACCTGCAGCGTCACGTTGGGCAGCTTCGTGGCCTCGAGCAGTCTGTCGATCTGGGCACGCATCACCTCCGGGCCGCCGACCGGGCGCCGCAGCACGGTCTCGTCCATCACGACCCACAACCGGGGCGCGTCCGTCCGGGTGAGCAGTTTCTGGCGCCGCATGCGCAGGGCGACATGACGCTCGATGTCGTCGGGCCGGGTCTGCCCTATGGCGCCCGAGCGGAGCACTCCGCGCGCGTAGTCCTCGGTCTGGAGCAGCCCGGGGACGAAATGGGGCTCGTAGCTGCGGATGACGCCGGCCGCGCCCTCCAGGCTCACGTACATCGAGAACCAGCCGGGCAGAATGTCGTGGAAACGCTGCCACCAGCCGGGCTTGTTGGCCTCCTCGGCCAGCTGGACGAAGGCGTCGGCCTCCTCGTCGGAGATTCCGTAGGCCTTCAGGAGCAGTTGCAGGTACGGGATTTTGAGCGCGACCTCGGCCATCTCCATACGGCGGACGGTGGCGGGAGCGACACGGAGGATGCGGGCGGCCTCCTCGCGCTTCATCCCGGCGCTCTCCCGCAGGTCCAGCAGGCGCCGGCCGAGGACGACCTGACCGACCGTCGGCGCGGACCGCGGTTCACTCACGCTCCACCTCCACCAAGAGTTCTGACGAACCGGCCACACAAGAACGCTGACAGCCCGGCGGCGCCATGCGAAGACCCTGACCGAAGTAACCAAGTTTCCGAACAAACGTTCCGAACAGTTCTTCGACGATCTCAACTGGCGCCGCGCGGGGTGCTGTTGCGAGCAGTGTGCCACGGCCTTCCAGACCGTCACACAGCACTCTGCAATTTTCAGAGTGACACTTGCCAAGTGTTCACGGCGCGGCGATAGTGGCAAGCGTGATTCCGTCCGCGCCCTTAGGAACAGATGCCGCCGCAGGCCCTCACGGCCTCGGTACCGCCACGGAAGCAGTCCCCGCGGGGGCCGCCGCCGGGCGCCGGTTCCGTTTCGAACTGGCCGCACACCCGGGTTCCCCCGCACAGGCCAGACGCCTGACGCGGGCCCGGCTGACCGGCTGGTCGGTGTGCGAGGACACCTGCGACAGCGCGGCCCTGGTGGTCTCCGAGCTGGTCACGAACGCCATCGTGCACACGGCGAGCACGCACATCGTGTGCGAGCTGCACGACGGCGACGACCTGGTGCGGATAGCCGTGCGTGACGAGGGCTGCGCACCGGGCCAGCCCCACGCGGCCGGCCGCACCCGGCCCGAGGAGGAGCACGGGAGGGGACTGCTCCTCGTCGACGCCCTCTGCGACGCCTGGGGTGCCCATGAACACGGCCCCGGGCTGCTGGTCTGGGCCGAACTGCCGCGGACGGCGGACACTCCGCACGAGCCGCCGGAGCCCCGGAACGACCTCGGCTGGGGCGCCCGTCCGAAGCCGGGCCCGTCCGACGGCCGGGGCGACGGGGACGAGGCGCACCCGGCACGTCACACCAAGGGCATGGACCAGGTCCCCGCGCAGGAGCGGCGCGGACAGCGGAGGCCCGTATGAGCCCCGGGCGCGCCGGCCGCGTCCTGAACCTGGACACCCTGGCCCGCCTCCAGCACGGGCTGCGCGCACCGAGCCGGGCACTGCGCCTGCCCGTGCCCGACGGCATGACCGCCCCGCTCGGCTGCGACGCGATCGCCGTACCCGCCCGTCTCGGCCCGTTGGTCATGCCCCGGCTGCCCCGCGTGGGCTGCGTCTACGCCGACGGGACGACCTGGTGGTGGCTGGTGCCGTCCGACTCCGACCACGCCCTGGAGTGGCCGGCCCCCGCGCACTACGCCAACGGCGCGGTCGTCCCGGACCTGCCACGGCTCCCCGACCTGATCCACCGCCCGGACGGCACGCTTCCGTACACCCCGCCGATCCCGCTGTACCTGGCTCTGTGCCGCGTGACGGGAACGGCTCCGGCCTGGTCGCGACAGGTCAGCGCGTAGGACCGGACGAACACGGGGCCGACCGGGCACCACCAGACCCGACGAGCACCCCAGCCCGGTCGAGCAGCCGAGCGAACGCTCACTCTCCCGCACCACACCACGACCCCGCACCGCCCCACGCCTCCCCCGGTCAGGTCGTGCGCCCGCGCGCATCCGGCGCCCCGGGCTGCGCCCTGCCCGGACGGGCTCCGCCCCCGCCATAGTGGTCCGCCTCACAAGCGGGGCACGAGGTGGGGGAGGTCGGTCGACCGTGGGGAAGAAGCGGACCGCGCCGGAGGTGTCCGAGTCGGAGCGGCTGCTCTTCGGCGGACCGCTGCGCTACGACATGGGCTGGAACCAGCACGCCGACGCGTTCCTGGAACTGAACTTCCGAGCCATGATCACCAGGCTGCCGTCCCTGCTGACGTCCAGCCTGCGGCTCGCCCGGCAGGCCGACCGGGGGGCCGCCCGGATCGTCCTGGCCGCCGAGGCCGGCCGGGGTGTGGCGCAGGCGGTGAGCCTGCTCGCGGTCAACAGCGTGCTGGCCGGGCTGATGGGCGGCGGCCCGATCGGGGACCGGCTGCGCGGAGCCGTGCCCGCGCTGGTGACGGTGGCCGTCGTGATGCTGCTCGCGGCACTGCTGCGGGCCGCGAGCACGTACGCCACCGGCCGCCTTGAGCCCAAGGTGGAACGGGTGGCGACCGAGCTCTACCTGGAGCGGGCCGCGGCCGTCGAGCTGGCCGCGATCGAGGATCACGCCTTCCACAAGCTGCTGGACACCGCCCAGTACGGCGCCGCATCCGCCCGCCGGATGATCATGTACGGGACGCGGGTGATCAACGCGATGATCTCGCTGGTCGCGGCGGCCGGCGTGCTGACCGTGCTGCACCCGGCGCTTCTGCCGCTGCTGGTGACGATGACGGTGCCGAGCGCGTGGAGTGCCCTGACCGTGGCCCGGCGGCGCTACGAGTCCTTCCACACCTGGGTGCAGCACGTACGCGCGGGCCATCTGCTCGGCAACCTGCTGATCGAGCCCGAGGCCGCGCCCGAGATCCGGGTGCACGGCGTGGGCGCGTTCCTGCTGCGGCACTTCCGTGCGATGTCCGAGACGGCCGAGGCCGAGCAGGCCCGCCTCGCCCGGCTCGCCGCGCGCACCGGGCTGATCGCCGCGGCGTGGACGGGCCTGGCGACGGTGGCGACGTACGCGACGCTCGGCGGGCTGCTGCTGGCGGGGGCGATGGCCCTGTCGGTGGCGGGTACGGCCGTGATCGCGATCCGTACCGGCTCCCAGAGCCTCGACACGCTCGTGGTGGAGGTCAACGCGCTGCACGAGGAGGCCCTCTTCGTCGGCGACCTGCAACGGCTGTACACGGAGGCGGCGCAGCGGGCCATCCCGGTGGGAGGGCGGGCGCTGCCGGAGAACCCGCGCGAGATCCGCTTCGAGAACGTCACGTTCCGTTACCCGGGCGAGTCCGCCCGGCCCGCCCTCGACGACGTGACGCTCACCCTCCCGCTGGGCCGGATCGTGGCGCTGGTCGGCGAGAACGGCTCCGGCAAGACCACTCTGGTCAAACTGCTCGCCGGGCTCTACACCCCGGAGCGGGGGCGGATCCTGTGGGACGACGTGGACGCGGCGACCGCGGACCGGCACCGGCTGGCGGAGCGGATCGCGATGGTGGCCCAGGACTTCAAGCGCTGGCCGTTCACGGCCCGGGTGAACGTCGCCCTGGGTCGCACGTCGGCGCCGGTGTGCGAGGAGCGGCTGGCGACATCGATCGCCGAGGCCGGGGCGGAGACGGTCATCGCGGACCTGCCGCGTGGGCTGGACACACTGCTCGCCCGCAACTTCAGCGGCGGGCACGAACTGTCGGGGGGCCAGTGGCAGCGGCTGGGCATCGCCCGCGCGGCGTACCGCAGGGGCCGCATCCTGATCGTGGACGAGCCGACGGCGGCGCTGGACGCCCGGGCAGAGCTGGAGGTCTTCGAGCGGATCCGGGCCCTGGCGGACAGCGGTCAGACGGTCGTCCTGATCACGCACCGGCTGGCGTCCGTACGCCACGCGGACCTGGTGCACGTCCTGGACCAGGGCCGGCTCGTGGAGTCCGGGACGCCGGACGAGCTGCTGGCGACCGGCGGCCTCTACGCCGAGCTGTACGCGCTCCAGGCGGAGCAGTTCGCCAAGCCGGCCACGCCCTCCACGCCGGTCACGCCGCCCGCTCCCGTCAGGGTGCCGGCGCCGAAGGCGGGCTGAGCCACGCCTTGCCGGGCTGCCGGTCAGGCGGTGGCGTCCGCGCCGTCCCCGCTGCGCACGATCACCAGGAACATGTCTGTCGCGAGGTCCATGACAACCTCGGCGGGCAGGCCTTCCAGACGCCGCGCCTGCGCGAACTCCTCCGCCGGCCAGGAGCCACGCGGCCCACCGGCGGGAAAGCGCTCGAGCACCGTTCGCCCGTTCACCACCCTGCACCTCCATGTAGCGCTGTACTCGTAGAGTTAAACGCCAACCATGGGGTGAACGGCTCGCGAAGTGACGGTTCTGAGACGTAGTTGACACTCGTTCACCGCCAAGTGTGACCAACCTCTCAGCCTCTTGGCGTATGTGTTCACCTTCCGTATCAATCTTCGTACTCGTCGTGATACCGGATCCGCTCACTCCCCGCAGGGGCACCGAGAGCCGACGCACGCCCCGCCGGCTTCTCCCATCCCTCCTGCCGGCCCAGTGCCGTGAGGTCCAGCAGGCTGGTGGTCGAGCCGAGGCCGTCGAGACCGCGCTCGTACGTCGAGTAGGTGTGGATGAGCGAGATGCCCTATTTGATCCAGGAATCCGGAGCATCTGCGGCAGCCGGCGTCCCACTCGGGCGCGAACATGAAGTGGTAGACGACGAGCTGGTGCCGCCCCTCGAACAGGTCGAGCAGCGTGGCCTTTCCGTCCCCGCCCTCGAACACGTACTCCTCGTCGATCTCCACCATGGGCAGTCCGCGCCGCTCCGCGTTGAGCGCGTCCCGCGCGCGCGTGGCGGCCTTCTCCTTGACCAGCAGTTCCGCGCGCGCCGCGCGCCACCGCTCGCGGGAGACGATCTCCGGAAGCGACATGGGCCCCGCCTGTCCTACGGCTCCGTTCGGGTGGGTGACCGTGGGAAGGGGCGGAACTCATCGCCGGCTCACGAAGTTTTTTCCGCGTACGTCACCGGCAGTGCGGCCGGCCCCCGGGCGCGGAAGTCAGGTGTCGTACGTCTGGACGCGCCGGCCGTGGCCGCGGTCGACGAGCGCGGGCAGGCGCCGCTCCAGCTCCCGCACCACCGCCGGCACGTCGATCGTCAGGAGCTCCCGGTCGCGCATCAGGATCCGCCCGTCCACGATCGTGGTGCGCACGTCGGCGGAACGGGCGCTGTGCACCAGGGTGGCGGCGAGGTCGTGCACCGGCTGGGTGTGCGGTCCGGTGAGGTCGACCAGGACGATGTCCGCCCTCCGCCCCGGCGCGATGCTGCCGACGCTGTCCCCCAGTCCCACGGCCCGGGCGCTCTGGAGGGTGGCGTGGTGCAGGGCCTGGCGGGAGGTCAGCCAGCGGGGGTCGTCCTCGGACGACTTCTGGATCAGCGAGGTGAGGGCCATGGACTCCCACACGTCCAGGGAGTTGTTGGAGGCGGCCCCGTCGGTGGCGAGTCCGACGTCGACGCCGATGTCGCGCAGGGCGCGGACCGGGGTGGTGTCGGGCCAGGCGAACTTGAGGTAGCCGCGGGGCGCGGTGGCGACGGCTGTCCGGCCGCCCGCCCGTTCCAGCAGGGGGAGGTCGCGGTCGGTGATGCCGGTGCCGTGGGCCAGGAGCACGTCGGTGTCGAGGATGCCGGTGCGTTCGAGGACCTCGATCGGGGTGACGCCGTGGCGGGCGAGGCTGGTGTCGGTCTGGTCGCGGTTCTCGGCGGCGTGGAGGTGCACGGGCAGGGCGTGTTCGCGGGCGAGCCGCGCGGTGGCCGCGAGGTCGGTGTCGTCGACGGTGTAGGGGGCGTGCGGGGCGAGCGCGGTGGTGACACGGCCGTCGGCCGAGCCGCGGTGGCGCAGCGCGAACTCCAGGGACCGCTCCCGGCCTTCGGGGCCCTGTGAGGAGAAGTAGGTCTCGCCCAGCAGCGCCCGCATGCCGCACTCCGTGACCGCCCGCGCCACCGCGTCCATGGCGAAGTAGTGGTCGGCGAAGCAGGTGACGCCGGCGCGGATCATCTCGGCGCAGGCGAGCCGCGCCCCCAGCTCGACGTCCTCGGCCGTGAGGTTGGACTCGACGGGCCAGACGACGTCGTTGAACCACTCCTCGGTGGGCAGGTCCTCGGCGAGGCCGCGCAGCGCGACCATCGGCGCGTGCGTGTGACAGTTGATCAGGCCGGGCAGGGCGACCTGGCCGCGGGCGTCGAGGCGCTCGACGGCGGCGAGGTCCGCGACCGCAGCGGTGGTCGTCACCGCCTCGACGGCCCCGCCGCGTACGACGATCGCGGCGTCCTCCCGGAACCCGATCCGTTCTTGATCGTCGTGCACGAGGACGGTACATGCGCTGATGATGAGCTCGGCGGGACTGTCCGCGGCGGAAGGCGTCATCACGCCAAGGTACGACCGGTGCGTAGGGGTCGGCTTCGGAAAGGAGCCCGGCATGCTGCTCGGCACGTGGAACCTGGAGAACCTGTACCGGCCCGGTGGCCCGTTCGGCCCGAAGGACGAGGCCGGGTACGACGCGAAACTCGCCGCCCTCGCCGCCGTCGTCACGGAACTCGACCCGACGCTGCTCGGCGTGCAGGAGGTCGGCGACCCCGAGGCCCTGGAGGACCTGGCCGGGATGCTCGACGACGACTGGCACCTCGCCCTGTCCGAGCACCCGGACAGCCGGGGCATACGGGTCGGGTTCCTGAGCCGTACCGAGCTGCGGGTGGTGGCCGACACGACGGCGTTCCCGGCGGAGCTGCGTCCCGTGCAGGTGGACGACGCGGGGCTGACGGTGTCCCGGGCGGGGCGGGGCTTTCTGGCGGTGGAGGTCGGTGACGGGCCCCTGTGCGTGGCCGTCTGCCACCTGAAGTCGAAGCTGCTGACGTACCCGGACGGCCGGTTCCAGCCGCGCGACGAGGGCGAACGGGCCCGCTACGGCGCCTACGCCCTGTACCGGCGGGCCGCCGAGGCGACGGCCCTGCGCGCCCTCGCGGACGAACTGCTGGACGGCGACGGGCGGGCCAGGGACGTGGCCGTACTGGGCGACCTGAACGACGAGGTGCAGGCGGCGACCACCCAGATCCTGCTCGGCCCGCCGGGTTCGGAGATCGGCACGCCGGGCTACGACAGGGCCGACGTGGGCGACGCGTCACGGCTGTGGGACGTGGCCCCGCTCATTCCGCCCGGACAGCGCTGGTCCCGCGTCAACTCCGGGCGACGCGAACTGATCGACCATGTGCTGGTGAGCCACCGCTTGGCACACCGGGTGACCGCGGCGGGCGCGGGGCTGCCCGGCGAGGGCCCGCCCGGCCTCCCGTCGGTCGGACCCGACCCCTCGGAGCGCCGGGGTGCCCCCGGCTCGGATCACGCGCCGGTGTGGATACGGGTCGGCTGAGGCGGCACCGCGACGTCGAGGCGCACGACCGGGTGAGGACGCAATGCGAGGCGCCGGGTCCGTTCGCCACCCTGCGAGGCCCATCAGCGGGAGAGGGCGTCACCCGGCGAGGGGTGTCCGGGGTGGTCGCAGGCCCAGCCGCTCCCCGGGGCCGGCGAGTTCGTCGATGAGGGCGGTGAGACGTTCGGTGTGCCGTGCGTCGATGCGGCCCGTGTCGTCGAGGTGGACGGCGCAGGCCGTCGTGGTGTCGACGAGGCGTTCGAGGAGGTCGGCCACCTCGTCCGCGCCCTCGGTGTGCCGGGCGAGGGCGGGCAGTTCGTGCGCGGCGAGGGTGATGACCGACCGGGCCTCGGCGAGGGTGCGGTAGGCCTCGCGGCGCAGGGTCCAGCGGGTGGCACGGTGGTCGGAGGGGGTGCCGGGGGTGCCGATCCGCGGGGTGTCCGCCTCGGCGAGGACGTGGCCGAGGTAGGTGTACGCGGCCTCGCTCGCGGCCGTGAGCCGCCCCCGCACACCCCCGCCCTTCTGCCCGGGCATCGTCAGGTGGCCGACGATCAGCACGATCGCACAGGCCAGCAGCGTCTCGCCGATCCGCCCCGCGGAGGCCTGCGCCTCGCCGCCGACCATGACCAGGGCGAGGACGAGGACGGTGACGACGGCGGTCTGGGCGGCGAAGTGCCGGGTGGCGACGGGGATGAGCGCTCCGCTGAGGGCCACCAGCGCGATGAGCCCTTCGGGCCGGGGCAGTACGGCGGCGAACCCGGCGAAGAGGACGGCGCCGAGCACGGTCCCGGCGGCCCGGTTCAGCACCCGTGAGACGAGGGGGCCCAGGTCGGGCTTGACGAGGAAGACGGCGGTGGCCGGCAGCCAGTACCAGTGGTCGTGCTGCCCGTACCACCGGCCGTGGTGCAGGGCCTGGGCGATCGCCGCGCTGGCTCCGAAGCAGAGGGCGACGCGCAGCCCGTACTCGCGTCCGGCGGTACCGAAGGCGGACCGCGTCCGGTCCCTGAGGGTGCGGGCCCGGGTGTGCAGGTCCCCGCCCCGGCCCTGGTCGAAGACCTCGGCGGCGTGCAGCAGGGCGTCGTCGAGGGCGCGCAGCGCGGGCGCCGACCGGGTGGGGGCGGGCAGCGGTCCGGTGTGGGTGTTGCCGCGCACGGCGGCGGCGAGCCGCCGGGGTCCTTCGGAGGCCCGCTCCGCTATGGGCTCTCCGGCCCACGCGAGCGCGGTGGCGGCCTCGGCGAGGGGCAGGGCGGCGGCGTACTGCGCGTGCAGCCGCCGCTCGGCGGACGAGGAGGCGTACCGCCGCAACCGGGGCCCGGTGAGGGCGTCCTGGGCGTGGTCGAGGGCGGCGGTGAGCGCGGCCCGGCGGCGGATGGCCTGCGGTCCGCCGACGGAGTCGAGGAGGTCCGCGACGGCGTCGTACACACCGGCGACGGCCTTCCGCTCCCCGTCGAACCGGAAGTCCCCGGCGAGCGACCCGGGTGTGGGCAGCACGAGCCGCAGCACCAGCAGCCACCCGGCGCCGGCGAGGAAGGCGAGCGCACGCTGCCACCCCGCCTCCGGCAGGGGCATCCCGGCCCCGATGGCCGAGCCGACGAGCAACTGCGTCCCGACGGCGGACGCGACGGGCCCGATCGCGCTGATGCCGCCGGCGACGAGACCGGCGAGCGTGAGGATCACGGTCAGCACGACCGCCCCGGTCTGCTGCCCGGCGTACGTCCCGATCAGCAGCCCCAGGGCACCACCCAGCGCCGGCACCCCGAGGCGCCTGACCGAGGCCCGCCGGCTCCCGGGCCGGTCGTTGATCCCGGCGAGCATGGCGGCGATGGCGGCGACCACCCCGAGGGAGGTGTGCCCGGCTCGCACGGCCACCAGCAGCAGCGGCCCGGCGGAGAGCGCCCCGCGTGTCACCGCGCTCCAGGGCACCGGCCCCCGCTGGGCACGCAGGGCATGGGCGAGCCAGGGCGGCAGCGCGAGGGTGAAGCGGCGGGTCCGGGACACGGGGTTCCTGTCGTCTCGTCGAGGGCAGGGGTGAGCCTTCGGGCGACGGCGGCCGGGGCGGGGTGTGGCTGTTCACGGTAGGCGGGGTTCCTGGAGGAAAGGTTTCCGTGATGTGACGTCCCGTGCGTGAGCCGGGTTCTTTATGACCACAACCGGCAGTCGCTGAGGGAAGGGCCACGCCCCGGCAACCTTTTCGGCGCCGACGGCCACTGATGAGGCACAAGCGCGTGTTCCGAACCAGCTAAGGACTCATCCGTGGCATCCCGTTCCCACCGGCGTCCCCTTCGCAGGAGGCGTTCGGCCCTCGCCTCCGCGATCGCCCTGGCGTCCGTCGCACTCCTCGTCTCCCTGGTGGTGGCACTCCGCCCCGGGGACGGAGGCCGGCCGGACACCGTGCGAGCCGCCGCCGAGCCCTCCACGAGCCCACGGGCGAGCGCCACACCCACCGAGCCGAAGGCGAAGGCGAAGGCCAAGCCGCAGTCGAAGCCCAAGCCGAGGCCGAAGCCGTCCGAGGTGAGCCCCACCCCGGCGCGCACCTCGGCCTCCGCGCCGGCCCGGCCCTCCCCCGTCGGCGGCCCGCGCTCGGCACCGCGGGCCGTGTCCGGCTCGGCACCACTGGCGGGGCGGATCAAGCCCCAGGTCTCCTACGACGGAGTCGCCACGCACTACGACGCCGCGGACGGCGACGGCGCCTGCCTGTACGGTCCGAGCCCCGACCTCATGGTCGCCGCGATGAACACCACCGACTACGAGACGTCCAAGGCATGCGGGGCGTACATCCTCGTCCGCGCGGCGAACGGCGCCTCCGTCACGGTCCGGATCACCAATGAATGCCCCTCGCCCTGCGCCCCGGGACAGCTCGACCTCAGCAAGCAGGCCTTCGCCAAGCTCGCCGGTCTGTCCGCGGGCCGCATCCCGGTCACCTGGAGCCTGCTGAGCCCGAGCACCTCGGAGACCGTCTCGATCCGCTACAAGACCGGCTCCAGCCGCCACTGGTGCGGGATCCAGGCGCTCGGCCACCGCAATCCGCTGGCCCGGCTGGAGGTGAGCACCGGGAGCGGCTGGAGCCGTCTGACCCGTACCGAGTACAACTACTTCCTCTCCCCTGACGGCACCGGCTGCGGCGGCAGCCTCCGGCTCACCGACATCTACGGCGAACAACTCACCGTCGACGGCATCGCGCTGCGCCCGGACGCCGTACAGCCGACCCGCGTCCAGTTCGCCCGGCACTGAGCGTGCTCAGGTGGTCCCCTCCGCCCGTCCGGCGCGAAACAGCGCCTCCGCGTCGGCGATCGCCCGGACGAGGGCGTCGGGGCTCGCCGACAGGTTCGCCACGAGGGCGTCCGCTTCGCCGAGGCCGGCCCGGGTCACGAGCCCCTTCTCGTTGGTGACCCACTCCCCGCGTGCCGCCAGCACCGCGTGCGCCGTCTGGGTCGCGGCGAGGGCGATCGCGCCGGCGACCTGGGTGACCGAGCCCTTCGGCGCGTGGCCCGCCTTGGCGTACGCGAGGGTGGCCGTCGCCATGCCGTGCCAGTGCCGCGGGGCGGTCTCGCGAAGGGGCGGCGGGTAGGCGCCGGGGCGCGGCAGGGTGCCCCGCAGCACCTTGTTGATCGCCAGTTCGGCGGCGAGCAGGTAGGTCGGGATGCCTGCCAGGTGGAACATCAGGGGCTCGACGCGGAAGCGGCCGCGCTCCGCTTCCGTCAGTTCGCGGTCGACGACGTCGAGATCGCGGTAGTGGACGTCCACGCGCCGGCCCTGGACGGTCAGCCAGGCGCCTCCGTTGAAGACGCCGCCGCCCCACGCGCCGACTTCGCTGACCTCGCCCTGCCATCCGACCGCCCGGAGATCGTCCGGGTCGAAGGCGCCCCGGTAGTAGACCGCCATGTCCCAGTCGCTGTCGGGGCGTTCGGTGCCCTGGGCGCGGGAGCCGCCGAGGGTGACGGCCCGGACGGTGGGGAGCGCGGCGAGGCGGTCCGCGGTGCTGTCGAGGAAGGTCTGGTCCGGGAGAGTGGGCACGGGACGGCTCCTGAGCAGGCGGGTGGTCCGGGGAAGCGTAGGGGGATCACTCGGTCGGCGTGAACCGAAATACGGGTGCGTGCGTGCGCGGAGCCTCGCATGATCGGTGGGTTGTCCTGTCGCCGTACGCAGATCGGAGACCCCGTGATCCAGCGCGTCACCGTCCCGAGCCTCTTCCCGCCGCCCACCTACTCCCACGCGTCCGTCGTGGAGGCCGGCACGAAACTGGCCTTCCTCGCCGGATCCGTGCCGCTGGACGCCCGTGGTGAGCTGGTCGGCCCCGGGGATCCCGTCCGGCAGGCCGAGCAGGCGATCGCCAACCTGACGGAGCAGCTGGCCTCCGTGGGGAGCGATCTCGCGCACGTCGTGGCGACCGACGTGTACGTCGTGAGCGGTGAGCCGGCCGTGCTGTCCGCCGTGTGGAGCGTCGTCGAGGCGTCCGGGCTCAGTACCGGTCCGCACTCGTCGACGCTGATCGGCGTGGCGTGCCTCGGGTACACGGGCCAGCTGGTGGAGATTACGGCGACAGCCGTCGTGCCCGACGGGGCGCCGACCTGAGGAGAACTCCATGCTGATCGAGCACCGCGGGCGGCGCCCGGTGGTCCCCGAGTCCGCGTACGTCGCCCCGACGGCCGTCCTGTGCGGGGCCGTCGTCCTCGGCGAGCGCAGCCGGGTGCTGCACGGGGCCGTGCTCACCGCCGAGGACGGCGAGGTGCGGGTCGGCTCGGACGTCGTGGTCATGGAGAACGCCCTGGTGCGGGGGCGGGCCCGGCACCCCACCGTCATCGGTGACGCGGTGCTCGTCGGTCCGCACGTCCACGTCAACGGGGCCACCCTCGAGGACGAGGTCTTCGTGGCCACCGGTGCCTGCGTCTTCCCCGGTGCCGTCGCGGGCGCCGGCTCGGAGCTGCGCATCCACAGCGTGCTGCACGTCAACTCCATGCTGCCGCCCGGGACCGTCCTGCCCATCGGCTGGATCGCCGCCGGGGCTCCCCGGGCGCGGCTCTTCGCACCCGGGGAGCACGACGAACTGTGGCAGCTCCAGGAGGCGCTGGACTTCCCCGGCACGGTGTACGCCGTGCCGCGCGGCACCCCGATGCGGGAGGTGATGGCCCGGCAGGTGGGTTTCTACGGGGCCCATCGCGACGACGTCCCCCTCGACGGCCCGGCGTGAGCTACTGCCGTTCGGGCCTCCCCCACGCCCTCCGTTTCGCCAGCGGCTCGGCGTAGCTCCCCACTCTGCTCGTCGTCAGCCCCAGCGCCACCAGCGACTCCGCCAGTTTGACCGCAGCGGCGACCCCGTCGACGACGGGCAGGCCCAGCTTCTCCCCGACCACGCGCTGCAGCCCGGTCATGCCGGCGCAGCCCAGCACCAGCACCTCGGCCCCGGCGGCGCAGGCTCGTTCGGCGGCGGCCAGGAACGCCGTCTCGGTGCGCTCCTCGTCACCGAGGTCGAGCACGTTCAGGCCCGTGCCCACGACCGCGGCGCAGTTCCGGCCCACGCCCGCCGTCTCCAGGCTGTCCTCGATCTGGCCGCAGGAGCGTTCCAGTGTGGTGACGACGCCGTACCGCCGCCCGAGCAGACAGGCCAGGTGCGCCGCGGCCTCCGTGATGTCGACGACGGGTACGTCCACCAGTTCGCGGACGCCCTCGCGCCCGTGCTCCCCGAAACCGGCCATGACGACGGCGTCGTACGGCGGTCCGTCGTAGGTGCGCAGTGTGTCCAGGACGGCCGCGGCCGACAGGTAGCTGTCGAGCCAGCCCTCCGCGGACTCGGGCCCCCAGGCGGGGGTCAGTCCCGTCACGGTGGTGCCCGGGCCTGCGGCGGCCCGGGCACCTCGCACGATCTCTTCGGTCATCTCCTGCGTGGTGTTGCAGTTGGTGACGACGATCCGCACGTCTCTCAGACCTCCGCGGTGGCGCGCTCGGGGCGGCACAGCGCCGCGTACAGTCCGGCCGCGAGTGCCGTGCCGATGAACCAGGAGTACGGCGCGACGTCACTGAAGGTCTTCACCAGCGCGAGGATCGCCGCGACCCCGGCCGCCGGCAGGAACGCCCACAGGGCCTTGGGGTTGAAGCCCTTGCGGTAGTGATAGCGGGCGCCGGGAGAGGCGTCGAACAGTTCGTCGACGTTCACTCGGCCGCGCTTGACCCAGTAGTAGTCGACCATGATCACTCCGAACAGCGGTCCGAGGAAGGCGCCGAGGCCACCGAGGAAGTAGTTCACGACGGTCGGATTGGAGAAGAGGTTCCAGGGCGTGACGAGCAGAGCGGCGACCGTGCTGATCATGCCGCCGACCTTGAAGGTGATCTTCTGCGGCCAGACGTTGGCGAGGTCGTACGCCGGTGAGACGAAGTTGGCGACGATGTTGACGCCCATGGTGGCGATGGCGAAGGTCAGCGCGCCCACCACCAGCACCCAGGTGTTGCCGATCTCGGCGACCAGGTAGGCGGGGTCGGTGATCTCCTTGCCGAAGACCTCGAACGCGCCCGCGGTGACGATGACCGAGACGATCACGAAGGCCGTGGAGTTGATGGGCAGGCCCCAGAAGTTGCCGCGCTTGACCGACTTGTAGTCGGGAGCGAAGCGGGAGAAGTCGCAGAAGTTGAGCATCAGGGTGCCGTAGGTGGCGAGGACCAGACCGATCGCGCCGAACCACTGCCGCCACTGCTCACCGACGGGGACCGGGTGCGGGGTGGAGGTGAGCGAGATCGTCCAGTCGGCCTTGTAGAGGATCCACCCGGCCAGGGCGATCATCACGAGCCAGATCGCCGGGCCGCAGAAGTCCTGGAACTTACGGACCGATTCCATGCCCCGGCTGATGATCGCCGCCTGGACCAGCCACAGGGCGATGAAGGAGACCCAGCCGAGCGCGTCCAGGCCCAGGAAGGAGCTGTGCGTCCAGGACTCCAGGCTCGGCCAGGCCGCGAGCAGCATCACATTGACCGCGACGGAGGCGAGGTACGTCTGGATGCCGTACCACATGATGGCGATCACGGCCCTGATCAGCGCCGGGATGTTGGCGCCCCAGACCCCGAAGGCGATCCGGCTGACGACCGGGAAGGGCACGCCGTGGCGCTGCCCGATCTTCCCCATCCAGTTCATGCCGATGTAGATGATCACGAAGCCGACCAGCAGCGACGTGAAGATCTGCCAGACGTTCATGCCGAGGAAGAGCAGACCGGCGGCGAAGGTGTAGTTGCCGAGGTTGTGGACGTCGGACATCCACATGGCGAAGAGGTCGAAGACCTTCCAGTTGCGTTTCTTCGCGGGCGCGAGGTCTTCGTTGGTGAGGCGGGGATCGGGGACGAACGCTGGGGCGCCGGTGGCTGCGGCTCGGTCGGCGAGGGACACGGGGGCCTCCATGAGCAAGGGGACGACGGAGGACTGCGCTGCGGGGGGCTGCTCTGCGAATGTTTGGTATACCAAACTCCGCCCATGGTCTCGCCGTCAACAGTTCTGACAGATATCGCTCCTGTTAACGCTCCGTAAAAGACACCTCGCGTCGGCGAAGATGGGCTGTATGACGAAGATCGAACCCCTGGGGGCGGTGCGCGAACGCGTCACGTCCGAGCTGCGGCAGCAGATCATCGCGGGCAGCCTGCTTCCGGGCGAGCGCCTGGTCGAACGCGAGCTGGCGGAGCGTTTCGGCGTCTCACGCGTCCCGGTCCGGGAGGCGATCCGGGCACTCGTCGCCGAGGGCTTCGTCCACTTCGAGACACCCCGCCGCACGGTCGTACGCCGTCTCACCCCGAACGACGTCAAGGAACTGTTCGAACTGCGCGAGGCCCTGGAGGTCTACGCCGCCGAACTCGCCGCGTCCCGTGCGACACCAGAGGACCTGGCCGAGGTCCAGGAGCTCATAGGCCGCGCGGCCGCCGCCACCGAGGCCGGGGACGCCGAGCTGATCACGGACCTCAACAGCCGCCTGCACGACCGCATCATGGCGATGGCCGGCAACAGCCTGCTGACCGAGGCCCTGGAACCGGTCGCCGGCCGGCTGCGCTGGATGACCCGGCGCAACGAGGAGTGGCCCCAGCTCGTCGTGGAGCACCGCGAGCTGTACGAGGCCATCGCCTCGGGCGACCCGGACCGGGCCCGCGCACACGCGCTCACACACGTACGGACCAACTACCGCTCCACGATGCGGCATCTCTTCGGGGACGAGGAAGCGCTCTAGCCGTATCGCCCTCGTCAGTCCCCGGTCACCGGCAGCCCCGCGGCCCGCGCGGCTGTCCGCAGCACGTCGCGCAGCATCTCGGGGGTGAGCCGGCCGGTGAAGGTGTTGCGCTGACTGACGTGGAAGCAGCCGAAGAGATCCAGGCCGTCCAGCTCGAAGCGGGCTCCGTGGGCGAAGGCGGGACGGGGCCGGGGCACGGACCAGCCCGCCTCGGCGAACGCGGGCAGCGCGGCCTGCCAGCCGAAGGCTCCGAGCACGACGACGGCCCGCAGCGTCGGACGCAGCAGCCCCAGCTCCCGCACCAGCCAGGGGCGGCAGGTGTCCCGCTCCTCGGGGGTGGGCTTGTTGGCCGGCGGTGCGCAGTGCACCGGTGAGGTGACCCGGACCCCGTACAGCTCCAGCCCGTCGTCGGCGTGCACGGCGGTGGGCTGGGAGGCGAGACCGACGTCGTACAGCGCCTCGTACAGAACGTCCCCGGACCGGTCGCCGGTGAACATCCGGCCGGTGCGGTTCCCACCGTGGGCCGCGGGCGCGAGCCCCACGATCAGCAGCCTCGCATCCCTCGGCCCGAACCCGGGCACCGGCCGGCCCCAGTACGTCCAGTCCGCGTACGCGGCACGCTTCTCACGCGCCACCTCCTCACGCCAGGAGACAAGCCGCGGACAGGCCCGGCAGTCCGAGATCCGCTGGTCGAGGAGGGGGAGACCGCTGGCGTCCATGACTCCACGGTAGGCGGGACCAGGACCGGCCCCCTCACAGGGGCGTCGGGTCGGCCGGAGGATCGCTTCCCCGCCCGTCCGGGCCCCTGGGAGGACTAAGGTCGGTGGCATGGCTTCTCAAGGTGCGGAGAACGGCGGGGCGGGCGGCGCTGAGACTCGGGATCCGAAGGTCGCCGCGGCGATCGCCGCCGCCGAGGCCGCCGGGCCGCAGGCCGGCGAGACCGTACGTGTCGACAGCTGGATCTGGTCCGTGCGTCTCGTCAAGACCCGTTCCCTGGGGGCCACCGCCTGCCGGGGCGGGCACGTGCGTGTCAACGGTGAGCGTGTGAAGCCCGCCCACGCCGTGCGCGTCGGCGACGAGGTACGCCTGCGGCACGACGGCCGGGAGCGGGTCGTCGTCGTCACACGGTTGATCCGCAAGCGGGTCGGCGCTCCCGTGGCCGTCCAGTGCTACATCGACAACTCCCCGCCGCCCCCGCCCCGCGAGGCCGTCGCCCCGGCCGGCATCCGCGACCGCGGCGCGGGCCGCCCCACGAAGCGCGACCGGCGCGAGATGGAGCGCCTGCGAGGCCTGCCCAGCCCCGGGTCCGGCAGCGGCTTCGGCCCCGGCCCCGTCCCTGGCGGAGGGTCGGGCGAGCCGAGGCCGTGAGCGGTGCACGCGGCGGGGTCAGGCGCGGAGCCTCAGCAGTCGCAGCAGGTCGGCGTTGTGCTCCCTCCGCGCCCAGGCGATGAGGGCGAGCGGCACGATCAGGATGAGCGGCGTCGCCGCGTACTGCCCGTCGAAGACGGTGACCTGGACGATGAACGCGCCCACCATCAGCGCGCTCAGCGCCATCGCCGCCACCGACTGCAACACCGGGATCAACAGGGCGACCGCTCCGGCCAGTTCGAGCGCCCCGATGGTGTACATCCCCGCGCTGCCCCAGCCGAGTTCCTCGAAGGACTCGACGGCCGAGGAGTGTGCGATCAGCTTGGGCAGAGCGCTCGCGACGGCGTAAAGGAGGGCGAGCAGCACCTGGAGACCGCGCAGCGCGATCCGGGCACGCCGCCCGCGAGCGGTCGCCGACTCGGCGACCACGCCCCCGGCCGGGGCGGAGGTGGCGGATGTGACGGGAGCGGTGGTCTCGGACGTGGAGGACATGGAGGTCTCCTGGGGAAGCGGTTCGTGGCGATGACGCAGAGGTAGACCGCCCCCACCCCTGGAACTCATCGCCTCCCGGCGGGCTTTCCGCCCCGACATGCCCAGGACCCACCGCGCCCTACGGCCTCCGACACTCCCTGGCGCCTAGGCTGTCGGCACCGCCCTCACCCAGATCTTGTTGTCCGTCAGGTACTCGTCCACCCTGAGCCCCGTCTCCTCCAGCGCCTCCTCGAACTGCTCCTTGGTCAGCGGGCGAGCGCGGAACGTCTGGGTCCAGACCGCGTCCGGGAACTCGTACTCCGCGCGCACCGAGTTGACCCCGTCGCCGATCGGCTCCGACGACACGATCCGTACGGTGAAGCCGCTGGGATCGACCCGTTCGCGCGGCACGTTCGCGTGGTAGTCCTCGCCTTCCCGCTGGATCAGCACGCTGCCGCCTTCCGCGAGATGACGCACGCAGGTCCGGAGCAGGCCTCTTCGGACCTCGGCGTCCCCGGCGTGCACCAGGAACGAGGCGAGCAGCACCACGTCGAACTTCTCACCCAGGTCGAGATCCTCGATCGGGCTGCATATCGTCCGCGCCCCTCGGACCCGCTCCAGCATCTCGGCGGACTCGTCCACCGCCGTGACCGTGAACCCGCGCTCCAGCAGCGCGTGCGTCATGCGGCCGACTCCGCTGCCCAGCTCCAGGATGTGCGCTCCCTTGGGCGCCGCGGCCGCGATGATGTCCGGTTCATCACCGATGGGGAGCCGTGTATAGAGCTCCACCGCACAGCCGTCCGGAGTGATGGCTCCGGGCCCCGTCCCCTCGTACCCCTCACGCATTTTCAGCTCCATGCCGGTCCAACGGCCCGTCCCCGCACGCCAGTTCCCGCTCCGGCCGTCTTCACCCGTCCGAGTGAGCGCAGCCCCGCGCGAGCCCCGGCATCCTCTGTTGGTCAGCGCTCGCGCCGAGGAGTACGTTGCAAACAGGAGTGGAGATCGTGATGCGTACGGGCAGTGAACCGACGACTGCGCGCAGTGCTCTGCGGGCGCGGTTCTGGCTGAGCCTGTGGGGGCTGGTCTGGGCGCTCTTGGGGACGGTCGCGTTCACGATCGTCGGGCGGACCGGCTGGGCGATCGCCTGCGGCGTGCTGCTGCTGGTCGTCACGATCGATCTCGTCGTGGTCATCAGGCACATCCGCCAGGGACCGCACTACCAGCCGGGCCCCGACATCCCGCCCTACCGGCCGCCGGACAGCCGCCCCTGAGCCGGACGCTCGGGGCCCGGCCCCCACGGCGGACACTCAGAGCCGGGCAGGCCGCAAGAACGGCGCGAGCGACAGCTGCCGGCTCACGAGTCGAAGCGCGCCGCCTTCAGGAACTCCGGGTTGGGGTCCAGCGCGGCGGCCAGGCGGAAATGGCGCTGGGCCCGCTCAGGATGGCCCTGCCGCTCATAGGTGCGAGCGAGCGCGAAGTGCGCGAAGGCGTTGTCCGGCTCACGCTCCAGGACGATGGAGAACTCCAGCTCGGCCGGCCTCAGCTGCGCCGCCGCGAAGAAGGCCCGCGCGCGCAGCAGTCGCGCGGCGGTGTTCTCCGGGTGTGCGGCGACGACTTCGTCGAGCAGCTTCACCGCACCCCGCGGATCACGCGCCGCGAGCAGTTGCTCGGCGGCACGGAAGTCGATGACGTCCGTCTCCGGGGTGCGTCCGTTCGAACCGCTGGTCTCGGGCACGGCACAGTCCTTCCCTCACTGGACGCAGTCAACGCTCCCCGGAGGTGACGCTATTCCGCGGGGGACGGCCGGGACGCCTGCGACCTGCGCTCCAGCTCGGCCCACAGGTCCTTCACGCGCCGCTCCAGATCCTCCAGCGGGACGTCGTTGTCGATGACGACGTCGGCGATCTCCTGACGCTGCTCCCGTGTCGCCTGCGCGGCCATCCGCGCCCTGGCGTCGTCCTCGGTCATGCCGCGCAGCCGTACGAGCCGGTCGAGCTGGGTCTCGGGGCTCGCGTCGACCACGATGACGACGTCGTACAGCGGTGCCAGGCCGTTCTCCGTGAGGAGCGGGACGTCGTGGACGACGACCGCGTCCTCGGCCGCGGCCTCTTCGAGGTCGCGGGAGCGGGCGCCGACCAGGGGGTGGACGATCGAGTTGAGGGTGCCGAGCTTCGCCGCGTCGGCGAAGACGATGGAGCCGAGCTTCGGCCGGTCCAGGCTGCCGTCGGCGGCGAGCACCTCCGCACCGAAGGCCTCCACGACCGCGGCGAGACCAGGGGTACCCGGTGCGACGACCTCCCGCGCGATGCGGTCCGCGTCGATCAGCACGGCACCGCACTCGACGAGCAGCCGTGACACCTCACTCTTGCCGGCGCCGATACCGCCGGTCAGGCCAACCTTCAGCATGTGCCGCAGCCTAGACGCTCCGCCGGGGAGCGGTTCCGGGTGGTGCGGGTCGTCTTCTGCGCGCGAGCCGTCCTGGGCTGGTCGCGCGGTTCCCCGCGCCCTTGCCGGGGCGCTGCCCCGGGTCAGTTGTCGCCTTCTCGCTCCGCCAGGAACTTCTCGAACTCCTGGCCGATCTCGTCGGCCGACGGGATGTCCACCGGCTCGGCGAGCATGTTGCCGCGGGACTCGGCGCCCGCGACGGCGTCGTACTGGTGCTCCAGACCCTCGACCAGAGCGGTGAGGTCCTCGTCGCCCTCGCGGATCTGCCGGTCGATCTCCGTCTGGGTGCGGTGGGCCTCCGAGCGCAGGGCATGGGCGATCCCGGGCAGGACCAGTCCGGTCGCCGCCGTGATGGCCTCCAGGACCGTCAGGGCCGCGTCCGGGTACGGAGAGCGGGCGATGTAGTGCGGGACGTGGGCGGCCACCCCCAGGACGTCGTGCCCCGCCTGGAGCAGGCGGTACTCGATGAGGGACTCGGCGCTGCCGGGCACCTGCGCCTCCTCGAACGGGCTGCGGTGGCCCGGGACCAGGTCGGTGCGGTTGCCGTGCGGAGTGAGGCCGACGGGCCGGGTGTGCGGGACGCCCATGGGGATGCCGTGGAAGTTGACCGAGAGGCGGACGCCGAGCCGCTCGACGATCTGCTTCACGGCCGCGGCGAAGCGTTCCCACTCCACGTCCGGCTCGGGGCCGGACAGCAGCAGGAACGGCGCCCCGGTGGCGTCCTGTACCAGCCGCACCTCGAGGGCGGGGTCCTCGTAGTCGCTCCAGCGGTCGCGCTTGAACGTCAGCAGCGGGCGGCGGGCCCGGTAGTCCACCAGCCGGTCGTGGTCGAAGCGGGCGACGAGCTGGTGGGGCAGCGAGTCGAGCAGCCGGTCGACGATCTGGTCCCCCGTCTCCCCGGCGTCGATGTATCCGTCGAAGTGGTAGAGCATGACAAGACCGGCCGACTCCTGGGCCAGCGCCATGTCGACGACGGACAGCCCCTTCGGCTCCCATGCGTACAAACCCTGCGGATCAAGCACTGTGACCGCCCCTCCTCGTGTTCATACTGCACAACGTCCTTGCGGGCACGGGCATTCCCCGGAGGAGGAGAACATCGATCTTGGCAGCGGATCCGGGGCAAGGTTCCCGGAGCACGGCTGAGGGGCCGCACCTCGGAAGGTACGGCCCCTCAGTCAGGAGCTACTGCTCAGCGGGCGTCAGCTCTGGCCGCCGGCGAGCTTCTCGCGCAGAGCGGCGAGCGCCTCGTCCGAGGCCAGCGCACCGGAGTTGTCCGGGCCCTCGGAGGAGTACGAACCGCCACCGGACGCGGCCGGAGCCGCACCGGCGGAGCCGGCACCCTCAGCCTCGGCCTGGGCGTCCGCCTCGCGGGACTTGATGACCTGCGCCTGGTGCTGCTCGAAGCGGGTCTGCGCCTCGGCGTACTGGCGCTCCCACTCCTCGCGCTGCTTCTCGTAGCCCTCGAGCCAGTCGTTGGTCTCGGGGTCGAAGCCCTCGGGGTAGATGTAGTTGCCCTGGTCGTCGTAGGACGCGGCCATGCCGTACAGGGTCGGGTCGAACTCGACCGCCGACGGGTCGGCACCGAAGGACTCGTTGGCCTGCTTCAGCGAGAGGCTGATGCGACGGCGCTCGAGGTCGATGTCGATGACCTTGACGAAGATCTCGTCGTTGACCTGGACGACCTGCTCCGGGATCTCCACGTGGCGCTCGGCCAGCTCGGAGATGTGGACCAGACCCTCGATGCCCTCGTCCACGCGGACGAACGCACCGAACGGAACCAGCTTCGTGACCTTGCCGGGCACGACCTGGCCGATCTGGTGGGTGCGGGCGAACTGCTGCCACGGGTCTTCCTGGGTCGCCTTCAGCGACAGGGAGACGCGCTCGCGGTCCATGTCGACGTCGAGAACCTCGACGGTGACCTCCTGGCCGACCTCGACAACCTCGGACGGGTGGTCGATGTGCTTCCAGGACAGCTCGGAGACGTGGACCAGACCGTCGACGCCACCCAGGTCCACGAAGGCACCGAAGTTGACGATCGAGGAGACGACGCCGGAACGGACCTGACCCTTCTGGAGGGTGGTGAGGAACGTCTGGCGGACCTCGGACTGGGTCTGCTCCAGCCAGGCACGGCGGGACAGGACCACGTTGTTGCGGTTCTTGTCCAGCTCGATGATCTTCGCCTCGAGCTCCTTGCCCACGTAGGGCTGAAGGTCGCGGACGCGGCGCATCTCGACCAGGGAGGCCGGGAGGAAGCCACGGAGGCCGATGTCGAGGATGAGACCACCCTTGACGACCTCGATGACGGTACCGGTGACGATCCCGTCCTCTTCCTTGATCTTCTCGATGGTGCCCCAGGCACGCTCGTACTGGGCGCGCTTCTTCGAGAGGATCAGGCGGCCTTCCTTGTCCTCCTTCTGGAGAACAAGGGCCTCGATCTCGTCACCGACGGCGACGACCTCGTTGGGGTCGACGTCGTGCTTGATCGAGAGCTCGCGGCTCGGGATCACACCTTCGGTCTTGTAACCGATGTCGAGCAGGACCTCGTCCCGGTCGACCTTCACGATGACGCCGTCGACGATGTCGCCGTCGTTGAAGTACTTGATCGTCTCGTCGATCGCGGCGAGGAAGGCTTCCTCGTTACCGATGTCGTTGACCGCTACCTGCGGGGTGGTGGCGGTGGTCTCGGTGCTGCTCGTCATGTGGGAAAGGGCTCCGGTACGGACATTGAAGTCGTAGGTACTGCTACGCCGGGAGCCCGTTTCGCTCTGCAGAAGCCGGACAGCCAAGGAAGCGCCACACAGAACCGGTGGCGCCTCGACAACCGAGGGGACATACATACAGATGCGAGCGCAGCCTGCTACGTCTGAGGTGCGCAGGCCCGCAGCGCAACTTGTAGCATACGGGGGCAGCCGGGCAGGGTCAATGCGCGAAGCCGCCCACGCGGGGTGGAACACCGCATACCCGGCACAAGTCGTGTCGTTCGAGGCCACGCAGGGCGAACGACGCCCTCCTTGTGACCCGCCGGGGCCGACTTGACGGAAGAGTACGACGAGGGAGCCGATCATCCAAGAGCCCGAAGCGCCCGAACCCGAGGCCACCCGCCGTACGGCCGGTGTCACGGAGAGCTCCCGCGCCAACCGTGGCTGGTGGGACCGCAACGCGGACGAGTACCAGGTCGAGCACGGCACGTTCCTCGGCGACGACCGCTTCGTGTGGGGTCCCGAGGGACTGGACGAGGTGGAGGCCGAGCTGCTCGGTCCGCCGGAGGAGCTGAAGGGCAGGGACGTCCTGGAGCTCGGCGCCGGCGCCGGGCAGTGCTCGCGCTGGCTGGCCGGGCAGGGCGCCCGCCCGGTGGCCCTGGACATCTCGCACCGGCAGTTGCAGCACGCGCTGCGCATCGGCGGCTCCTTCCCCCTGGTGTGCGCCGACGCCGGTGCGCTCCCCTTCGCGGACGGCTCGTTCGACCTGGCCTGCTCGGCGTACGGGGCGCTGCCCTTCGTCGCCGATCCCCGGCTGGTGCTGCGGGAGGTCCGCCGGGTGCTGCGGCCCGGGGGCCGTCTCGTCTTCTCGGTGACGCATCCGATCCGCTGGGCCTTCCCGGACGAGCCGGGGCCCGAGGGGCTGTCGGTGTCGTCCTCCTACTTCGACCGCACGCCCTACGTCGAGCAGGACGAGGAGGGTCGCGCCGTCTACGTCGAACACCACCGGACGCTCGGCGACCGCGTCCGGGACGTCGTGGCTTCCGGCTTCCGGCTGGTGGACCTGGTGGAACCGGAGTGGCCGGCCTGGAACACGTCCGAGTGGGGCGGCTGGTCGCCGCTGCGCGGCAACCTGATCCCGGGGACGGCGATCTTCGTCTGCGAGCGGGACTGAGCCGCTCCGCGGGAAGAGCCGCGTTCGGCCGTCCATAGCCTGCGGCGCCGTCGTGGCTGTTCGCGCGGTTCCCCGCGCCCCTGGACGGCGCGGGTCGTACGACACTAGGGGCCGTGATCCGTTACGACGCCCTGGACGCCCTTCCCGTACGTGATGCCCTGCCCGATCTGACCGACGCTCTGGACGGGCACGGCACCGCCGTTCTCGTGGCGCCGCCCGGCACCGGCAAGACGACCCTGGTGCCGCTGGCGCTGTCGGGGCTGCTCGGGGAGGGGCCCCGGCGGCGGGTGGTCGTCGCCGAGCCCCGGCGGATCGCGGCCCGGGCGGCGGCGCGGCGCATGGCGTGGCTGCTGGGCGAGAAGCCCGGAGAGAGCGTCGGCTACACGGTGCGCGGGGAACGGGTCGTCGGGCGGCACACGCGGGTGGAGGTCGTCACCACCGGTGTGCTGGTGCAGCGGTTGCAGCGGGACCAGGAACTGGCCGGTGTCGACGTGGTGCTGCTCGACGAATGCCACGAGCGGCATCTGGACGCGGACACCGCGGCGGCGTTCCTGTGGGACGTACGGCAGACGCTGCGGCCGGAGCTGCGGCTGGTGGCCGCCTCGGCCACGACCGACGCCGAGGGGTGGGCGCGGTTGCTGGGCGGGGCGCCGGTGGTGGAGGCGCGGGGTGCCTCGCATCCGGTGGAGGTCGTCTGGGCGCCGCCGGTGCGGCCGGTACGGCCTCCGCACGGGATGCGGGTCGACCCGGCGCTGCTGACGCATGTGGCGTCGTTGGTGCGGCGGGCGCTGGCGGAGCGGGACGGGGACGTGCTGTGTTTCCTGCCGGGCGTCGGGGAGATCGCCCGGGTCGCCGGGCAGCTCGGGGATCTCGGGGACGTAGAGGTGCTTCAGGTGCACGGGCGGGCGCCCGCGGCGGTGCAGGACGCGGTGCTGACGGGCGGGGAGCGGCGGCGGGTGGTGCTGGCCACGTCGGTGGCGGAGTCGTCGCTGACGGTTCCCGGGGTGCGGGTGGTCGTCGACTCCGGGCTGGCGCGGGAGCCTCGCGTCGACCACGCGCGCGGGCTGAGCGCGCTGACGACGGTGCGGGCGTCGCAGGCTGCCGGGCGACAGCGGGCGGGGCGGGCCGGGCGTGAGGCGCCGGGGGCGGTGTACCGGTGCTGGGCGGAGGCCGAGGATGCGCGGCTGCCGCGTTTTCCGTCGCCGGAGATCAAGGTGGCCGATCTGACGGCGTTCGCGTTGCAGGTGGCGTGCTGGGGGGATCCGGACGCTTCCGGGCTGGCGTTGCTGGATCCGCCCCCTGCCGGGGGGATGGCGGCGGCGCGGGGAGTTCTGAACGCTGTGGGGGCTGTCGACTCCGTCGGGCGGGCCACGGAGAGGGGGGTCTTGCTGGGTCGGCTGGGGGTCCATCCTCGGTTGGGGCGGGCCTTGGTGGATTCCGTTGCGTTGGTGGGGGCTGAGCCGGCCTCGGAGGTTGTCGCCTTGCTGAGTGAGGAGGCGCCTCGGGAGTACGGGGACGATCTGGTGGGTGCGTTGCGTCGTGCTCGGCGCGGGGGTGACGCCTATGCGTCGCGGTGGCGGAGCGAGGTTCGGCGGCTGCGGGCTGTTGTTTCAGGGGTTTCCCACCCGCCGGCCCGTAACTGCCCTCAAGAGGCCGGAGTCGAGGCCTGGAGCAACTCCACGGAAGAGCGGCGGGTCGGGCTCGTTGCCGCTCTCGCCTTTCCCGAGCGGGTCGCCAGGCGTGACGGGGCTTCGTATCTCATGGTCTCCGGGACCCGGGCCGAGGTCGGTGAAGCCGGTGGGCTGCGTGGCGCCCCCTGGATCGCTGTCGCTGTCGCCGACCGGCCGGTCGGCAGGGGGCACGCGCGCGTGCAGCTCGGGGCCGTCGTCGACGAGGACGTGGCCCGGCTCGCGGCGGGTGCCCTGCTGGAGGAGCGGGACGAGGTGCGCTGGGACGGCGGGGACGTCGTGGCGCGGCGGGTGGAGCGGCTGGGGGTGGTGGAGTTGGTGGTGCGGCCGCTGAAGGACCCCGGCCCCGGGCTCGTGCGCGGCGCGCTGCTCGACGGGCTGCGGCAGGAGGGGCTCGGGCTGCTGCGGTGGTCGGCCGAGGCCGAGGTCCTGCGGCAGCGGCTCGCGTTTCTGCGGCTGCACGTCGGCGAGCCCTGGCCCGATGTCTCCGACGAGGCGCTCCACGCGCGTGTGGAGGAGTGGCTGGAGCCGGAGCTGAGCCGGGCCAGGCGGCGGGCCGACCTGGCGCGGATCGACGCCGGGGAGGCGCTCGCCCGTCTGCTGCCCTGGGCATCCGGCGAGGCGGGCCGGCTCGACGAGCTCGCCCCGGAGCGGATCACCGTGCCGAGCGGGTCGAGGATCCGGATCGACTGGTCCCGGCCCGAGCAGCCGGTGCTCGCGGTGAAGTTGCAGGAGATGTTCGGGCTCCAGGAGTCACCGCGGGTCGCCGGGGTGCCGCTGCTCGTCCATCTGCTGTCCCCGGCCGGGCGGCCGGCCGCCGTCACGGCCGACCTCGCCTCCTTCTGGCGGGACGGCTACAAGGGCGTGCGGGCGGAGTTGCGCGGGCGGTATCCGAAGCATCCGTGGCCCGAGGACCCGGCCGCCGCCGAGCCGACCCGGCACACCAGCGCCCGGCTCAGGCGCTGACCGTCGAGGGTTCCTCGGTCTCGGTGGCGGCGGGGCCGGACGGGCGGCGGCCGCGGGCCTCCAGGTGGAGCGCGAGGGCCAGGAGGAGGACGCCGAGGGTCAGGAAGCCCCACGGCAGCCAGGACGTCATCAGCAGGATGACCAGGCGCTGGGACTTCACCAGGTCGACGGTGTGGTTGAGGTAGTCCTCGCGCATCTTCACGTGCCCGGCGAACGCGGTCACCTTGTCACGGTCGCCGAGGAGGGTGCCGCCGCGCAGTTCCTCCTTGTGGAGCTCCTCGCCGTAGACGGGGGCGCCGGTGAGGGGTTCCACCCAGAACTTGCGGACCGTGGTGTACCAGCGGGTGGTGCCGGTCCCGGCGACCGCCTCGGGGGTGAGGCCCTTCACGGGCAGGGTCTTCGGGATCCTCACCTTGGTCCAGGGGATGGTCTGCTCGAAGTAGTAGACCTCCAGGCCGCGGAAGTCCTGGGTGCCCTTGTACTCGATGGGGGCGGTGACGCGGGCCTGGGCGTCGAAGTACTCGTAGTCCCTCTTCTCCGTGAGGAACGGCCACTTGAACTCGATGCCCTGGCGGCGCACCGGGTCGCCGTCGACCGTCTCTCCGGTGGCGTGGACGGGTTCCTGGGTGTGGGCGTCGAAGATGTAGCGCTCGGGGATCTTGGACACCATCTCGCCGTCGGGGCCCACGACGTAGGACAGCCCGTCCCAGACGACGACGTCGCGGCCGGCTGACTCCTCGATGCGTTCGGAGGCCTCGACGTTGCCCTTGAGGGTCTGCACGATGGTGACCTTGGAGACCTTCTTCGCCCGCATCGTGCCGTAGTCGAGGAGGGTGGCGTCCTTCGCCTCCAGGACCATGTCCTGGTACTGGTTCGCGGGAACCTTGGCGAGGCGCGGGAAGGCGTACCAGCGCAGCAGCGGGGACAGCGCCGCGAAGAACACGGCGAGGGCGAGCAGGACCAGGCCGGCCTTGCGGCGCATCTCGGCCTCCCTCCCGGGCGGGCGGTCAGGGGTGTGCGGGCACCGTCGTCAGCAGCGGTTTCGGGGACGTCCCGCCCGAGGGGGTGCCGAGGGCGGTCAGTGTCAGGACCACGGCGAGCGCGACGGCGAGACCGGTGGCGGCGGCGACGAGGGTGCGCATACGGGGCCTCCCCACGGCTGGAGCTGATACACCGTCAGCTTTCGGGGCACCGTAGCAACGGGCGGCGGAGATGAGAACAGGTTGCACAGACAACGACGCCCCTCCTTGGGGAGGGGCGTCGTGTGTCGTGTTCGGGAGCTACGCGCTGGGGCTCGCCGACGGGCTCGGCGAGGACGTCTCCGCCGCGGCCACGGTCAGTTCGACGGTGAGGGTCGCGCCACCCGCGGTGCCGATGCGGAGCAGGAACGTGCCGGTGGTGTCGTCCGCGTACAGCTTCGGCAGTTTCAGCAGGCCCTTGGCGTCCGTCTTCAGGCCCGTCAGGGTGCGTACGGCCTCGCCGTCGGCGTCCTTGAAGTAGGGGCCCTTGTCGCTCGCGGTCGGGTCGTCCGCCGACTTGATCAGTGTGGCGGTGGCGGCGACACCGTCCGCGACGGCGCCCTGGTAGGTGGCCTTCACCTCGACCTGGTTCGCGAACTCGCCGCCCGGGGTGCAGGTCAGGGCGGCGTCACCGGTGCGGGTGAGCTTGTCGGCGGCGCGTTCGGTGACGGTGGCCTTGTAGTCGAGGCCCGCGACCGTACGGCCCACGACGGTGGCGCGGACGGTGACACCGCCCGTCTTCTCCCCCGCCTGCAGGGCGGGCGCGACGGCCACGCCGGAGCTGTTGGTGGCGACCGTGGCGACGCTCTCGCCACCGGCGAAGGTGGTGTCCGTGTCGCCGATGATCGTGAAGCGGATCCGGACCTTGGCGACGGCCTTGCCGGCCTTCGTCTCGGCGCGGGTGCTGATCCGCTTGCCGAACGCGTCGCCGGCCATGGCGGTGAGCTTCGCGGTCCCGGCGTCCTCCAGGTGATCCACCGTGTCGGTGGGGGTGGGGGGCGTCGTGGGGGGTGTGTCCGGGGTGCCGGGCGGGGTGGTGGTGGGGGGCTTCGGGGTCGTCGTGCCGCCCCCGCCGGGCTTGTCGGGCCTGGGGCTGGGCTTGGGCGTCGAGCCGCCCGGAGCTTGGGTGCCCGGGGTGGTGCCCGGCCCGGAGGGGGTGGAGGGCGTGGAGGGGGTGGGTCTCGCCCCGGCCCCGTTGTCGCTGCGGTTGCCGGGCAGGGTGCCGGTGCCGTCGGGAACCTCGTGCGTGCCCTTGCGGTAGTACTCCAGCCACCTCATGACGAGGTTCAGGTACTCACGCGAGTTGTTGTAGCTGAGGATCGCGCGGTCGAGGTCGCCCTGGACGGACAGGTCCCAGTCGTTGCGGCACAGGTAGTGGCCGGCCGCGAGGGCGGCGTCGTAGACGTTGTTGGGGTCCTTCTTGCCGTCGCCGTTGCCGTCGCGGCCCGCCCAGGCCCAGGTGGACGGAATGAACTGCATCGGACCGACGGCCTGGTCGTAGTCGCTGTTGCCGTCGTAGGCGCCGTTGTCGGTGTCCTTGATGAGGGCGAAGCCGTTGCCGTCGAGCTGCGGGCCGAGGATCGGCGAGATGGTGGTGCCGTCGGCTTTGACGCGCCCACCGCGGGCCTGGCCAGACTCCACCCGGCCGATGGCCGCGAGGAGTTGCCAGGGCAGGTTGCAGCCGGGCTTGGCGTCGCGCAGAGCGGTCTCGGCCTTCTTGTAGGCGTCGAGAACGGTGGCGGGGATGCCCGCCTCGGTGGTGCCGGGGGTGACCGGTCCGGTCCCGGTGCTCGGTGACGGGTTCGGGCTGTTGAGCGGCGGCAGGTCCGTGTAGTACGGCGAGTTGCCGGTGGCGCTGCCGTCGGAGGCGCTCGCGTCGGGTGAGGGTATGGCGTCCGCGGCGCTCTGTCTGCCGTGGTCGTTCACCCCCGGAGCCTGTGAGGCGGACAGGGCCGCGACCGCTACCGCGGCCACGGCGGTGGTTGCCGCCCCCTTGCGCAGCCTCCTGCCGAATTGCGCCGCCATAGAGTGAACCCCTCCCGTGGACGCCGAGCGCCCGTCTCCGTGTGTCGCGCGCTGCCGTGCCGCGTTCGCACTCTGGTGATGCGTTCGCGTTCTTCTGTTGCGTTCGCTCTGTTGTGACGATCGAGGGGGCCGAGTGGTTGCCCTCCGACCGGTGTGTCTCCCGCCCGGGCGCGGTGACCCTGGCGACCCTACGGCAACTTCCTTTGCGCGGGCACCCGTTCGTGCCCGATTTTCACCAGTTGGTCATGTGGCGGGTGTGGCGGGCGACCGGTGTTCGAGGTCCCGCATACTGAACCCTCCGACCGCCCGGACAACGACCGTCACGAGGAGCCGAGTTGCCGTTCACGCTGAGCCACGCCGCGGCCGTGCTGCCCGCCGTACGCGCCGACGGCACCGGCCGGGGGCGGCTGGTGCCGGCCGTGCTGGTGGCGGGCTCCTTCGCGCCCGACATGACCTACTACGCGGCGAGTGCGGTGTCCGGGGCGATGGAGTTCGGTGACGTCACGCACTCCCTGCCGGGGGTGTTCACGGTCGATGTGGTCATCGCCTGGCTGCTGGTGGGGCTGTGGTTGCTGGTGCGCGAGCCGCTGGTGGCGTTGTTGCCGCGGACCCGGCAGGGTCGGGTGGCCGCGCTGCTGCGGTGCGGGGTGCCACGCGCCCGGGTGCGGACGTCCCTGGTGGTGCGGTGGTACGGGTCCGCGGTGCTCGGCGGGCTGACGCATGTCGTGTGGGACGCGTTCACCCACCTCGACCGGTGGGGGATGCGGCTGTTTCCGGTCCTGGGCCGGGAGGTGGCGGGCTCGCCGCTGTACTGGTACCTGCAGTACGGCGGTTCGGCGGTGGCCGCGGTCGTGATCGCCGTGTTCGTGGCGTACGGGCTGCGCCGGGTGCCTGCGCGCGAGCCGGTGGGGATCCCGGTGCTCACGGTGCGGGACCGGTGGGCGGCCGGTGCGGTGATCGGCGGTTTCGCGCTGCTGGCTGCGGTGCAGCGGGCCGTGCACTGGTGGGCCTACTGGGGCTCGGTCGCGAAGCCCTGGGAGATCATTCCGACGGTGTGCTTCGGCGCGGGCGCGGGGCTGGTCCCGGCGCTGCTGCTGTACGCCGTGGGAGTCAGGGTCTGGCGCCCCGTCCCGGTCCCGGCCGGCCCCACCCGCGCCGACGACGCGGAGCCGAGCCGTCCGGCCGCTCTTTGAGGGGGGCGGTTGTCGTGGTGACGAACGCGGTGAGGGTGTGCGCGGGGCGGGACCGTGGCGACAGCGCGAGGACGAGGGCCAGGTAGCCGTGGGCCAGGTCGGCCCAGGAGTGGGGGCTCCTCGCGGAGGTCTTGGCGGTCCTGACTGTTTCGAGGTTGTCCGGGGGCTGGGCTGCGAGGGCATCGGCGTCACTGAGGTCGGCGGGTCGTCGTCCGTGAGTCAGGCGCTGCCTCAGGTCCGCCGTCGCCTCGCGCAGGGCTGTGGCGGGACTGACGGGGACTCGGATCGTGCCGGCGTCGACCGCGAAGGGCGGGACCTGCGGGAGTGCCGCGCCTGTTGCCGTGCGGCGGAGGAGCGTGCGTATACCCATGCCCGCATCCTTGCGACCGCCCGGGACATGGGCGCCTTCTCGAGGGCCACGCGAGTGATGCGCCCGAAACGGCACCCTGCCACGGACAGGGTGCCCTCGGACGTGCTCTTGCTGCCGAGGGCACTCCACCGTCCCGGAACGGACTAGTGCGCTGCCGACTCCCAGTCCGACCCCGAGCCCACCGAGACGCCCAGGGGGACGCGGAGCTGGACCGCGTTCGCCATTTCGCGGCGGACGAGTTCCTCGGCGGTCGCACGCTCCCCGGGGGCGACCTCCAGCACGATTTCGTCGTGCACCTGGAGCAGCATGCGGGACGTCAGGCCGGCCTCCTTCAGTGCGCTGTCCACCTTCAGCATGGCGATCTTGACGATGTCGGCCGCCGTGCCCTGGATGGGCGCGTTGAGGGCCATCCGCTCGGCCGCCTCGCGACGCTGGCGGTTGTCGCTGTTGAGGTCGGGCAGGTAGCGGCGGCGTCCGAAGAGCGTCGCGGTGTAGCCCGTCGCCCGGGCCTCGTCGACCGCCCGGCGCAGATAGTCCCGTACGCCGCCGAACCGCTCGAAGTAGGCGTCCATGAGGGCGCGGGCCTCGGCCGCCTCGATGTTCAGCTGCTGGGAGAGGCCGAAGGCGGAGAGGCCGTAGGCCAGTCCGTACGACATGGCCTTGATCTTGCGGCGCATCTCGGCGTCCACCGCCGTCGGCTCGACCGCGAAGACCTGTGAGGCGGCCGTGGTGTGCAGGTCCTCGCCCGAGGTGAAGGCCTCGATCAGGCCCTCGTCCTCGGAGAGGTGGGCCATCACGCGCAGCTCGATCTGGCTGTAGTCGGCCGTCATCAGGGACTCGAAGCCCTCGCCGACGACGAAGCCGCGGCGGATCGCGCGGCCCTCGTCGGTGCGGACCGGGATGTTCTGCAGGTTCGGGTCCGTGGAGGACAGGCGGCCGGTGGCGGCGACCGTCTGGTTGAACGTGGTGTGAATACGGCCGTCGGTTGCGATCGTCTTGATCAGGCCCTCGACGGTGACGCGGAGCTTGGCCTGCTCGCGGTGGCGGAGCATGATCACCGGCAGTTCGTTGTCCGTCTGTCCGGCGAGCCAGGCGAGGGCGTCGGCGTCCGTGGTGTAGCCGGTCTTGGTGCGCTTCGTCTTGGGCAGGGCGAGCTCGCCGAAGAGGACCTCCTGGAGCTGCTTGGGCGAGCCCAGGTTGAACTCGTGCCCGGCCGCCGCGTGGGCCTCCTTCACCGCCTGCTGGACAGCGCCGGCGAACATCTGCTCCATGGCCTCCAGGTGCGCCCGGTCGGCCGCGATGCCATGCCGCTCCATGCGGGCGAGCAGCGCGGACGTGGGCAGCTCCATGTCCCGCAGGAGGTCGGCGGCGCCCACCTCCTTCAGGCGGCTCTCGAAGGCCTCGCCCAGGTCGAGGACGGCACGGGCCTGGATCATCAGGGCCTCGGCCTCGGCTCCCTCGTCCTCACCGAAGGCGAGCTGGCCGTCGGCCTCGGCGGCGGGGGCCAGCTCGCGGTGCAGGTACTCCAGGGAGAGCGCGTCCAGGTCGAAGGAGCGGCGGCCCGGCTTGACCAGGTAGGCGGCGAGCGCGGTGTCCATGGTGACGCCCTCGACGCTCCAGCCGTGCTCGGCGAGGACACGCATGGCGCCCTTGGCGTTGTGGAGGATCTTGGGCCGGCCGGCGTCCGCGAGCCAGGCCGCGAAGGCCGTCTCGTCGGCCTCGTCCAGCTGGGAGGGGTCGAACCAGGCGGCCGGTCCGCCGGGGGCGGCGAGCGCGACCTCGGCGACCGAGCCGGTGCCCAGTGCCCAGGTGTCGACGGTGGCGATGCCGAGGGGCTGGGTGCCGTGCTCGGTGAGCCAGCCGGTGAGCTCGCCGGTGCCGAGCACCGTGCCGTCGAGCTGCACGCCCTCCGTGCTGATCGGAGTGGTCTCGGCCTCCTCGGCGCCGGGGTCGACGGCGAAGAGGCGCTCGCGCAGCGAGGGGTTGCGGATCTCCAGGGTGTCCAGGACCATCGCGACGGCCTTGCGGTCGTAGGCGGCCCGCTCCAGTTCCGTGACGCCCTTGGGGAGCTCCACCCGGCGCTCCAGCTCGGTGAGCCGGCGGTTGAGCTTGACCGCTTCCAGGTGGTCGCGGAGGTTCTGGCCGGCCTTGCCCTTGACCTCGTCGACGCGCTCGACGAGGTCGGCGAAGGAGCCGAACTGGTTGATCCACTTCGCGGCGGTCTTCTCACCGACGCCGGGGATGCCGGGGAGGTTGTCGGAGGGGTCGCCGCGCAGGGCCGCGAAGTCCGGGTACTGGGCGGGCGTCAACCCGTACTTCTCGAACACCTTCTCCGGGGTGAAGCGGGTCAGCTCGGAGACGCCCTTGGTCGGGTACAGGACCGTGGTGTGCTCGCTGACCAGCTGGAAGGAGTCGCGGTCGCCGGTGACGATCAGCACCTCGAAGCCCTCGGCCTCGGCCTGGGTGGCGAGGGTGGCGATGACGTCGTCGGCCTCGAAGCCGTCCACCGCGAAGCGGGCCGCGCCCATCGCGTCGAGGAGCTCGCAGATCAGGTCGACCTGGCCCTTGAACTCGTCGGGGGTCTTGGAGCGGTTCGCCTTGTACTCCGTGAACTCCTGCGACCGCCAGGTCTTGCGGGAGACGTCGAAGGCGACCGCGAAGTGCGTGGGCGCCTCGTCACGCAGCGTGTTGGCCAGCATCGACGCGAAGCCGTAGATCGCGTTCGTGGGCTGGCCCGTCGCGGTGGTGAAGTTCTCCGCGGGCAGCGCGAAGAACGCGCGGTAGGCCAGCGAGTGCCCGTCCATGAGCATCAGTCGCGGGCGGCTGCCGCCGGAGGTCGTGTCGGTCGTCTTCGATGCTGTCTCTGCCACGCCCCCGATCCTGCCACGCCCCACTGACACTCGGCCCCGCCCCCGGCTCCGGGCCCGACCGCGCGGGCGCCGCGGCGAGGGCGTCGCCCGAAACCCGCCCCCTCCGGTGTCACCACCCCGTGCGAGGATCAGAGGCCTGTCTCACAGCACAGTCGGCAGTCGAAGGGGAGCGCGCGATGGTGTCGAAGCCGCCCAAGAGTGATCCGGTTCAGGACGCGCCGCAGGTCGCCGGGCCGAAGCACGCGGCAGCGGGGATCCCGGCGATCGGCCACACGCTGCGTATCGCCCAGCAGCAGATGGGTGTGAAGCGCACCGCGCTGACGCTGCTGAGCGTGAACCAGAAGGACGGCTTCGACTGCCCGGGCTGCGCCTGGCCCGAGCCGGAGCACCGGCACAAGGCGGAGTTCTGCGAGAACGGCGCGAAGGCCGTCGCCGAGGAGGCCACCCTGCGCCGGGTCACGCCCGAGTTCTTCGCCGCGCACCCGGTCGCCGACCTGGCCGGCCGCAGCGGCTACTGGCTGGGGCAGCAGGGCCGCCTCACCCACCCCATGTACCTGCCCGACGGGGGCACGCACTACGAGCCGGTCACCTGGGAACGTGCCTTCGACATCGTCGCCGAGGAGATCGCCGCCCTCGGCTCCCCCGACGAGGCCGTCTTCTACACCTCCGGCCGCACCAGCAACGAGGCCGCGTTCCTCTACCAGCTCTTCGCCCGCGAGCTGGGCACGAACAACCTGCCCGACTGCTCGAACATGTGCCACGAGTCGTCCGGCTCGGCGCTCTCCGAGACCATCGGCATCGGCAAGGGCAGCGTCCTGCTGGAGGACCTGTACAAGGCCGACCTGATCATCGTCGCCGGCCAGAACCCGGGCACGAACCACCCGCGCATGCTCTCCGCCCTGGAGAAGGCCAAGGCGGGCGGGGCGAACATCATCAGCGTCAACCCGCTGCCCGAGGCGGGCCTGGAGCGCTTCAAGAACCCGCAGACCCCGCAGGGCATGCTCAGGGGCGCCGCGCTCACCGACCTGTTCCTGCAGATCCGCATCGGCGGCGACCAGGCCCTGTTCCGCCTGCTCAACAAACTGATCCTCGACACCGAGGGCGCGGTCGACGAGGCGTTCGTCCGGGAACACACCCACGGGTACGAGGAGTTCGCGGAGATCGCCCGCGCCGCCGACTGGGACGAGACGCTCAGGGCGACGGGCCTGACCCGGGAGGAGATCGAGAAGGCCCTCCGCATGGTCCTCGCCTCCGAGCGCACCATCGTCTGCTGGGCCATGGGCCTCACCCAGCACAAGCACTCCGTCCCCACGATCCGGGAAGTGGTCAACTTCCTCCTCCTGCGCGGCAACATCGGCCGCCCGGGCGCGGGCGTGTGCCCGGTGCGCGGCCACTCGAACGTGCAGGGCGACCGCACCATGGGCATCTTCGAACGCCCCGCCCCGGCGTTCCTGGACGCCCTGGAGAAGGAGTTCGGCTTCGCCCCGCCGCGCGAGCACGGCTACGACGTCGTACGCGCCATCCGCGCCCTGCGCGACGGCGAGGCGAAGGTCTTCTTCGCCATGGGCGGCAACTTCGTCTCCGCCTCCCCCGACACGGACGTCACCGAGGCGGCCATGCGCCGGGCCCGGCTGACCGTGCACGTGTCGACGAAGCTGAACCGCTCGCACGCGATCACCGGCGCGCGGGCCCTGATCCTGCCGACGCTCGGCCGTACCGAACGCGATCTCCAGGGCAGCGGGGAGCAGTTCGTGACCGTCGAGGACTCGATGGGCATGGTGCACGCCTCCCGGGGGCGGCTGGAGCCCGCGAGCCGGCAGCTGCTGTCCGAGCCGGCCATCGTCTGCCGCCTCGCCCGCCGCGTGCTGGGCGAGAGCAGCGCGACGCCCTGGGAGGAGTTCGAGAAGGACTACGCGACGGTCCGGGACCGCATCGCGCGCGTGATCCCCGGCTTCGAGGACTTCAACGCGCGCGTGGCCCGCCCCGGCGGCTTCGCACTCCCCCACGCCCCGCGCGACGAGCGCCGCTTCCCCACGGCCACCGGCAAGGCCAACTTCACCGCCGCGCCCGTGGAGTACCCGGAGCTGCCCGAGGGCCGCCTGCTGCTGCAGACGCTCCGCTCGCACGACCAGTACAACACCACGATCTACGGCCTCGACGACCGTTACCGCGGCATCCGGAACGGCCGGCGGGTGGTGCTGGTCAACCCGGAGGACGCCCGGGCCCTGAAGCTCACGGACGGCGGTTACGTCGACCTGGTCAGCGAGTGGAAGGACGGCGTGGAGCGCAGGGCGCCCGGTTTCCGCGTGGTGCACTATCCGACGGCCCGGGGCTGCGCCGCCGCGTACTACCCGGAGACCAACGTGCTGGTGCCGCTGGACGCCACGGCGGACACCAGTAACACCCCGGCCAGCAAGTCCGTCGTGGTGCGTCTGGAACAATCGGCCACCGACTGAGCGTTCGCTCAGCAAGAGACGCAGCCGAGTGATGAGGACGAACGGAGCCGGGCCCGATGGGTGAGCAGCAGCATGTGAAGTTCCCGCAAGAGGTCATCGACGAGTACGCGGCACTCGGAGTGGACCTCCTGGCCCTCTTCTCCGCGGGCCACCTCGGGGACCGGATGGGCGTCCAGATCTCCGAGGCGTCGGCGGACCGGGTCGTCGGGACGATGCCGGTCGAGGGCAACACCCAGCCCTACGGGCTGCTGCACGGCGGGGCCTCCGCGGTGCTGGCCGAGACCCTGGGCTCGATCGGATCGATGCTGCACGGCGGCAGCTCCAAGATCGCCGTGGGCGTCGACCTGAACTGCACCCACCACCGCGGGGTGCGCTCCGGCCTGGTCACCGGTGTGGCCACGCCCGTGCACCGGGGGCGCTCGACCGCCACGTACGAGATCGTCATCACCGACGAGAACGACAAGCGGGTGTGCACCGCACGGCTCACCTGCATGCTGCGCGAGGTGCGGCCCGGCGACGAGGAGCTCATCCGCTCCGCGGGCTGATCCGGACGCTCCGGACGCAGGGAAACCCCTGAAGGGACGGCCGCACTCTCGCCGCGGCCGCCCCCTCCTCCCCCGCGGGGCTTCTGGCGCTCCACGCTTCCACCTCTCCCTGGACCAGACGTGCGGTCCGGGCTCGACGCGGCGGCGAAGAAGTACCCCGGGAGACCCGGCCGCGCAGGCCGCCTCGTCAACTCGACCGGCACGAAGCAGAGTTACGACGTCATCGGCACCGACGTGCCCCGCCTGGCCCACCGGTTCGCCGACCGCTGGACCGCGCTGCCGCCCAAGGGCCCTGACGAACCCCTCAACTCCCGTGGCGGCACAGGCCGCTCCAGATTCACGGTCACCGTCGAAACAGCCGTTTCCGATTGTTCGGACTCCCCCGGACGCGCACCACCCCTTTCTCGGCGTAACGCTGCGTAACGCGCGCGCAATACAGCGGCACGGATTCGTCCTCGGCCGCGCCCACTCCCGGGATCTTTCCGATCCGGTCCGCGCCGCCTGCGCCCCGGCCACCGCGCGATCTCGGCCACGGCCAACCGGAAGTGCGCGTTCTCATAATGCGGACTTCGGCGAAAGTCCACCAAACCCGCCGAGAGGGTCCGCCGTCGAGACCGGGCATCCACGACGTCATAACAAGAAAGTCACAAGCCAGCCCGCGCCGCTGACCCTGCCCTTACCCCGGGCTTAGAGTCACGGCCAGTCACCGCTCCATCGGGAGTTCGGTACCAGCGCGGCACTCACCCCCCGACCAGGGCGGGGCCTGCCTGTGAAAGGACTGATTGTGCGACAGCGTTCCTTGGTGATTCTTACCTCCGTTCTCACGACCGGAGCTCTGACTCTCACCGCCTGCGGTTCCCGAGACGACAGCGGTGACAAGGGCGGAGACAGCGGGAGCGGCACGACTCTGACCATCGGCGTCGACGCCCCCCTGTCCGGTGAGAACTCCACCACCGGCCTCGGCATCCAGTACGGCGCTCAGATCGCCGTCGACGACGCCAACAAGAACAACTGGGTCCCGGGCGTGAAGTTCAAGCTCAAGGCCCTGGACGACAAGGCGCAGCCCGCCACCGGCCAGTCCAACGCCACCAGCATCACCGGCGACAAGACCGCCGTCGGCGCCGTCGGCCCGCTGAACTCCGGCGTCGCCCAGACGATGCAGCAGGTCTTCGCCTCGGCCAACATGGTCCAGATCTCCCCCGCGAACACAGCCCCCGAGCTGACCCAGGGCAAGAACTGGCAGACGGACAAGAAGCGTCCGTTCAAGACGTACTTCCGTACCGCCACCACCGACGAACTCCAGGGCAGCTTCGCGGCCGGCTACGCGTACAACGGCCTCAAGAAGAAGAAGGCCTTCGTCGTCGACGACAAGCAGACCTACGGCGCCGGCCTCGCCAAGATCTTCAACGACCAGTTCAAGAAGCTCGGCGGCAAGGTCGTCGCGACCGATCACGTCAACACCGGTGACAAGGACTTCGGCTCCCTCGTCACGAAGATCAAGAACTCCGGTGCCGACCTGCTCTACTACGGCGGCCAGTACGACGAGTCCGCGCTGATCACCAAGCAGCTCAAGGACGCCGGCGTCAAGATCCCGCTGTTCGGCGGCGACGGCATGTTCGCCTCCACCTACATCGAGGCCGCCGGCAAGTCCTCCGAGGGAGACCTCGCCACCGCGATCGGTGTCCCCGCGGACACCCTGCCCGCGGCCAAGCAGTTCATCCAGACGTACAAGGACAAGGGGTACAAGGGCGACTACGGCGCCTACGGCGCCTACGCCTACGACGCCGCCACCGCCATCATCAAGGCCGTCAAGGCCGCGGCCGACGCCAACGGCGGCAAGGTGCCCACCGACATCAACGACCTGCGCTCCAAGGTCGTCGACGGAGTCCAGAAGTCCGACTTCGAAGGCCTCACCGGCAAGGTCTCCTTCGACCAGTACGGCGACACCACCAACAAGCAGCTGACGGTCTACCAGGTCGAGAAGGGCGCCTGGAAGGACGTCGAGACCGGCACCGCCGACCTGAAGTAGTCCCGGCCCCCCTAGGGCCTGTCGCTCGGATCACGCCGCAGACGCGGGGTCTGGCACGCGCCTCTGCCGCGTTGTCGTCGGTTGCCGATGCTCCGCATCGACGCCCTCCTCCGCCTTGCAGAGGCACGCACCAGACCCCGCTCACCGGCGCCGAACGGCACCGTTGGATTTCTGCGGCCTGATCCGAACGACAGGCCCTAGCCGCACCACGGGCCGCGCGGGAGGAGGACCCCGACCGCGCGGCCCGTTTTCACACCCCCACACAGCACGCGACCACGCACGCATCCAGTGCACACGACCACCAGCGACATGGAGGCCATGCGGTGAACACCCTGCCGCAGCAGCTGGCCAACGGGCTGCTTCTCGGCTCGATGTACGGGCTGATCGCCATCGGCTACACGATGGTGTACGGCATCGTCCAGCTCATCAACTTCGCGCACGGCGAGATCTTCATGACCGGGGCCTTCGGCGCCCTCACGGTCTACTTCTACATCCTGCCCGACGGCACCTCGATGGCCATCGCCGTCCCCCTGATGCTCATCGGCGGCGCCCTCGTCGCGATCCTCATCGCCGTCGGAGCGGAACGGTTCGCCTACCGCCCCCTGCGCGGAGCACCACGCCTGGCACCGCTCATCACCGCCATCGGCCTCTCCCTGGCCCTCCAGGAAGTCGTCCGCAACTTCTACCCCGGCGCCGACCGCGCCCGCGCCTTCCCCGGCCTCGACGCCACCCACGACATCGGCTCCGTCACCATCAAGGACGCCGACATCTTCCTCATCCTCGCCGCCGTCGTCTGCATGGCCGCCCTCGCGATCTTCGTCCGCCGCAGCCGCACCGGCCGCGCGATGCAGGCCACCGCGCAGGACCCCGACACCGCGCAGCTGATGGGCATCGACACCAACCGCATCATCGTCATCGCCTTCGCCATCGGCGGCTTCTTCGCCGCCGTCGCGGCCGTCGCCTACGGACTGAAGTACGGCAACGTCGACTACCGCATGGGCTTCCTCATGGGCCTGAAGGCCTTCACCGCGGCCGTCCTCGGCGGCATCGGCAACATCTACGGCGCCATGCTCGGCGGCGTCGTCCTCGGCATCGCCGAAACCCTCGCCTCCGCCTACATCGACGAGATCCCCGGCATGAACCAGCTCGGCGGCCAGAGCTGGGCGAACGTCTGGGCCTTCTGCCTCCTCATCCTCGTGCTGCTGTTCCGGCCCCAGGGCCTGCTCGGCGAGCGCGTCGCGGACAGGGCGTGATCACATGACCGAGACGACCAAGACCCCCGCTCCGGACGCCGTCCCCACCCCGACGCCCGCGGCACGCGGCCTCATAGGGCTGCCCCCGGCGGCCGCCCGCGCCCTGCTGCTCGCCGGCGGCATCGCCACCGCGGCCTCCGCGTTCCTCGCCTGGACCTGGACCGACGAGTTCCCCGGCGACCTCACCATCAACGGCTACCCCGGCGGCCTGCAGTGGCTGACCTTCACCGCCGGCGTCCTCACCGCACTGTTCGCCCTCGCCGGGTACGGCGTCCGCGGCCTCGGCTGGCTGCTGCCCGCCCGCAACAACGCGCCGCTCGCCCTGAGCGCGCTCGGCGGATTCGCCGTCACCTGGTTCACCGTCATCGCCATCAGCGTCGAACTCGGCGGTGCCGTCAACCTCGAACCCGGCGGCTGGATCGCGGCCGTCGCCTCCCTCCTGCCCGTCATCGGCGCCTTCGCCCTGCCCCAGGAGCGGACCGGCACCGACGGCACCAAGGAAGCCCTCAAGGCCTACGTCGCCAAACCCGACCACATCCCCGCCGCCCAGGCCACCGCACCCTGGGTCCAGCGGGCCGTCATCACCGCGGTCACCGTCATCGGCCTCGGCGTCTTCACCTACGGCATCGACACCGAGTACGGCGAACTCTTCGTCGGCTACCTCTTCGTCGTCGTCTTCGCCATGTGGGCCCTGCACACCGCCGGCCTCCTCGACCGGTTCTCCCACCTGCTCGCGGCCAACCGCAGCTTCACCCTCGCCATGGGCTTCGCCGCGGCCATCGCCTTCCCCTTCACCCAGACCGACGACCACTACGCCAACATCGGCGTCAACATCCTGATCTTCGGGACCGTCGCCCTCGGCCTCAACATCGTCGTCGGCCTCGCCGGACTCCTCGACCTCGGCTACGTCGCCTTCCTCGGCGTCGGCGCCTACACCGCCGCCCTGGTCTCCGGCTCCGAGTTCTCCACCATCTCCGGCGTCCACCTGCCCTTCTGGGCCTCCGCCCTGGCCGGCGCCGCCGCCTCCCTCGTCTTCGGCGTCCTCATCGGCGCCCCGACCCTGCGGCTGCGCGGCGACTACCTCGCCATCGTCACCCTCGGCTTCGGAGAGATCTTCCGCATCGCCGTCAACAACATGGACGGCCAGTCCGGACCCGACGTCACCAACGGCCCGAACGGCATCCCCTCCATCCCCGACCTGAACCTCCTCGGCTTCAACTTCGGAGAAGCCCACGACATCGGCGGATTCACCCTCGGCAGGTTCGCCAACTACTACCTGCTGATGGTCCTCATCATGGCCATCGTCGTCCTCGTCTACACCCGCGCCGCCGACTCCCGCATCGGCCGCTCCTGGATCGCCATCCGCGAGGACGAGACCGCCGCCACCGCCATGGGCATCAACGGCTTCCGCGTCAAGCTCATCGCCTTCGCCCTCGGCGCCGCACTCGCCGGCCTCGCCGGCACCGTCAGCGCCCACGTCACCTACAGCGTGGTCCCCACGCCGTACCAGTTCGCCGGCTCCACCCCGCCCAACTCCGCGTTCCTCCTGGCCGCGGTCGTCCTCGGCGGCATGGGCACCGTCGCCGGCCCGCTCCTCGGCGCGGCCCTCCTCTACCTGCTCCCCGAGAAGCTCGTCTTCCTCCAGGACAAGTCGCTCCTCGCCTTCGGCATCGCGCTCATCCTCCTCATGCGCTTCCGCCCCGAAGGCATCATCGCCAACCGCCGGCGCCAGCTCGAATTCCACGAGACCGGCCAACTCGACGTACCGAAACAGACCACGCTGACCGACGAACCGGCCGTCACCAAGGCGGGGGCATAAGCACGATGACTACACAGCCGACACCTGTACTCGAAGCCCGCGACGTCACGATGCGCTTCGGCGGCCTCACCGCCGTACGCTCCGTCGACTTCACGGTCAACGCCGGCGAGATCGTCGGCCTCATCGGCCCCAACGGCGCCGGCAAGACCACCTTCTTCAACTGCCTGACCGGCCTCTACGTCCCCACCGAGGGCACCGTCTCCTACAAGGGCACGGTCCTCCCGCCCAAGCCCCACCTGGTCACCCAGGCCGGCATCGCCCGCACCTTCCAGAACATCCGGCTGTTCTCCAACATGACGGTCCTGGAGAACGTCCTCGTCGGCCGCCACACCCGCACCAAGGAAGGCCTCTGGTCCGCCCTCCTGCGCGGCCCCGGCTTCAAGAAAGCCGAACGCGCCAGCGAGGAACGCGCCATGGAACTCCTCGAGTTCATCGGCCTCGCCCACAAGCGCGACCACCTCGCCCGCAACCTCCCCTACGGCGAACAGCGCAAGCTGGAGATCGCACGGGCGCTGGCGTCGGAACCCGGCCTGCTGCTGCTCGACGAACCCACGGCCGGCATGAACCCCCAGGAGACCCGGGCGACCGAGGAACTCGTCTTCGCCATCCGCGACAAGGGCATCGCCGTCCTCCTCATCGAGCACGACATGCGCTTCGTCTTCAACCTCAGCGACCGGGTCGCCGTCCTGGTCCAGGGCGAGAAGCTCGTCGAAGGCACCTCCGAGGTCGTCCAGGCCGACGAACGCGTCATCGCCGCGTACCTCGGCGAACCCTTCGAAGGCGACCCCGGAGAAGCCGAAGCCGCAGAGGTCGAGGCCGCCGAAGCCGCCGCCGAATCCGCCGCCGAAGCGCCCAGCACCACCAGCAGCACCAAGGGAGAGGCCAAGTGACCGCACTGCTCGAGGTCGAAGACCTCAGGGTCTCCTACGGCAAGATCGAAGCCGTCAAAGGCATCTCCTTCAGCGTCGAAGCCGGCCAGGTCGTCACCCTCATCGGCACCAACGGCGCCGGCAAGACGACGACCCTGCGCACGCTGTCGGGACTGCTGAAGCCGACCTCCGGAAAGATCTTCTTCGACGGAAAGCCCCTGAGCGGGGTCCCCGCCCACAAGATCGTCGCCCTCGGCCTGGCCCACTCCCCCGAAGGCCGGCACATCTTCCCCCGCCTCACCATCGCCGAGAACCTCCAGCTCGGAGCATTCCTCCGCAAGGACAAAGAAGGCATCGAGAAGGACATCCAGCGCGCCTACGACCTCTTCCCCATCCTCGGGGAACGCCGCAAGCAGGCGGCGGGGACGCTGTCGGGCGGTGAGCAGCAGATGCTCGCCATGGGCCGCGCCCTGATGTCCCAGCCCAAGCTCCTCATGCTCGACGAGCCCTCCATGGGACTCTCCCCGATCATGATGCAGAAGATCATGGCGACGATCTCGGAGCTCAAGTCCCAGGGCACGACCATCCTGCTCGTCGAGCAGAACGCCCAGGCGGCGCTCTCCCTCGCCGACCAAGGCCACGTCATGGAGATCGGCAACATCGTCCTCTCCGGGACGGGGCAGGACCTGCTGCACGACGAGTCGGTCCGCAAGGCGTACCTCGGCGAGGACTGAGACCCGCCCCAGGACACACGACGAGGCCCGCCCCGGCAGGGGGCGGGCCTCGTCTGTGCGTGTGCGCCGGTCAGCCCTTGTTGGCCTTCTTCTCCTCGGCGTCCTCGATGACGGCCTCCGCGACCTGCTGCATCGACATCCGCCGGTCCATCGAGGTCTTCTGGATCCACCGGAACGCGGCCGGCTCGGTCAGCCCGTACTCGGTCTGCAGGACGGACTTGGCCCGGTCCACCAGCTTCCGCGTCTCCAGCCGGAGCGTGAGGTCCGCGACCTCCTTCTCCAGCTCCTTCAGCTCCGTGAAGCGCGAGACGGCCATCTCGATCGCCGGCACGACGTCGGTCTTGCTGAACGGCTTCACCAGGTACGCCATGGCACCCGCGTCCCGGGCCCGCTCCACCAGGTCACGCTGCGAGAACGCGGTCAGCATCAGCACCGGCGCGATGCTCTCCTCGGCGATCTTCTCGGCGGCGGAGATGCCGTCCAGCTTCGGCATCTTCACATCGAGGATGACGAGGTCGGGCCGGTGCTCGCGAGCCAGCTCGACGGCCTGCTCCCCGTCCCCGGCCTCACCGACGACGGTGTACCCCTCCTCCTCCAGCATCTCTTTCAGATCGAGCCGGATCAGGGCCTCGTCCTCGGCGATGACGACCCGGGTCGTCATCGGAGGCACGTGCGACTTGTCCTCTTCAGGCACGTCAACAGGCTGGGGCGACTCGGGGGCACTCACGTGGGCTCCTTGGTAGGGGCAGGCCGGTACTGCTCCCAAGAGCGTACCTAGCAGCAAGGGCACACGGTGAACCGGTACACTTCTGGTCGGTCACCCGACCTGCCCGGTTGGAGGAACTGGTCAGACTCGCGGCACTCAAAATGCCGTGCCCTTTGGGCATGTGGGTTCGAATCCCACACCGGGCACTTTTTCAAAAGCGGAGGATCACGTTCGCGTGGTTCTCCGCTTTTTTACTGCCCGAGGTCACAACGGGTGACGCAGAGTAGTCACATGCACGTACATAGCACTGAAGTGCGACACCAGGCGTTGACACTACTGCGCGGGGGCGTCAAGAACGCGGACGTGGCCCGCAGCCTGAACGTGCCGCTGGGGACGGTCGGCTACTGGAAACACCTGGACCGGGCCACACGCGGCGAGTGTCCCGGCAGGCATGACCCGAAGTGCCCTCGATGTGACGGGCGGAGACTCGACGAGCCCGCCTACGCGTACTTGCTCGGCCTCTATCTCGGCGACGGTCATATCAGCCACTACTCCGAGCACCGCGTGCCCAACCTCATGATCACGTGTACGGAGTCGTGGCCCGGACTCATGGACGACTGCGAGCGGGCCATGCGCGCGGTGTTCCCCGAGAACTCCGTCTGCCGTGTCCGCAAGACCGGCTGCCGCAACGTGAAGGTCTACTCGAAGCACCTGCACTGCCTCTTCCCGCAGCACGGTGCCGGCAAGAAACACGAACGCCCCATCGTCCTCGCCCCCTGGCAGCAAGTCATCGTCGACGCTCATCCCTGGGAATTCATCCGGGGGCTCATTCACTCCGACGGGTGCCGGATCACCAACTGGACGACCCGCGTGGTCGCCGGCGAGCGCAAGCGCTACGAGTATCCCCGGTACTTCTTCACCAACGTCTCCGAGGACATTCGACGGCTCTACACCGACACCCTTGACGAGCTCGGTGTCGAGTGGACGCACTGCACCCGCAACGGCAACCCGTACAACATCTCCGTCGCCCGCAAAGCCTCCGTGACCCTCATGGACGCCCACGTCGGCCCCAAGTACTGACGGGCTACTCCGGGGTGTCGTCCTCGCCGATGTGGTGGACGCGGACCATGTTCGTCGAGCCGGAGACGCCGGGTGGGGAGCCCGCGGTGATGACGACCGTGTCGCCCTGCCGGCAGCGGCCGGAGCGGAGGAGGAGTTCGTCGACCTGGTCGACCATCGCGTCCGTGGAGTCCACGCACGGGCCGAGGAACGTCTCCACGCCCCACGTCAGACTGAGCTGGGAGCGGGTGGCCTGGTCGGGGGTGAAGGCGAGGAGGGGGATCGGGGAGCGGTAGCGGGAGAGGCGGCGGGCGGTGTCGCCGGACTGGGTGAAGGCGACCAGGAAGCGAGCACCGAGGAAGTCGCCCATTTCTGCGGCGGCCCGGGCCACCGCGCCGCCCTGGGTGCGGGGCTTGTTGCGTTCGGTGAGCGGCGGGAGGCCCTTGGCCAGGATGTCCTCCTCTGCCGCTTCGACGATGCGGGCCATGGTGCGGACCGTTTCGACGGGGTGTTTGCCGACGCTCGTCTCGCCGGACAGCATCACCGCGTCCGTGCCGTCGATGACGGCGTTGGCGACGTCGGAGGCCTCCGCGCGGGTCGGGCGGGAGTTGTCGATCATCGAGTCGAGCATCTGGGTGGCGACGATGACCGGCTTGGCGTTGCGCTTGGCCAGTTTGATCGCGCGCTTCTGGACGATCGGGACCTGTTCCAGCGGCATTTCGACGCCGAGGTCTCCGCGGGCGACCATGATGCCGTCGAAGGCGGCGACGATGTCGTCGATGTTCTCGACGGCCTGTGGTTTCTCGACCTTGGCGATGACGGGGAGGCGGCGGCCTTCCTCGTCCATGATGCGGTGGACGTCCTGGATGTCGCGGCCGGTGCGGACGAAGGAGAGGGCGATGACGTCGAAGCCGGTGCGCAGGGCCCAGCGGAGGTCGTCCTCGTCCTTCTTGGAGAGGGCGGGGACGGAGACGGCGACGCCTGGGAGGTTGAGGCCCTTGTGGTCGGAGATGACGCCGCCCTCGACGACCGTGGTGTGGACGCGGGGGCCGTCGACCTCGGTGACCTCCAGGCAGACCTTGCCGTCGTCGACGAGGATGCGTTCGCCGGTGGTGACGTCGGCGGCGAGGCCGGCGTAGGTGGTGCCGCAGCTGTCGCGGTCGCCTTCGGCGCCTTCTTCGACGGTGATGGTGAAGGTGTCGCCGCGTTCAAGGAGTACGGGGCCTTCGGTGAAGCGGCCGAGCCGGATTTTCGGGCCTTGAAGGTCGGCGAGGACGCCGACGCTGCGGCCGGTCTCGTCGGCGGCCTTTCGTACCCGGTGGTAGCGCTCCTCGTGCTCGGCGTGACCGCCGTGGCTGAGGTTGAAACGGGCGACGTCCATTCCGGCGTCGACCAGGTCTTTGATCTGGTCGTACGAGTCGGTGGCTGGCCCCAGTGTGCAGACGATTTTGGCTCGGCGCATGGCCTGAGCCTAAGAGTTACCGACCGGTAGAGAATTGGTCGCGAGTGACTACTCACCGGACTTTGAATGAAGCGTTATTGACAAGTGTTGAATTGTGCGGCGGGGCGCTCCGATGAGCACCTGGAGAATTCGTCAGCCTTTTCGAGATGACGTTGCTGAGCGGATCGCGGCGCTGCACCCGGAGAGTTGGCGTACGGCGTACGCAGGGATCATGCCGAGCGGTTTTCTGAGCGGTCCCCTGTTCGAGGACCGGCTGGAGCTGTGGCATGGGCGGCTGCTCGAACCAGAACCGGCCGCCGGACTGGTCGTGGCCGTGGACGGCGGCGAGATGGCCGGTTTCGCGTATCTCACGCCGCGCCCCGACGGCCGCGTCCTCCTGGACAACCTGCATGCCCGGCCGGGCCGTACCGGTTCCGGCATCGGAGGCCGGCTGTTGCGCCACGCTCTCGCGTGGGCTGCCGCCGAGCATCCCGGGAAGGACGTCTGTCTGGAGGTGCTGCGCGCCAACACGCGTGCCATCGCCTTCTACGAGCGACACGGTGCTGTCCGTACCGGCGAGCGTGTCGGCCTGTTCGAACAGGGCTTTGAGCTGCCCGAGTTGGAGTACACCTGGGCGGCCGGGTCCGTGTCGACGGCCTCGAGCTCGGCGGCCGAGTGATCGCGTCCCCACTCTCCCGTGGGGCTACAACCGCGGCGGCACCATGGTGAAGCGGGCGTTGATCTGGGCGTGGACCCGCTGGCGTTGGGGTTCGAGGTCGAGTGGGGCCGCCGCGGTGTCGGGGGCGGCCGCGCCGTAGGCCATGGAGCGCGCGCGGCCGGGGGCCTGGGGGTAGGCCGGCGGGCCGTTCTCGGCGCCGATGTCGGCGAGCTCGACGAGGGCGGCGAGGGAGGTGCCGAGTGCCTCGGCGTACTCGCGGGCTCGCTGGACGGCTTCCCCGACGGCCTTCTTGCGGGCTTCGCGGTGGGCCGGCGAGTCGGGGCGCAGGGCCCACCAGGGGCCGTCCACGCGGGTCAGTTCCAGGTCGGCGAGGCGGGTGGTGAGTTCGCCGAGGGCGGTGAAGTCGTTGAGTTCGGCGGTGACGTGGACGCTGCCGTGGTAGGTGCGGACGCGTTCGCCGCGGCCGTGCTTGACGAGCTCGGGGGTGATGGAGAAAGCGCCGGTCTCCAGGCGTTCGACGGCGTCGCCGTAGGTCTTGACGAGGTCGAGGACGCCGGCGTTGCGGCGGGTGAGGTCGTCGAGGGCGGAGCGCCGGTCGCGGCCGCGGGCGGCCACGGTGATGCCGATGCGGGCGATCTCGGGGTCGACTTCGAGGCGGGCCTCGCCGCGGACGGCGATGCGCGGGGCGTCGGGTGTGCCGTAGGGGACGGCGGGCTGGGTGGCATCTCCGGCGGGCGCGGTCATACGGCCCACTCTGTCATGTGCTGACGGGCCGCGGGTGTGGGGTCGCTGATCCGGGGTCATCCAAATCGCAACCTGCCGGGTCTGTTGCCGGCGGTCACGGCCGGGTCAGAATCTACGCGCGTTATCTACGCGCGTCGTTCACAGTTTCCGCGAGGAGAGCCAGACATGCCGTTGAACCGCCGGAAGTTCCTGGAGAAGTCCGCCGTGACCGGGGCGGGGGTGGCGCTGGCCGGTGCGGTCGGGGCGCCGGGCGCGCAGGCGGCCGAGGCGCGGGGCGAGCGGCCCGCGAAGCGGTACGCGTTCACCGTGATGGGGACGACGGACCTGCACGGCAATGTCTTCAACTGGGACTACTTCACGGACAAGGAGTTCGACGACAAGGACCACAACGACGTCGGCCTCGCGAAGATCTCCACTCTCGTGAACCGGGTCCGCGAGGAGAAGGGCCGCCGCAACACGCTGCTGATCGACGCGGGCGACACCATCCAGGGCACGCAGTTGTCGTACTACTACGCCAAGGTCGATCCGATCACGGCCAAGGGCGGCCCGGTGCATCCGATGGCGCAGGCCATGAACGCCATGGACTACGACGCGGCGGCGCTCGGCAACCACGAGTTCAACTACGGCATTCCGGTGCTGCGGAAGTTTGAGCAGCAGTGCCGTTTCCCGCTGCTGGGTGCGAACGCGCTGGACGCGAAGACGCTGCGGCCGGCTTTCGCGCCGTACAGCATGCATCGGCTGCGCACGCCGTTCGGGCGGGACGTGAAGGTGGCGGTGCTGGGTCTGACCAACCCGGGGATCGCGATCTGGGACAAGGCCAACGTGCAGGGGAAGATGACGTTCCCGGGTCTGGAGGAGCAGGCCGCTAAGTGGGTGCCGAAGCTGCGGTCGATGGGCGCGGACGTCGTCATCGTGTCGGCGCACAGCGGCTCGTCGGGGACGTCGTCCTACGGTGACCAGCTGCCGTACGTCGAGAACGCGGCCGGGCTGGTGGCCGAGCAGGTGCCGGGCATCGACGCGATCCTGGTCGGGCACGCGCACACGGAGATCCCCGAGTACTTCGTCACCAACAAGAAGACCGGCAAGCAGGTCGTGCTGTCCGAGCCGCTGAAGTGGGGGCAGCGGCTGACGCTGTTCGACTTCGAGCTGGTGTGGGCGAAGGGCTGCTGGAAGGTCGAGAAGGTCGGCGCGAAGGTCCTGAACTCCAACACCGTGGCGGAGGACCCGAAGATCACGAAGCTGCTCTCCGACGAGCACGCGAAGGTCGTGACGTACGTCAACCAGGTCATCGGCACCAACGCGGCGGAGATGACCTCGGCCGAGGCGCCGTACAAGGACGTGCCGATCATCGACCTGATCAACCACATCCAGGCCGACACGGTGAAGCAGGCGCTGGCGGGCACCGAGCACGCCGCGCTGCCGGTGCTGTCGCAGGCGGCGTGCTTCTCGCGGTCCGCCAGGATCCCGGCGGGCGAGGTGACGATCCGGGACGTGGCGGGCCTGTACGTCTTCGAGAACACGCTGGAGGCGCGGCTGATGACGGGTGCGCAGATGAAGGCGTACCTGGAGTTCTCGGCGAACTACTACGTGCAGACGGCACCGGGCACGGAGGTGGACCCGGCGAAGCTGACGAACGCGAACGGCACGCCGGACTACAACTACGACGTGGTGAGCGGCCTTTCGTACGAGGTCGACATCGCGAAGCCGGCCGGGTCGCGGGTGACGAACGTGCGCTTCGAGGGGCAGCCGCTCGCGGACGACGCGCACTTCGTGTTCGCCGTGAACAACTACCGGGCCAACGGCGGTGGGAACTTCCCGCACGTCGCCGCCGCCCAGGTGCTGTGGTCGAACTCGGACGAGATCCGCAACACCATGATCGCCTGGGTGAAGGCGAAGGGGTCGATCGACCCGGCCGAGTTCGCCGCGGTGGACTGGAAGCTCACGCGGAACGGTACGCCCGTCTTCTAGGGCCTGGGAAGCTTCATCACCTTCGGTCGACCAGCGGGGTCAGTGCCGGGGCCTCTCGGGGCGGCGGGACCTGCTGCGGCCGGGTCAGGCCGAAGGTGGTGAAGGCGGTTCGGCGCGGGAGCGCGTACGCCTCCCTGCCGGTGAGGGAGTTGAGGATGATCGCGCTGCGCCAGGCGGCGAGGCCCAGGTCCGGGGCGCCGACGCCGTGGGTGTGGGTCTCGGCGTTCTGGACGTAGACCGTGCCGGTGACGGAAGGGTCGAGGCTGAGGCGGTGGTCCTCGTCGACCCGGGGGCGTTCGCGGCTGTCGCGGCGCAGGTAGGGGTCGAGGCCGGCGAGGACGCGGCCCAGGGGGCGTTCGCGGTAGCCGGTGGCGAGGACGACGGCGTCGGTGGTGAGGCGGGAGCGGCTGTCCTGCGGGCCGTGTTCCAGGTGCAGTTCGACCTTGGTCGTCGCGACGCGGCCCGCCGTGCGGACGTGGACGCCGGGGGTGAGGACGGCGTCCGGCCAGCCGCCGTGCAGGGTGCGGCGGTAGAGCTCGTCGTGGATGGCGGCGACGGTGGCGCTGTCGATGCCCTTGTGCAGCTGCCACTGGCCGGCGACGAGGCGGTCGCGGGTGGACTCGGGCAGGGCGTGGAAGTAGCGGGTGTGGTCGGGTGTGAAGTGCTCCAGGCCGAGTTTGGAGTACTCCATGGGGGCGAAGGCCTCCGTGCGGCCCAGCCAGTGGAGTTTCTCCTGCCCCGCGGGCCGGTTGCGCAGCAGGTCGAGGAAGATCTCGGCGCCGGACTGTCCGATGCCCACGACCGTGACGTGCCCGGCGGCGAGGAGGGCGGCCCGGTGGTCGAGGTAGTCGGCGGCGTGTACGACGGGCACGCCGGGTGCCTGCACGAGGGGGGCGAGGGGGTCCGGGACGTAGGGCTCGGTGCCGATGCCGAGGACGACGTTGCGCGCGTACGTGCGTCCGAGGGCCTCCGCTTCCCCGTCGCTGTCGAGCTGGGTGAAGTCGACCTCGAAGACGTCGCGTTCGGCGTTCCAGCGGACGGCGTCGACCTGGTGGCCGAAGTGGAGACCCGGGAGGTTCTCGCTGACCCAGCGGCAGTAGGCGTCGTATTCGGCGCGCTGGATGTGGAAGCGCTCGGCGACGTAGAAGGGGAAGAGCCGCTCGCGGGACCTGAGGTAATTGAGGAAGCTCCAGGGGCTGGTGGGGTCGGCGAGGGTCACCAGGTCGGCGAGGAACGGGACCTGGATGGTGGAGCCTTCGATGAGCAGGCCGGAGTGCCAGCCGAAGGTGGGGCTCTGGTCGTAGAAGACGGTGTCGAGTGCGTCGAGCGGCTGGGCGAGGGCGGCGAGAGAGAGGTTGAACGGGCCGATGCCGATACCGACGAGGTCGCGTGGGGCGTCGGGGTCGCGGTGCGGGTGCTGGGGCGAGGCTGCAGGGGCGGGGCTCGGCTCGCCGTTCGGCCGGTGACTCGGCACGGGGTTCATCGGGGGGTGTGTCCTTCCACGAGTGTCGCTCGCCGCGCTGCCACGAGGTGCAGGAGCGCGGTCAGGTCGTCGGGCCCGGTGGCGGGGTTGAGGAGGGTGGCCTTGAGCCAGAGCCGACCGTCGGGGCGGGCCCTGCCGAGGACGGCGCGGCCGTCGGTGAGGAGCGCGCGGCGTACGGCGGCCACGGTGTCGTCGGTGGCGCCGGTGGGCCGGAACAGGACCGTGCTGATGACCGGGCGGGCGTAGAGGTCGAACCCGGGGTGGCCGTCGACGAGGGCGGCGAACTCGTGGGCCCTCGCGCAGACCTGGTCGACGAGCGTGCCGAGGCCGCTGCGGCCGAGGGTCCTGAGGGTGACGGCGAGTTTGAGGACGTCGGGGCGGCGGGTGGTGCGCAGGGACCGGCCGAGCAGGTCGGGCAGGCCGGCGTGGGTGTCGTCGTCGGCGTTGAGGTAGTCGGCGCGTTGCCCGAGGGCGGTGAGGTCGCGGGCGTCCTTGACGGCGAGGATGCCGGCGGCGACCGGTTGCCAGCCGAGTTTGTGCAGGTCGAGGGTGATGGTGTCGGCGGCGTCGAGTCCGGTGAGAGCGGCGCGGTGCCGGTCGCTGAAGAGCAGGCCTCCGCCGTAGGCGGCGTCGATGTGCAGCCGGGCGCCGTGGGCGGCGCAGCGGGCGGCGATCTCGGGCAGCGGGTCGATGAGCCCGGCGTCGGTGGTGCCGGCGGTGGCGGCGACGAGCAGCGGGGCGGGCAGGCTGGTGAGGGCCTCGTCCAGCGCGCGTGGGTCGAGCACGCCGGTCGGGGTGGGCAGGCGGACGGGTTCGGGCAGCCCGAGCAGCCAGGCGGCCCGGGCCAGGGAGTGATGGGCGTTGGCCCCGCACACCAGCCGCACGGACCCGCCGTACGCCTCCCTTGCGAGGAGGAGGGCGAGCTGGTTGGACTCGGTGCCGCCGGTGGTGATGAGGGAGTCGGGGAGCTCGGACGAGCGCGGCGGCGCGACACTCCGGGGCGCACCGGTCGAGTGGGACTCGCCGGGGTTCAGCCACGCATCGGCCGAGCCGAGCCCACCACTCCCACGCGCCCCACCCGTCCGGCCGGGCTCCCCGTAGATCTCTCTCGCCAGTGCCCCCGTCACCAGGGCCTCCAGTTCCGACGCCCCGGGTCCCTGGTCCCAGGAGTCCAGGGACGGGTTGAGGGCGGAGGCGGCGAGGTCGGCGGCGGTGGCGAGGGCGAGGGGTGGGCAGTGGAGGTGGGCGGCGCACAGGGGGTGGGCCGGGTCGGCGGCGGTCTCGGCGACCGCGTGGACCAGGGTGCGCAGGGCGTGCGGGTCGCCCTGGCCGGGCAGGACCTCCCCCACCGCCTCCCGCATCCGCGCGGCGACCGTGTCCGGCCCGCCCGCCGGCAACGGCCCGCCGCGCGCCCGGGCTCCCGTTTCCAGCGCGTCGAGCACGATGTCCAGCAACGTCCGCAGGGCGTACGGGCCTTCGGGACCCGAGGAGAGGGGCGGGGGTGGCGTGCTCATGGGCTGTCTGTCCTCCGGGGCGCGGGGCGGTGCGCCCGAACAGCCCAACGACCGGATGCGGGAGGAGGTTGTTCCTCTGGGGAAAACCTGCCGAGAACCGCCCGGCGGGAGCCCTCAGCCCTTGAAGTCGTCCGCGTGGTCCTCGGCCCAGACCGCGAAGGGGCGGGCCGGGCGGCCGGTGATCTCCCGTACCGTGCCGGTGATCTCGGGCGGTACGCCGACCGTGGCGGCGAAGGACTTCAGCAGGGCCTGGAGCATCTCCGGCGGGACGTGCGGGAACAACTCCGCCGCGGCCTTGTCCGGTGACACTTCGGTGAAGCCGAGCTCGCGCCCGAGGGCCCTGCCGATCGCGGCGACCTGCCCGGCGTTGGTGATGGCCTCGGGTCCGGTGAGGCGGTGGGCGGTGCCCTCGTGGCCGTCGTCGAGGAGGGCTCGTTCGGCGACGGCGGCGATGTCGTCCTCGTGGATCGGCGCGGTCTCCCCGTCGGCGAAGACGCCGCGGACGGTGTCGCCGGAGCGGATCTGCGGGGCCCACTGGAAGGCGTTGGTGGCGAACGCGTTGGGGCGCAGGAAGGTCCACGTCAGGCCACTGTCGCGGATCTGCTGTTCGGCGGTGGCGTGCATGACGTGGATGGGGTGGGACTCGTCGGCGCCCGAGTCGATGATCCCGGAGGACAGCAGGACCACGTGGCGCACTCCGGCGGCCCGGGCGGCGTCCAGGAGGCGTGGGGTGCGGTCGCCGCCCGCCTGGACGTACAGGAACAGCTCGGTGACGCCCTCGAACAGGGCGGCCGGTGCGTCGGGATCGAGCCGGACGGTCTCGACGCCGGCGGGCAGGCGGGCCCGCGCCGGGTCGCGGGTCAGGGCCCGCACGGGCCGGCCGGCGGCGACGAGGCGTTCGACCAGGGCACGGCCGACGTTTCCGGTGGGACCGGTCACTGCGATCACGAAGGGCTCCTCGGGTCTGATCGTGTGGTCCTGCCCGAGGTTAGGGAGCGCGGCCCGCCCGCCGCATCGGCGGACAGGACGAGTCGCGCCGCCCACGCCCTACGTCTCCGGTCCTAGATCTCCTGCCCCTGCTGGACCCGCAACGCCCGTGCCAGGTCGTCGAGTTGGTCGATGAGCTTGCGGCGCAGCGCCGGGATCGGTCCGGCGTCGCGCAGGCACTCCTCGCCGAGCCGGAGGGTCTCCGTGTCGACGGCGTGGGCGGGGAAGGCCCAGCGTCCGGCGGCGTCGGCGACGGCGGGGCCCCGGCGGGCGGCGAGGGCGACCGCGTCCGGGTAGTAGCGCGGCACGTACGCGCGGACCAGGTCGGCCTGTTCGGGCTGCCAGAAGCCCTGGGCGGTGGCGGTGAACAGGTAGGCGGACAGGTCGTCGGAGCCGAACATCGCCTGCCAGGCGCGGGACTTGGCCTCCGGGTCGGGCAGGGCGGCCCGGCAGCGGGCGGCGCCCTCCTGGCCGGTGGCGCTCGGGTCGCGTTCCAGTTCGGCGGCGATGGCGGCCTCGTCGGTGGCGCCGAGGACGGCGAGCCGTCCGAGGACGCGCCAGCGCAGCTCGGGATCGAGCTCCGGGCCGCCCGGGACGGTGCCGTCGGCGAGCCAGGCGGCGATGGTGTCGGGGTGGGCGGCGACGTCGATGCGGTGGCGTACGGCGATGAGGCGCAGGCCGGGATTGTCGCCGTCCTCGGTGCGGCGGATGAGGTCGCGGCACAGCTCGGAGAGGGTGGCGAGCGCGGCGGGCCGTTCCGCCGGTGTGACGTAGCGGTCGGCGAGGTACGTGGACGCGAAGGCGAGCACGCCCTGGACGATGGCGAGGTCCGTCTCCAGCGGGAGATGGGCCCGGGCGGTCTCCAGGTAGGCGGCCGGCGCCAGTTCGCCGTCCCGGACGGCGTCCCGCAGGGCGTTCCAGACGACGGCGCGGGTGAGGGGTTCGGGCAGGCCGGACAGTTCCTTGCGGACGGTCTCGAAGGACTCGGGGTCGAAGCGGACCTTGGCGTAGCTGAGGTCGCCGTCGTTGAGGAGGAGCAGTGCCGGGCGCTTGCCGATGGGGTGGGCGCCGGTCTGCGGCAGGTCCAGGTCGAGGCGTTCGCGCAGGACGAGCTGCCCGCCGTCGTCGCCGAGGTCACGGTCGTAGAGGCCGGCGGCGATGCGGTGGGGGCGGCTGCCGGTGCGTTCGACGGTGAGGGCGCAGGTGCCGTGTTCGCCGGGTGCGAGGTGTGGGGCGAGGGTGTCGACGCCGGTGGTGCGCAGCCAGGCGTCGGCCCAGGCGTGCACGTCGCGGTCGGTGGCGCCGGCGAGGTTGTCGATGAAGTCGGCGAGGGTGGCGTTGCCGAACTTGTGCCGGGCGAAGTGGGCGTTGATGCCGGCGAGGAAGTCCTTCTCGCCGAGCCAGGCGACCAGTTGCCGCAGCGCGCTCGCGCCCTTGGCGTAGGAGATGCCGTCGAAGTTGAGCAGGGCGGAGGCGGTGTCGTCGACCGCCTCGGGTGCGACGGGGTGGGTGGAGGGGCGCTGGTCGGCGTCGTAGCCCCACGCCTTGCGGTTGACGCCGAAGTCGGTCCAGGTGTCGCTGAAGCGGGTCGCCTCGGTGAGGGTCTGGTAGCCCATGTACTCGGCGAAGGACTCGTTCAGCCAGATGTCGTCCCACCACTTGAGGGTGACGAGGTCGCCGAACCACATGTGGGCCATCTCGTGGGCGACGACCATGGCGCGGGTCTGCCGCTCGGTGTCGGTGACGGCGGAGCGGTAGACGAACTCGTCGCGGAAGGTGACCAGTCCGGGGTTCTCCATGGCGCCCGCGTTGAACTCGGGGACGAAGGCCTGGTCGTAGGAGTCGAAGGGGTAGGGCTCGTCGAACTTCTCGTGGTAGCGGTCGAAGCAGGCGCGGGTGATGTCGAGGAGTTCGTCGGCGTCGTCGTCGAGGTAGGGGGCGAGGGAGCGGCGGCAGTGCAGGCCGAAGGGGAGGCCGCGGTGCTCGGTGCGCACCGAGTGCCAGGGGCCGGCGGCGACGGCGACGAGGTAGGTGGAGATCAGCGGGGTGGGTGCCGCCGTCCATACGCCGTCGGTGAGCGTGGTGACGCCGTTGGAGAGGACGGTCCAGCTTTCGGGGGCTGTGACGGACAGGTCGAAGACGGCTTTGAGGTCGGGCTGGTCGAAGGCGGCGAAGACGCGCTGGACGTCCTCCATGAACAGCTGGGTGTAGACGTAGGTCTCGCCGTCGGTGGGGTCGGTGAAGCGGTGCATGCCCTCGCCGGTGCGGGAGTAGCGCATGCGGGCGTCGACGCGGAGTTCGTGTTCGCCGGCGGTGAGGTTCCGCAGGGGCAGCCGGTTGCCGTCCAGGGTGTCCGGGTCGAGGGGTTGTCCGTCGAGGGTGGCGGAGCGCAGTTCGGCGGGCTTGAGCTCGACGAAGGTGTCGCCGTCCGTGCGGGCACCGAACCTGATCAGAGTGCGGGAGTCGAAGGTCTCGTCCCCGGTGGTCAGATCGAGTTCGATCGTGTAGCGGTGGACGTCGAGGAGCTCTGCTCGGGTCTGCGCTTCGTCGCGCGTCAGTACGGACATGCGTGCCATGCTGCCTGATGGCACCGGCAAGGCACAGAGGCGGATCGGTTCGAGCCCGATGTCCGGTCTACGAGTGGTCTTTTTCGAGCTCCCCGGCGTGCGCCCCCAGGGGGCGTTGGGGCGGCACACGCGTGTCGGGACGGTGCGGAGCGGGGCGCGGCGGGCGTGCCGCGGCCTCGGTGGCCTCACCGACGGCGGCGCGCAGCCTGTGCACCTCCCGCTCCAGGGCGAGATGGCGCAGGTGGGCGTCGAAGAGGTAGCGGACCTTGGTGCGCAGGGCCCAGGGGTCGACGGGTTTCATGACGAGGTCGGCGACGCCCAGGCCGAAGGCGGCGGTGGTCAGTTCGTGGTCGGCGCCGAAACCGGTGAGCAGGATCACCGGGATGTGCTGGGTCTGTTCGACGCGGCGCATGTAGCGCACGACCTCGAGGCCGCTCACGCCGGGCATGCGCACGTCCAGCACGAGCAGACCGACCTGGCCGCGGAGCACCTGCTTGAGCGCCTCGTCGCCGCTGGTGGCCCGGCCGAGCCGATAGCCCAGCGGGGCCAGGGCGCTCTCCAGCGCGTACAGCGTGTCCTCGTGGTCGTCGACGATGAGGATCCTGGTATCCGACGGCATGGCCCGACGCCCCTCCCTCGTGGAGGACCAGAGTAAGTCCGGGACGCTGACGCGCAGTGCTCGTCAGCTGACATGCTGTGCTCAGCGCAGCATGCCCGGCGCCGGCCGCCGTGTCACTCCCCCGGGGAAGGGTCGTCCGGGGTCAGTTGCCGCCGGAGGCGGTGCCGCCCAGCGCCTCGTCGGCGATGCGCTCGTGGTGGCGGATGACCTCGGCGACGATGAAGTTCAGGAACTTCTCCGCGAAGGCCGGGTCCAGTTTGGCGTTCTCGGCGAGGGCGCGCAGCCGGGCGATCTGGCGGGCCTCACGGGCCGGGTCGGCGGGCGGCAGCTGGTGTTCGGCCTTGAGGTGGCCGACCTGCTGGGTGCACTTGAAGCGCTCGGCGAGCATGTGGACGACGGCGGCGTCGATGTTGTCGATGCTGTCGCGCAGGCGGGCGAGTTCCTCGCGGACGGCGGGGTCCACGTCGCCCGTGCCGGTGTTGCTGGTGGTCATGGGGCGTCAGCCTACGGGGCGGACGCCCGGCGTCCGCAGGTCGTCTCACTCCTCGGAGCTGCTCGGGTTTCGTACAGTGGAACCGGGTTCAGGGGCGTCTTGGGGGTGAGGCGTGGCGAACGACGGGCCGGTCGAGCACGGCTACCCGCATCTGGAGACGGTGCGGGCCGCCATCACGGCGCTGTACAAGCGGCTGTCGTACGACACGATCCGGACGTTCGCGACCAGTGTGCTCCCGGCAGACGTGGCGTTCTGCGACACGGACGACCTGTATCTGGGGGCGCAGCGGGTGGCGCACGAGCTGGTGCGGCACTACCGGCTGCCGGACGCCCGGCTGATCGTGAGCTTCCGGGAGATGCGGCACGCGGCGAACGTCGAGCTCGCGGCCGGGCCGGAGTACTTCGTGGAGCTGAACGACCGGTTCCGTACGCATCGCCGGGACATCGGGGCGGCCCTCGCCCACGAGGTGATGCACGTGTACCTGCACCGCCTGGACCTCTCCTTCACCGGCGTCCGGGACAACGAGATCCTCACGGACACGGCGACGACGTACCTGGGCGCGGGCTGGCTGCTGCTGGACGCGTACCGGGAGGACGGGGCGTCGTCGCAGAAGCTGGGGTATCTCACGCCGGAGGAGTTCGGGTACGTACTGGCCAAGCGTGCGCTGCTCTTCGGGGAGGACCCGTCGGTGTGGTTCACCAGTGCGCAGGCGTACACGGCGTACGTCAAGGGCATGGCGCTGGCGCGCCGTGACGGGCAGGAGCCGCCGCTGACGGCGGCGGGGTGGGCGGGGCGGCGGCGCTACGCCCGGGACCGGCGGCACGCGCCGGCCGGGCCGCCGCAGGAGGGCGTGCGGTACCGGTTCTCCCCCGACGGGGACGGGCGGCTGCGTGTTTCGTTTCCCTGTCCGACCTGTCACCAGCGGATCAGGGTGCCGGTGCGGGGCAGGGTCCGGGCGCGGTGCGCCTTGTGCGGGAGCGTGCTGGAGTGCGACACGTGAGCGGCTGATGTGCCCTCGGCGGCCCCGTCGGGCTGCCGTGTTCCCGGTGGTCCTCTCGGCCTGCCGTGACCTCGACGGAACCCCTCGGCCTGCCGCGCCCCCGGCGGCTCCGTCAGTGCCGGTGATCGCCGCCGGTGATCTGCCGGTACTCCTCCACCGTCGGTTTCTCGATCCGCGCGTCGGGCCCGAACATGGCCTTGGCCAGCCGGGCGCGCAGCCGCTCGGACCGCTTGACCTTGCGTCGCACGCCGCCCGCGTCGACCTCGGGTCCCGTCTCGTACGGCGGGTTCTGCTCGTGCTGGGTGAGGGTGAACAGCTCGGACTGGGGGAGCGGCTCGTGCGCCTCGGTGTACTCGCCGGTCGGCATCCGTCTGATGGTGCCGGTCTCCCTGCCGTGCAGCACCTTGGCGCGGTCGCGGCGCTGGAGGCCCATGCAGATCTTCTTCGTGACGACGAAGGCGGCGATCGGCAGCAGGAACGCGCCGATCCGCACGAACCACGTGATCACGTTGATGGACAGGTGCAGATGCGTGGCCACGATGTCGTTGCCGCCGCCGATCAGCAGCACCGCGTACAGGGTCAGCCAGGCCACGCCCAGGCCGGTGCGGACGGGCGCGTTGCGCGGCCGGTCCAGGATGTGGTGCTCGCGTCTGTCGCCGGTGATCCACGCCTCGACGAAGGGGTAGACGCCGAGGGCGAGCAGGACCAGCGGGAACAGCGAGAAGGGGATGAACACGCCGAGCACCAGGGTGTGCCCCCAGAGGTTGATCTCCCATCCCGGCATCACCCGGATCAGCCCCTCGGAGAAGCCCAGGTACCAGTCGGGCTGGGCACCCGTGGTCACCACGTCGGGGCGGTAAGGGCCGAAGGCCCACACGGGGTTGATCTGGGCGAGCGCGCCCATGACCGTCAGGACCCCGAAGACGAGGAAGAAGAAGCCGCCCGCCTTGGCCATGTAGACCGGCAGGAAGGGCATCCCGACGACCGACCGTTCCTTGCGTCCGGGGCCCGGGAACTGGGTGTGCTTGTGGTAGAAGACCAGGATCAGATGGACGGTCACCAGGGCCAGCATGATCCCGGGCAGCAGCAGGATGTGGACGGGGTACAGCCGCGAGACGATGTCGTGCCCCGGGAACTCGCCGCCGAAGAGGAAGAACGACAGGTACGTCCCGACGATCGGGATCGACAGGATCGCGCCCTGCGCGAAGCGGATGCCGGTGCCGGAGAGCAGGTCGTCGGGGAGGGAGTAGCCGGTCAGGCCGGTGATGATGCCGAGCATCAGCAAGGTCCAGCCGAATACCCAGTTGAGCTCGCGCGGCTTGCGGAAGGCGCCCGTGAAGAACACCCGCATCATGTGCACCAGCATGCCGGTGATGAAGACCAGCGCCGCCCAGTGGTGGATCTGCCGGATCAGCAGCCCGCCGCGCACGTCGAAGCTGATGTCCAGGGTCGACTCGAACGCCTTGGACATGGGCACGCCGTTGAGCCGTGTGTAGGAGCCGTGGTAGACGACCTCCTGCATGCTCGGTTCGAAGAACAGGGTGAGGTAGACGCCGGTGAGGATCAGGACGACGAAGCTGTAGAGGGTGACCTCGCCCAGCATGAAGGACCAGTGGTCCGGGAAGACCTTGCGCATGTTGGCCCTGGCCAGCGCGTACAGGCCGAGCCGGCCGTCCGCCCAGTCCGCGAGCCTCTCGCCCTTGCCGGCGGGTGGACTCCTGTGCGCGGAGCCCGTCCCGTACACCGGTCGAGCGCCGTCGTCGCCCATACGTCGTCGCCTCCCGTGGGATCCATCCCAGCGTGGCACGGCATGGCGGGGGCGCAAACGGGGCGTGAAGCGGCCTAAGCCGACGGTCGCACGATCCCCTGGGCCCGTGCGGCCGCCAGCCACGTCGGGAACTCGCCCACCAGCCGGTCGTACAGCTCGGCGTCCGGGACCCCGCGTGGATCCTCGCCCGCGTGGAAGAACCCGGCGTTGTCCACGACCCGCTTCTCCGGTACGGCCAGTTCGTCGAGCTTGCGCAGGAAGTCGAACTGCTTGCTGCCGGGGTCGCCGAAGCCGATGAACTGCCAGAACAGGGGGAGCTTCGCCGCCTTGCACAGGTACCGCTCCGCGGCGAGCTTGCTGACGGGCCCGCCGTCGGTCTGGAACACGACCAGGGCGGGATCTACGGACCCGCTGTCCAGGTAGTGGTCGATGACGGCGTCCATCGCCAGGTGGTAGCTGGTCCTGCCCATGTGCCCGAGCCCGGCGACGATCCGGTCGATCCGCCCCTGGTGGTCGGCCAGGGCGATCTCGGTCTCGGCGTCGACGTCGGTGGAGAAGAACACGACCGGGACCGTGCCGTCGTCGTCCAGGTGGGCCGACAGCCCCAGCACCCGGTCGGCCAGCGCCTGGACACTGCCGTCCTGGAAGTACGGCCTCATCGAGCCGGAGTAGTCGACCACGAGGTAGACCGCGGCCCGCAGCCCGTCCAGTCCGTGCTCGGTGAGGGACACTCCGGCGCTCTTGTAGAGGTCCACCAGCGCGGGAGCGGTCTCCTGCACCTTGCTCAGACTGATCGCGGCCATGGCCCCCACCCTCTCACCCCTAGGCGACCACTCCGTCGCCCCGTTCCAGCACCCGGTCGGCCGGGCCGAGGAGTTGCGGGTCGTGATGGCGACGAGGGCCGTGACGCCCTCGCTGCGGACCACGGCGCGCAGCAGTTCCATCACCGCCAGTCCGGTGCCGACGTCGAGCCGACCGGCGAGCTGGACTCGGCGACGGGGCAGCACAGGAACGGGAACGGCTGAGGGCGGGACGGGAAACGGCTGCGGACGTGCGACGGCGCCTGCCCGTTCGTCCGGTCGGGGACAAGGGGCAGGCGCCATCTGTGTTCCGCACGCCTTTGTGCGGGACGTTCCTTGGGTGCGCGTCAGACCATCAGCGCACGGTCCGTCGGCCGGATCGGTGCCGGCAGCTCGCTCGCGCCCGCGAGGTGGCGGTCCACCCCGCGCGCCGCCGAGCGGCCCTCCGCGATCGCCCACACGATGAGCGACTGGCCGCGGCCGGCGTCACCGGCGACGAACACGCCCGGCACGTTGGTCTGGAAGTCGGCGTCGCGGGCGATGTTGCCGCGCTCGTCGAGCTCCAGGCCGAACTGGTCGACCAGGCCGTTGTCGCGGTCGGTGCCGGTGAAGCCCATGGCGAGGGTGACCAGCTGGGCGGGGATCTTGCGCTCCGAGCCCGGCTTCGGGGTCAGCTTGCCGTCGATGAACTCCACCTCGGTGAGGTGCAGCCACTGGACGTTGCCGTCCTCGTCGCCCTCGAAGTGCGTCGTCGACACGGCGTAGACGCGCTCGCCGCCCTCCTCGTGGGCCGAGGTGACCTTGTAGAGCATGGGGAAGGTCGGCCAGGGCTGGTTGACCGGGTGCCGCTCCTCGCCCGGACGGGGCATGATCTCCAGCTGCGTGACGGAGGCCGCGCCCTGGCGGTGGGCGGTGCCCACGCAGTCCGCGCCGGTGTCGCCGCCGCCGATGACCACGACGTGCTTGCCCTCGGCCGAGATCGGGGGCGCCACGAAGTCGCCCTCCTGGACCTTGTTGGCCAGCGGCAGGTACTCCATGGCCTGGTAGATGCCCTGGAGCTCGCGGCCGGGCACCGGCAGGTCACGGGCCGTGGTCGCGCCGACGGCCAGGACGACCGCGTCGTAGCGCTTCTTCAGGTCCGTGGCCTTGAGGTCGCGGCCGATCTCGATGCCCGTGCGGAAGCGGGTGCCCTCCGCGCGCATCTGCTCGATACGGCGGTTGATGTGCCGCTTCTCCATCTTGAACTCGGGGATGCCGTACCGGAGGAGGCCTCCGATGCGGTCCGCGCGCTCGTAGACGGCGACGGTGTGACCGGCGCGGGTCAGCTGCTGGGCGGCGGCCAGACCGGCCGGGCCCGAGCCGACGACCGCGACCGTCTTGCCGGACAGGCGCTCGGGAATCTGCGGGGCGACGTCCCCGGTCTCCCACGCCTTGTCGATGATCGAGACCTCGACGTTCTTGATGGTGACGGCCGGCTGGTTGATGCCGAGCACACACGCCGACTCACAGGGAGCGGGGCACAGGCGGCCCGTGAACTCCGGGAAGTTGTTCGTCGCGTGCAGGCGCTCCGACGCGGCCGCCCAGTCCTCGCGGTAGGCGTAGTCGTTCCACTCGGGGATCAGGTTCCCGAGCGGGCAGCCGTTGTGACAGAACGGGATGCCGCAGTCCATGCAGCGGCTGGCCTGCTTGCTGATGATCGGCAGCAGGGAGCCGGGGACGTAGACCTCGTTCCAGTCCTTGACGCGCTCCTCGACGGGGCGGGACTTGGCGACCTCGCGCCCGTGGTTCAGGAAGCCCTTCGGGTCAGCCATTGATCGCCGCCTCCATCATCTTCTCGTGGGTCTCGGTCTCGGAGAGACCGGCTCGCTCGGCGGCGTCCTTGGCGGCGAGCACTGCCTTGTACGTGCTGGGGATGATCCTGCTGAAGCGCTCGACGGCGGTGTCCCACTCGGCCAGGAGCTTCTCGGCGACGGTGGAACCCGTCTCCTCCTGGTGGCGGCGGACCACGTCGTGCAGCCACTGCTTGTCGGTGTCGTCCAGGGGCTCGACGGCGTCCACGTTGCCGGCGTTGACGTTGTCCCGGTCGAGGTCGATGACGTACGCGATACCGCCGGACATGCCGGCCGCGAAGTTGCGGCCCGTCTCGCCGAGCACCACCGCGTGACCGCCGGTCATGTACTCGCAGCCGTGGTCGCCCACGCCCTCGGAGACGACCGTCGCGCCGGAGTTGCGGACGCAGAACCGCTCGCCGGTCTTGCCGCGCAGGAACATCTCGCCGCCGGTGGCGCCGTAGGCGAGGGTGTTGCCCGCGATGACGCTGTACTCGGCGAGGTGGTCGGCCGCGCGGTCCGGGCGGACCACGATCCGGCCGCCGGAGAGGCCCTTGCCGACGTAGTCGTTGGCGTCGCCCTCCAGACGCAGCGTCACACCGCGCGGCACGAAGGCGCCGAAGGACTGGCCCGCGGAGCCGGTGAAGGTGATGTCGATGGTGTCGTCGGGCAGGCCCGCGCCACCGAACTTCTTCGTCACCTCGTGGCCGAGCATGGTGCCGACGGTGCGGTTGATGTTGCGGATCTGCACCTGGGCGCGGACCGGCTGAGCCTCGGTGGCGTCCGAGGCGGCCAGGGCGTCGGCCGCCAGCTTGATCAGCTGGTTGTCGAGCGCCTTCTCCAGGCCGTGGTCCTGGGCGATCAGCTGGTGGCGGACCGCGCCCTCGGGCAGCTCGGGCACGTGGAACAGCGGCTCCAGGTCCAGGCCCTGCGCCTTCCAGTGGTCGACGGCCCGCGTGACGTCGAGGGTCTCGGCGTGGCCGACGGCCTCCTCGATGGAGCGGAAGCCCAGCTCGGCGAGGATCTCGCGGACCTCTTCGGCGATGTACTGGAAGAAGTTCACGACGTACTCGGCCTTGCCGTTGTAGCGCTCGCGCAGGACCGGGTTCTGCGTGGCGATGCCGACCGGGCAGGTGTCCAGGTGGCAGACGCGCATCATGACGCAGCCGGAGACGACGAGCGGAGCGGTCGCGAAGCCGAACTCCTCGGCGCCGAGCAGCGCGGCGATGACCACGTCACGGCCGGTCTTCAGCTGGCCGTCGGTCTGCACGACGATGCGGTCGCGCAGGCCGTTGAGCAGCAGCGTCTGCTGGGTCTCGGCCAGGCCGAGCTCCCAGGGGCCGCCCGCGTGCTTCAGCGAGGTGAGCGGGGAGGCGCCCGTGCCGCCGTCGTGGCCGGAGATGAGCACCACGTCCGCGTGGGCCTTGGACACACCGGCCGCGACCGTGCCGACGCCGACCTCGGAGACCAGCTTCACGTGAATCCGCGCCTGCGGGTTCGCGTTCTTCAGGTCGTGGATCAGCTGGGCCAGGTCCTCGATCGAGTAGATGTCGTGGTGCGGGGGCGGCGAGATGAGGCCGACGCCCGGCGTCGAGTGACGCGTCTTGGCGACCCACGGGTAGACCTTGTGGCCGGGCAGCTGGCCGCCCTCACCGGGCTTGGCGCCCTGGGCCATCTTGATCTGGATGTCGTCGGAGTTGACCAGGTACTCGGAGGTCACACCGAAGCGGCCGGAGGCGACCTGCTTGATGGACGACCGGCGGGCCGGGTCGTACAGGCGCTCCGGGTCCTCGCCGCCCTCACCGGTGTTGGACTTGCCGCCCAGCTGGTTCATGGCGATGGCGAGGGTCTCGTGCGCCTCCTGGGAGATGGAGCCGTACGACATGGCGCCCGTGGAGAACCGCTTGACGATCTCGGAGACCGGCTCGACCTCGTCGATGGAGATCGGCTGCCGGTCCGACTTGAAGCCGAACAGGCCGCGGAGCGTCATCAGGCGCTCGGACTGCTCGTTCACCCGCTCGGTGTACTTCTTGAAGATGTCGTAGCGGCCGGAGCGCGTGGAGTGCTGGAGGCGGAAGACCGTCTCGGGGTCGAACAGGTGCGGCTCGCCCTCGCGGCGCCACTGGTACTCGCCGCCTATCTCCAGGGCGCGGTGCGCCGGGGCGATGCCGGAGGCCGGGTAGGCCTTGGCGTGCCGGGCGGCGACCTCCTTGGCGACGACGTCGATGCCGACGCCGCCGATCTTGGTGGCGGTGCCGTTGAAGTACTTCTCGACGAAGGTCTCGTCGAGACCGACGGCCTCGAAGACCTGGGCGCCGCGGTAGGAGGCGACGGTCGAGATGCCCATCTTGGACATGACCTTCAGCACGCCCTTGCCGAGGGCGTAGATGAGGTTGCGGATGGCCTTCTCGGGCTCGATGCCGGGCAGGAAGGTACCGGCGCGGACCAGGTCCTCGACGGACTCCATCGCCAGGTACGGGTTGACGGCGGCGGCGCCGTAGCCGATGAGCAGGGCGACGTGGTGGACCTCGCGGACGTCACCGGCCTCGACCAGCAGGCCCACCTGGGTGCGCTGCTTGGTGCGGATGAGGTGGTGGTGGACGGCCGCGGTGAGCAGCAGCGACGGGATCGGCGCGTGCTCGGCGTCCGAGTGGCGGTCCGACAGGACGATCAGGCGGGCGCCGTTCTCGATGGCGGCGTCGGCCTCGGCGCAGATCTCCTCGATGCGGGCGGCCAGCGTGTCACCGCCGCCGTGCACCCGGTACAGGCCGGACAGGGTCGCGGCCTTGAAGCCGGGCATGTCGCCGTCGGCGTTGATGTGGATGAGCTTGGCCAGCTCGTCGTTGTCGATCACCGGGAAGGGCAGCACGACGCTGCGGCAGGAGGCCGCGTTCGGGTCGAGGAGGTTGCCCTGCGGGCCCAGCGCCGAGCGCAGCGAGGTGACGAGCTCCTCGCGGATGGCGTCCAGCGGCGGGTTGGTGACCTGCGCGAACAGCTGGGTGAAGTAGTCGAAGAGCAGCCGCGGGCGGTCCGACAGGGCGGCGATGGGCGAGTCGGTGCCCATCGAGCCGATCGGCTCGGCACCGGCCTTGGCCATCGGCGCGAGGAGGACGCGCAGCTCCTCCTCGGTGTAGCCGAAGGTCTGCTGGCGGCGGGTGACCGAGGCGTGGGTGTGGACGATGTGCTCGCGCTCGGGCAGGTCGCCCAGCTCGATCTCGCCGGCCTCCAGCCACTCCCCGTACGGGTTTTCGGCGGCGAGCTCGGCCTTGATCTCGTCGTCCTCGATGATGCGGTGCTCGACGGTGTCGACGAGGAACATGCGGCCGGGCTGCAGGCGGCCCTTGCGGACGACCTTGGCCGGGTCGATGTCCAGAACGCCGACCTCGGAGCCGAGGACGACGAGGCCGTCGTCGGTGACCCAGTAGCGGCCGGGGCGCAGACCGTTGCGGTCGAGGACGGCGCCGACCTGCTTGCCGTCGGTGAAGGTGACACAGGCCGGGCCGTCCCAGGGCTCCATCATCGTGGAGTGGTACTGGTAGAAGGCGCGCCGGGCCGGGTCCATGGAGTCGTGGTTCTCCCACGCCTCCGGGATCATCATCAGCACGGAGTGCGGCAGGGAACGGCCGCCCAGGTGCAGGAGCTCCAGGACCTCGTCGAAGGAGGCGGAGTCGGAGGCGTCCGGCGTACAGACCGGGAAGATGCGCTCCAGCTCCTTCTCGGAGGAGCCGAAGAGGTCCGAGACCAGCTGCGACTCGCGCGCCCGCATCCAGTTGCGGTTGCCCATGACCGTGTTGATCTCGCCGTTGTGCGCGACGAAGCGGTACGGGTGGGCCAGCGGCCAGGACGGGAACGTGTTGGTGGAGAACCGGGAGTGCACGAGCGCGATCGCGGAGGCGAAGCGGCGGTCGGACAGGTCCGGGAAGAAGGGCTCCAGCTGGCCGGTGGTCAGCATGCCCTTGTAGACGATCGTCCGGGCGGACAGCGACGGGAAGTAGACGCCGGCCTCGCGCTCGGCGCGCTTGCGCAGCACGAAGGCCTTGCGGTCGAGGTCGATGCCCGTGGCGGGAACGGCCGCACCGTCGCTGACGAAGAGCTGGCGGAAGACCGGCATGGTCGACCGGGCGGTGGCACCCAGCAGCTGGGGCGCGACCGGGACCTCACGCCAGCCGAGGACGGTGAGGCCTTCGTCGGCCGCGATCGTCTCGATCCGGGAGACCGCCTCGGCGGTGGAGTCCTCCGGCAGGAAGGCGATGCCGACGGCGTAGCCACCGGCCTCGGGCAGTTCGAATCCGGCCACGTCACGGAAGAAGGCGTCCGGGACCTGCGACAGGATGCCGGCGCCGTCGCCGGAGTCGGGCTCGGAGCCGGTGGCACCGCGGTGTTCGAGGTTGCGCAGGACGGTCAGAGCCTGTTCAACCAGGGTGTGGGACGCCTCGCCGGTGAGGGTGGCGACGAAGCCGACGCCGCAGGCGTCGTGCTCGTTGCGGGGGTCGTACATACCCTGCGCAGCAGGGCGAGCATCCATGAACGACCAGTTCTGGCCATTCGCGGAATGCTGGGACGGCTGGCGCGGCGTACGCATCGGCTCTCCCGTCGTCGTCATGTGGCATATGCAAAGTGCCGAGGGACGACGCTGGCCCTCGCGTGATCGCAAAATTTCGAGCAGGTTACATGATGGAGCGGTTCTCGGAAACCGGGATAATCCGTTCCAGCATGCGGACACCGGAGGTTCGCGGCGGGGGTTCCGCACCGACGGTGGAAGCTATGGGGACCAGTACGGAACGACCGGGTGAGATCGAAGCCCGACGGGCCCGAGGGCAGGGCGGGCGTCTTCGCCCACCCCGCTGGGGGGGTACGTGGCGGGCCTCGTTGCCCGCAGCGCTTACGGCTCATGCCCGGTGGTTGCGCAGTCGAAACCAGCGAGTAACGGCTACTTATGCGGCCCCACGCATAAGTGCAAGCCGAGCTATCCTACGGCCGTTCCGAACAAGGTGCCCAGGGCGTACGTCACACCGGCCGCCGCGCCACCGAGGAACAGCTGCCGCAGCCCGCTGTACCACCAGGTGCGTGCCGTCACCCTGGCCACCACCGCGCCGCACAGGAAGAGCCCGAGCAGTGCGAGCAGCACGGCCGGCACCAGGCTGCTCGCCCCCAGCAGGTACGGCAGCACGGGGATCAGGGCGCCCAGCGCGAAGGAGCCGAAGCTCGACACCGCGGCCACGGTGGGCGAGGGCAGGTCGCCGGGGTCGATACCCAGCTCCTCCCGGGCATGGATCTCCAGCGCCTGCTCGGGATCCTTGGACAGCTGGCGGGCGACTTCGTCGGCCAGCTTCGGCTCGACCCCTCTCGACCGGTAGAGCGCGGCGAGCTCGGCCTCCTCGTCCTTCGGGTGCTTGCGCAGCTCACGCCGTTCCACGTCCAGCTCGGCCTGGACGAGCTCGCGCTGCGAGGCGACGGAGGTGTACTCACCGGCGGCCATGGAGAAGGCGCCGGCGGCCAGGCCCGCGAGTCCGCTGAGGACGACGGTCTGCTGACTGACCGCGCCGCCCGCGACACCGGTCATCAGAGCCAGGTTGGAGACGAGGCCGTCCATCGCGCCGAACACCGCGGGGCGCAGCCAGCCACCGTTCACGTCCCGGTGGGTGTGGTTGTCCCGGTGCGCCTCGTGCAGCGTCGCCTCGGTTTCGATGATGGCCATGGAAGATCCCCGATCCCTTCCCCGGAAAGGCTGATTTGGACGAGTTCCAAACTTTTACAACACCCAAAGTACGCCCTGAATTCCGGTCTCACCAGCAAGGAAAGGCTGGGCTAACCTGGGGTTTTACCCCTCATCGCTCATTTGATGACAGTGACGCACAGATGTCGACCGGGTGATGCTGCGGTCGGGAAGGCTGGGGGCGGTCGCCGGAGTGGGACACATCCCGTATGGCATCGATCGCCTGCATCCCCTCCGTCCCGGCGCCCGGGGACGCCGCCGAACTTCGCGAACGGGCCCGTGGCGCACTGCTGGGCCTCGCCGTCGGTGACGCCCTCGGGGCCCCGGCCGAGAACATGAAACCCTCCGAGATCCGCGCCCGGTGGGGCCGTATCACCGGCTACGTCACTGATAACCCGTCCGGCACGGACGACACCGAGTACGCGATCTTCTCCGGACTGCTGCTGGCCCGGCACGGCTCGGCGCTCACCCCGGCGCATGTGGAGGCGGCCTGGCACGAGTGGATCGCCGACCGTGACGAGGGCCCGTTCCGTGGCGCCGGCTTCAGCGAACGCGGCACGCTGGAGAACCTCCGCCGAGGCCTGGCCGCCCCCATCTCCGCCCAGCACCGGCACGCCTGGAGCGACGGTCTGGCCATGCGCGCGGCCCCCTTCGGGGTGTTCGCGCCGGGCCGCCCGGCGGAGGCGGCCCGGCTGGCGGCGGTCGACGGCTCGGTGAGCCACGACGGCGAGGGCATCTACGGTGGCCAGGCGGTGGCGGCCGGGGTGGCGGCGGCGATGGCGGGCGCCCAGCCGGTCGCGGTGGTGGCCGCCGCGCTCGCGGTCGTTCCCGACGACTCCTGGACGGCCCGCTGCCTGCGCCGCGCCGTGGCGGTGGCCCACCGCGGCGAACGCGCGGTCCGCTCCGCGGTCGTCATCGGCGGCTACCCCTGGACCGACCTGGCCCCGGAGGCGGTCGCCCTCGCCTTCGGCGCGTACGCGGCGGCCGACGGCGACTTCGAACAGTCCGTCCTCACGGCCGTGAACATGGGCCGCGACGCCGACACGACGGCAGCGGTGGCGGGGGCGCTGGCAGGTGCGACACGAGGAGTGTCGGCGATCCCGGAGTCCTGGGCGGCCCCCATCGGCCCGGTCCGAGGCCGCTGCCTCCCCGCCATGACCGGTTACCACGTACTGGACGTGGCGGACCTGCTGACGCCGAGGGCGCCCGGCCCGTCGGACTTCCTCCTGGCGGGCGACGGAACGGAGGCCCTCTCGTGACAACGCACGGACCGGTGGCCGCCGACGGCGAAGTCGCCCCACGGGAGAGCAGGGCCCCACGGAAAACAGTTACGGGGGGTGCGCGGGTGGGAGACAAAAGGGCCGAAGGCCTCCTGCTCGGACTCGCCGCAGGCGACGCCGCCGGCTGGCCCGCCGCCCGCCACAGAGCCGCCCGCATGCCCGACTGGACCCGCCGCCTCACCCGCGAACTGGACACCTTCGCCGAGCACAACGCCACGACGACCCTCCCCGTCCCCATCGCCCTGAACCAGCCCCCGGAACCCCTCCGCCTCGGCCCCTCCGACGACGCCGAATGGGCGGCCTTCGCCGCCGAGGCCCTCCTCCGCGCCGGCGACGACACCGTCCTGGGCGACCTCAGCCGAGACCGCCGCACCCGCGCCGCGATCGACCTCACCTGGAACGCCGTCGCGAGCGAGGTGGCCGCGGCGGCACAACGCGCCCCCGAGATCGAGTCCGCCGTCCTCCCCCTGCGCGCCCGCATCTCCGTCCGCGCCGGCCTCGGCAACCTCGCCACCGGCCTGCGCCCGCCCGCCACCGGCCACGACAACCCGCACTACTTCGACGACGCGGCCTGCGTACGCGCCTGCGTCCTGGCCGTTGCCCACCCGGGCGACCCCCGGCGCGCCGCCGACCTCGCCGAGTTCGACGCCCGCTACACCCAGGACGGCGACGGGGTGCACGGCGCCCGCGCGATGGCCGCGGCCCTCTCCCTCGCCCTGGCCGGCGCAAACGTCGACGCCTGTGTGACGGCGGCCCTCACCGAGCTCCCGGAGGAGACCGAGATCGGCCGCAACGCCCGCCACGCGCTCCGCCTCGCCGCCGCCTCGGACAGCGCCTTCGCCCTGGCCCCTCCCCTGGAACACCAGATCGTCGACCACGTCTACAGCTACGGCATCGCCGCCGCGGAAACGGTCCCGGTCGCCCTCGCCCTGGCCACCGCCGCCCGGGGCCGTATCGCGGAGGCGGTCCCCGCGGCGGCCTGTCTGTCGCGGGTCGCGGACTCCGCACCGGCCCTCGCGGGCGCGCTCACCGGCGCCCTGGGCGGCGGCGCCTCGATCCCCGCCTCCTGGCGGGAGACCTGCCGCACCCTCTCCGGCTGCGTCCTGCCCCGCCTCACCGGCACCGACCTTGTGGAACTCGCCGGACTCCTGGAAGCCGCCCAACCGGCCCACCCGGGTGGATGATGCGCCCATGAAGCCCAAACCCCACCAAAACGCCCTGCTGGACGAGCGCATCACCGGAGCCCTGGTCGGAGCGGCTGTCGGCGACGCCCTCGGCGGCCCCGTCGAGGGCTACTCCCCCGAGCAGATCCTCGAACGGCACGGCGGCCGCGTCCACGGCGTCGTCGGCCCCTGGCACGGCGACGCCTGGCGCACCGCCCGCCCCCTCGCCCCGTACCACAAGGGCGACGGCCACGTCACCGACGACACCTTGATGACCCACGCCCTGGTCCGGGTCTACGCCCGGGTCCGCGACCACCTGGACGCCTACGCGGTCGCCGACCACCTCGTCCCCGACCTGATGACCGAGCCGCGCTGGATCCCGGAACTGGAGACCGAGGCCCTCCCCCTCCACCGGATCTTCCTGGCGGAGAAGTGGCTGGTGACGAGGATCCACTACGGCCATGCCGACCCGCGCGAGGCCGGCACCGGCAACATCGTCAACTGCGGCGCGGCGATGTACACGGCCCCGGTCGGCCTGGTCAACGCGGCCAACCCGCCGGCGGCGTACGCGGAGGCCCTGGACGTCGCCGGTGCGCACCAGTCGTCGTACGGCCGTGAGGCGGCCGGTGTCCTGGCCGCGGCGGTGGCGGCGGCGTGCATGCCCGGGGCGACTCCGGACTCGATCATCTCGACGTGCCTGTCCCTGGCGAAGGACGGCACCAGAACGGCCATCGAGCGGGTCTGCGAAGAGGCGGGCCGCCACACGGACTTCGAGTCGGCGCTCGGACCCCTGCGGGCTGCGGTGGCTCCGTACGACACGGTCGGCCCCGACTACCGCTCCCCCTCCCTCGGCGCCCGCCGGCCCTCCCGGCTCCACTCGATCGAGGAACTCCCCATCGCCCTGGGCATGGTGCTCGTGGCGCAGGGCGACTTCCGCCACGCGGTCCTGGGCGCGGTGAACTACGGCCGGGACTGCGACTCGATCGCCACGATGGCCGGGGCGCTGGCAGGGGCCCTGGGCTCGCCACCACCCGAGGACTGGGCCAAGACCGTCGCGGAAGCGAGCCGCCTGGACCTCTGGCACCCGGCGACGACACTCGCCGAGGTCACGCGCGAGATCTTCACCCGGGACACGACCCGCCGCCGCACCCACGAACAGGCCTTCGCGTCCCTCGGAGGCCGGGAATGCTCCGACTGACCTGGGTGCAGCCGGAGGACCTGCTCGGCCACGAACTCCGCCAGGCCGCCCAGGACGGCCGTGAACCATCGGCGATCGCGGCCCGCTGGCGACGGGCAGGCGGCCCTGAGGCCCCCCTCACGGCGGGCGCCTCCCCGGCCCCGGCGTCCCGCTACCTCCGTCACCTGGCGGGCGACCTCCTGGACGAACTGGCCGACCTCCCCGGCACACTGTCGGACGACGAACCCACGGACCTGGAGAACATCAAGGCGGCCTGCCCCCAGTGGCCGCCGCCCACGAACACATGCCCCCCGCCGGCGCCGGTGAGCGTCCCGACTCCCACCCCGGCCACACCCCACCAGCGCCTGGAAGCCGCCTGGCTGGGCCGAGCCACAGGCTGCCTCCTCGGCAAACCAGTCGAGAAACTCCCCCTCGAAGCCATCCGCCAACTGGCCAGAGCCACCGGCAACTGGCCCCTCACCACGTACTTCACAGCCCGGGGCGTCCCCCAAGACCTCCTGGAAGAACACCCCTGGAACCGCCGCTCGGCGGCAACCTCCCTCGCCGAGAACATCGACGGCATGCCCGAGGACGACGACCTCAACTACCCCCTCCTCAACCTCCTCGTCCTCCAACGCCACGGCAGAACCTTCACCACCACGGACGTGGCCCGCACCTGGCTCGAAGAACTCCCCGCCGGCCGCACCTTCACCGCCGAACGCATCGCCTACCGCAACCTCCTCACCGGCCTGGAGCCCCCACACACCGCCCGCCACCGCAACCCCTTCCGCGAATGGATCGGCGCCCTGATCCGCGCAGACGTCCACGGCTGGACCAACCCCGGCGACCCGGCCGCCGCCGCAGAACAGGCCCACCGCGACGCCACCCTCACCCACACTGCCAACGGCGTCTACGCGGCGATGTTCACCGCGGCCACCATCGCGACGGCCGCGACAGGCGAACACGACGTCCACACCTGCCTGCGCACCGGCCTCACCGTCGTCCCCCCGCGCTCCCGTCTCGCCCGAGCCGTACGCGGGGCCATCCGACTGGCCGGCGAGCACGACGACTTCGACACGGTCGTCGGCGAACTCCACGCCACCCACGCCCCGACGTACCACTGGGTGCACGCCATCCCCAACACCGCCCTGATCGCCGCCGCCCTCACCCACGCGAACGGCGACTTCTCCGGCTCCATCTGCCGTGCCGTGAGCGGCGGTTGGGACACGGACTCGAACGGCGCGACAGCCGGCGGCATCGCCGGCCTGCTGGCCGGACACCCCGCGGCGCTCCCCGACCGCTGGACGGCACCCCTGAAGAACCGGCTCTCCACGTCCGTCGGCGACTTCAACGGCATCGGCTTCGACACCCTCGCCCACCTCACGCACCGGGAGACCCACCGCTCATGACCGCGCCCCTCACCGGCCTCCGCGTCCTCGACCTCGCCACCCTCTTCGCCGGCCCGCTCGCCGCCACCCTGCTCGGCGACTTCGGCGCGGAGGTCGTCAAGGTCGAGCATCCGTCGAGACCGGACCCGTCCCGCGGCCACGGTCCGTCGAAGGACGGCGTGGGCCTGTGGTGGAAGATGCTCGGCCGCAACAAGCGCACCATCACGCTCGACCTGTCGAAACCCGGCGGCCGCAGCACCCTGCTGCGCCTGGCCGCCACCGCCGACGTGGTCATCGAGAACTTCCGCCCCGGCACCCTGGAGAAGTGGGATCTGGGCTGGCCGGAACTGTCGGCCGCCAACCCGCGCCTGGTGCTGGCCCGCGTCACCGGCTTCGGCCAGTTCGGCCCCTACGCGCACCGCCCCGGCTTCGGCACCCTCGCCGAGGCGATGAGCGGCTTCGCGGCGATCACCGGCGAACCGGACGCGCCTCCGACACTGCCGCCGTTCGGCCTGGCCGACTCCATCGCCGGCCTGACGACGGCCTACGCCGTCATGACGGCCCTCGCCGCCCGCGACCGCACCGGCGAGGGCCAGGTCGTCGACATGGCGCTGATCGAACCGATCCTGGCCGCCCTCGGCCCCCAGCCCCTCTGGTACGACCAGCTCGGCCACGTCCAGTCCCGCACCGGCAACCGTTCCCCCAACAACGCCCCGCGCGGTGTGTACCGCACCGCGGACGGCACCTGGGTCGCCGTCTCGACGTCGGCCCAGTCGGTCGCGGCACGCGTGATGCGCCTGGTGGGACGTCCCGAACTGATCGACGAGCCGTGGTTCGCCACGGGCGCCGACCGCGCCCGCCACGCCGACGTCCTGGACGAGGCGGTCGGCTCCTGGATCGCCGCGCGCACCCGCACCGACGTCGTCGCGGCCTTCGAGACGGCGGAGGCCGCGGTGGCCCCGGTCCAGGACGTCCGGGACGTGATGACGGACCCGCAGTACCGGGCCCTGAACACCATCACCACCGTCGACGACCCGGAACTGGGCCCCCTGCGGATGCAGAACGTCCTCTTCCGGCTCTCCGCGACGCCCGGCGCGATCCGCTGGGCCGGCCGCCCGCACGGCGCGGACACCGACGAGGTCCTGACCGAACTCGGCCTCACCGAGACCGACCTCAAGGCCTTGCGCACGGAGGGCGCCCTGTGACGGCGGCGCCCCCGCTCACCTGGCTCTACGCACCGGGCGACCGCCCGCACGTGGTGTCCAGGGCGCTCGCCTCCGGAGCCGACGTCGTCGTGGTCGACCTGGAGGACGCGGTCGCCCCGGACCGGAAGGCCTACGCCCGCGCGGCCACCGCCGAGCTGCTCGGCGAGCCCCAGCCGGTCCCGGTCCATGTCCGCGTCAACGCCCTCCACAGCCCCTGGGCCGAGCAGGACTTCGCCGCGGTCGGCCGGGCCCCGGGCCTGTCGGGGCTGCGGCTGCCCAAGGTGACCTCCGCGGCCGAGGTCGTGCGCGGCGCACGCCGAGCCGCCCCCGTCGGCCTCTACGCCCTCCTGGAGTCGGCCCTCGCCGTCGAACAGGCCTACGCCGTCGCCACGGCCCACCCGTCGCTGCGGGGCATCGCCCTAGGGGAGGCGGACCTACGGGCCGACCTGGGCGTACGCGACGACGCGGGTCTCGACTGGTCACGCTCCCGCGTGGTGGTGGCCGCCCGGGCCGCGGGCCTGCCCCCGCCGGCGCAGTCGGTCCATCCGGACATTCGCGACCTGGACGGGCTGGCCGCCTCCTGCGCCCACGGCCGCGCCCTGGGCTTCCTGGGCAGGGCCGCGATCCACCCTCGCCAGCTCCCGGTGATCGAGCGGGCCTTCCTGCCCACCGAGGAGGAGATCGAGCAGGCGGAGACGATTCTCAAGGCGGCGGCGACGGAACCGGGCGCCCAGGCCCTTCCGGGCGGGCGCTTCATCGACACGGCGGTGGTCACGGCCGCCCAGAGGACCTTGTCCCTGGCACGCCGCCGGTAGACGCGCGAGGGGCGCCCGGACAGGTCCGGGCGCCCCTCGCGTCGTACGGCTGATCGTCAGGTCTTCTTCGCCGACCCGGCCTCGTCCTTGGACGCGTCGTCGGCGTCGCCGGCCTTGTCCTCGCTGTCGTCCTTGCCCTCGCGGTCGGCCTCGTTCTCGCCGTCCGCCATGGTCTCGCCGTCCGCCTTGCCGTCCGCGGCGGCTTTACCGCCGGCGGCGGGCTCCACCACGGCCTCCCGGCCCGGTCGCGTCTTCGCCGAGACCACGAGGTACACGACCGCGAGCAGGAACACGAAGATCGCGGTCCACACGTTGAGGCGGAGGCCCAGGATGTGGTGGGCGTCGTCGACGCGCATGTACTCGATCCACCCACGCCCCGCGCAGTACGCGGCGACGTACAGCGCGAACGCCCGGCCGTGCCCGAGCCGGAAGCGGCGGTCCGCCCAGATGACCAGGAGCGCGACGCCGATGCACCACAGCGACTCGTACAGGAACGTCGGGTGGTACGTGCCCGGCACGCGGCCGTCCGCGGAGGAGGTGATCTCCAGGGCCCAGGGCAGGTCGGTGGGCTTGCCGTACAGCTCCTGGTTGAACCAGTTGCCCCAGCGGCCGCACGCCTGTGCCAGAGCGATGCCCGGCGCGACGGCGTCCGCGTACGCGGGCAACGGGATGCCCCGGCGCCGGCAGCCGATCCACGCGCCCAGCGCGCCCAGCGCGATGGCGCCCCAGATGCCGAGCCCGCCCTCCCAGATCTTGAAGGCGTCCACCCAGTCACGGCCCTCGCTGAAGTACAGCTCGTAGTCCGTGATCACGTGGTAGAGCCGACCGCCGACCAGGCCGAAGGGCACGGCCCAGACCGCGATGTCGGCCACCGTGCCGGCCCGCCCGCCCCGGGCGATCCAGCGCTTGTTGCCGAGCCAGACGGCAACGAAGACGCCGATGATGATGCAGAACGCGTAGCCGCGCAGCGGAATGGGGCCGAGGTACAGCACCCCGCGCGACGGGCTGGGAATGAAGGCAAGTTCCATGGCAAGGTCGACGCTACCGTGCCGGACCGGGGCGGCGGCAGGCAGCCCGGCTACGGGTCCATAACGGGCGCGTGAGAAAAGCCTTCACTCCTTGTTCTGCTTCTGCACCATCTTCTTGAGCTTCGCCGGGGTCATCGTCCGGTCCTGGTAGATGTTCTCGCCGTCGAACAGCACCGTCGGCGTGCCCGAGAAGCCGCCCTTGTTGAACGCCTGGTGGGACTTGACGACCCAGCCGTTGTGCGTGCCCTTCTCGACGCAGGTGCGGAAGGCCGGGGTGTCGAGGCCGTCCACCTTGCCGGCCAGCTCGATCAGCTTGGCGTTGCCGGCGTAGGCGTCGTCGACCTCCGAGGGCTGGTTCTCGAAGAGCACGTCGTGGTACGCGGCGTACTTTCCGGCGTCCTGGGCGCAGGCCGCGGCGTTGGCCGCGTTGCGGGAGCCGCTGCCGCCCATGTTGCCGTCGATGAGGGTGACCAGGTGGTACTCGACCTTGAGCTGACCCGCGTCGGTCAGCTCGTGGATCACCGGCCGGTACGCCGTCTCGAAGGACCTGCAGGCCGGGCAGCGGAAGTCCTCCCACACCGTGAGCGTGGACTTGGCGCTGTCCTTGCCGACCGGGATGGCCAGGCCGTCCTTGCCCTGGGCTCCCGAGGGCGCCACGACCGGGCCCGACGCCTCGCTCTCGTCGTCCTTCCCGGCGTTGGCGGCGACGACGCCGATCACCGCCGCGAGTCCCAGGACGGCGACGACGGCCCCGCCCACGATCAGCGCGCGCCGGCGCTTGTCCGCGGACTTCTGCTTCTCGCGCTCGACCGCCAGCCGCTCCCGGGCGGTGCGCTTTCCCTCATGGTTCTTCTCGCTCACACCCCGGAAACGAACCGGGGAGGCGCACCGCGCCTCCCCGGCCCCAGGTCCACCCGTAAGAGGGACCCGTATGACTTCCCGCTTTCTTACGCCTGCCGGCGCACGCCCTTCGCGAGGTCCCCCGCGAGCGCCCGCACGGCCTCGACACCGGCCGCGTCGTCCGGGGCGTCCAGCATGGCCTTGACGAAGGCCGAGCCGACGATCACGCCGTCGGCGAAGCCGGCGACCTCGGCGGCCTGGGTGGCGTTGGAGACGCCGAGTCCGACGCAGACGGGCAGGCCGGTGCCGGTGGCGCGGGTGCGTCCCACCAGGTCCTCGGCCTGCGAGCTGACCGTCGCGCGGGTGCCCGTGACGCCCATGAGGGAGGCGGCGTAGACGAAGCCGCTGCCCACCGCGGTGATCTGCGCGAGCCGCTCGTCCTTGCTGCTGGGCGCGACGACGAAGACGGTGGCGAGACCGTGCTTCTCCGCGTGCTCCCGCCACAGCGCCGACTCCTGCACGGGCAGGTCGGGCAGGATGCACCCGGCGCCGCCCGCCTCGGCGAGCTCAGCCGTGAACCGCTCGACGCCGTAGCGGTCGATGGGGTTCCAGTACGTCATGACGAGGATGGGCTTGCCGGTGGCGGCGTGTGCCTCGCGGACGGTGCGCATCACGTCGGCGATCTTCACGCCGCCGCGCAGGGCGATGTCGTCGGCGGTCTGGATGACGGGCCCGTCGAGGACGGGGTCGCTGTGCGGCAGGCCCACCTCGACGACGTCGGCGCCGCCGTCGATGACGGCCTTGATCGCCGCGATGCCGCCGTCCACGGTCGGGAACCCGGCCGGGAGGTAGGCGATGAGCGCCGAGCGCCCTTCGGACCTGGCCGTGGCGAGGGTGTCGGTCAGCAGCCGGATGTTCCCGCTCACTTGGCGTCCCCCTCGATCTCGGCGGTGTCGGCGTCCGCGTCGGCGGCGACCTCGGCGTCGGTGTCGTAGAGGCCGAAGTAGCGGGCGGCGGTGTCCATGTCCTTGTCGCCGCGGCCGGACAGGTTGACCACGATCAGTCCGTCCTTGCCCAGCTCCTTGCCGACCTCCAGGGCGCCGGCCAGCGCGTGGGCGCTCTCGATGGCCGGGATGATGCCCTCGGTGCGCGACAGCAGGCGCAGGGCCTGCATGGCCGCGTCGTCGGTGACCGCGCGGTACTCGCCGCGGCCGGTGTCCTTGAGGTAGGAGTGCTCGGGGCCGATGCCCGGGTAGTCCAGACCGGCCGAGATGGAGTACGGCTCGGTGATCTGGCCCTCGTCGTCCTGGAGGACGTACGAGCGCGAGCCGTGCAGGATGCCGGGCTCGCCGGCCGTCAGGGTCGCCGCGTGCTCGCCGGTGTCGACACCGTGCCCGGCGGGCTCGCAGCCGATGAGGCGCACGTCCGTGTCCGGGATGAAGGCGTGGAACAGGCCGATGGCGTTGGAGCCGCCGCCGACGCAGGCGACGGCCGCGTCGGGGAGGCGGCCGGCGCGCTCCAGGAGCTGGCGGCGGGTCTCGACGCCGATGACGCGGTGGAAGTCGCGGACCATGGCGGGGAAGGGGTGCGGCCCGGCGACCGTGCCGAAGAGGTAGTGGGTGTGGTCGACGTTCGCCACCCAGTCGCGGAACGCCTCGTTGATGGCGTCCTTGAGGGTACGCGATCCCGACTTCACGGCGATGACCTCGGCGCCGAGCATGCGCATGCGGGCCACGTTGAGGGCCTGGCGCCGGGTGTCGATCTCGCCCATGTAGATCGTGCAGTCCAGGCCGAAGAGCGCGCAGGCGGTGGCCGTGGCGACGCCGTGCTGTCCGGCGCCCGTCTCGGCGATGACGCGGGTCTTGCCCATGCGCTTGGTGAGCAGGGCCTGGCCGAGGACGTTGTTGATCTTGTGGGAGCCGGTGTGGTTCAGGTCCTCCCGCTTGAGGAAGACCCGGGCGCCGCCGGCGTGCTCGGCGAACCGGGGCACTTCGGTGAGGGCGCTGGGGCGGCCTGTGTAGTTGACCAGGAGGTCGTCGAGTTCCTTGGCGAACTCGGGGTCGTGCTTGGCCTTGTCGTACTCGACGGCCACCTCGTCGACGGCGGCGACGAGGGCCTCCGGGATGAATTTTCCGCCGAAGGCCCCGAAGTAGCCTTCGGGGTTCGGGGTTTGCCCCTCGGGGTCGGGGATGAAGTACTGGCTGGGCATGCGGATACCTTCACGGTGAGTGTGTGGGATGCACTAATCGCCGTGGGGGCGGGGAGCATGTGTTGGCTGCGGGCCGTGTGTGGTTGCTCGCGCAGTTCCCCGCGCCCCTAGAAGTCCTGCCATCGCATGCCGTTGACCTGCCCGGGTTCGTCACCGATGACGTACCGGACGCGGCGGCCGTGGACCCGGCGCGCGGGCGCACGGCAGCCGCGGGGGCGGCAGCCGCGCGCGAGGCGGGCGTACCGGTCCACGGTCGTCATGGTGGGAGTCATCGGGGCAAGCCTAGCGGGTGATCAGCCCCGGCCGTGCCGGAGTGCGGGGTGCTCGCCCGCGGCGACCAGGTCGGAGACCGCAGTCCTGGGGTCCTTGCCCGTGACGAGGGACTCGCCCACCAGGACCGCGTCGGCACCGGCGTTGGCGTACGCGATGAGATCGTGGGGTCCGCGGACACCCGACTCGGCGATCTTGATGATGTGGTCGGGGATCTCCGGCGCCACCCGCTCGAAGGTGCCGCGGTCGACCTCGAGGGTCTTGAGGTTGCGCGCGTTGACGCCGATCACCCGGGCGCCGGCGTCGACCGCGCGCTCGACCTCGTCCTCGTCGTGCACCTCGACGAGCGGGGTGAGCCCGATGGACTCGGCGCGCTCGATGAGGGACTCCAGGGCCGGCTGGTCGAGGGCGGCGACGATCAGCAGGACGACGTCGGCGCCGTAGGCCCGGGCCTCCCACAGCTGGTACGACGTGACGACGAAATCCTTGCGCAGGACCGGGATGTCCACGCGGGCGCGGACGGCCTCCAGGTCGGCCAGCGAGCCGCCGAAGCGGCGCTGTTCGGTGAGGACCGAGATGACCGCCGCGCCGCCCGCCTCGTAGTCGGCGGCGAGCCCGGCCGGGTCGGCGATCGCGGCCAGCGCGCCCTTGGAGGGGCTGGAACGCTTGACCTCGCAGATGACCTTGACGCCGTCGCCGCGCAGGGCGGCCGCGCCGTCCTTGGCCGCGGGAGCCTTCGCCGCGCGCTCCTTGAGCTCGTCGAGGCTGACGCGCGCCTGCCGCTCCGCGAGGTCGGCACGGACTCCGTCGATGATCTCGTCGAGCACACTCACGCGAGCGGCCCCCTTCCAGACGGTTGCGAGTTCCAGCGACCAGTCGAAAACCGATGGTCACTGCGATGGTATCCGCAGCGGGGCGTAGGCCTCGCATCCGGTTGACGGCGGTCCCAGTACCTGGACATACGCCAGTTGATCAAGGATGGAGCCAGCCACCGAAGGGCAGGTTCCGGACAACGGTGAAGAGCAGCAGCAACACGCCCAGGCCCCACATCGGGACCGGCCCGGGGTCGATCCGCAGCGGGCGCCCGCGGACCGCGTGGACCACCCATACGGTCCACAGCACGGCGAAGGCGAGATAGCCGAGGACGGCCAGGGCGTTGTCCTGGAACGCCGCCGGGAAGTTCCCGTGGACGAAGGCGTGCGCGCTGCGCAGTCCGCCGCAGCCGGGGCAGTACAGGCCCGTGTAACGCAGCAGCGGGCACACGGGGTAGTGGCCGGGTTCGTTGGGGTCCACCGCGCCCACGTAGGCGAAGGCGGCGGCGACGGCCGCGAGCACCCCGGCGGGGACGGCCAGGCGGCCCGGGAGGCTCCGCGTCGCCGTTCGGCTGTCGGTGTTCACGGGATGCATTGTGCCCCGCGCGTGCGTGAGGGGCGGTCCCGGCACCCCTGGGCCGGCCGCCCCTCACGCGACAACGCGGTGTTCCGCCGGGGGTCAGCCCTCGGCGCGCGCCGGCTCGCGGTCGCCCGTCATCTCGTGCGGCTGGTGCAGGTCCTTGGGCTGGCCCATGCCCATCATCCGCATGACGCCGCCGACGACACCGCCGAGCAGCACGACGACCATGCCCGCCCAGAAGCCCGCCGGCTGGTCCATCACCATGAACGCGCCCGCGACGCAGAAACCGATGAAGGCGATCGTGACACCGGTCCAGGCGGCCGGGGTGTGACCGTGGCTGCTGCCCGCCATTGCTTGCTCCTCGTTGCTGTGTGCGTGTCTGAGCAGGACGCTCGGGCCCATTGTCCCGCACCCGTGCCCACGAGGTGAGCGGGGGTGCTCCCCGCGCTGCTCGCGCCGTTCAGGCCCCGGTCGGGTCCTCTCCCCGGTCGAGTGCCTTCCACAGGTCCTCGGGCCGGTCCGGATCGACGGCGGGAGCCTTGCGGCGCGGCTGGGGCGTGCCGCCCCGCTCGTAGCGGCCGGACATCGCGGGCCACCGCCGGCCGTAGCGCAGGGCGAGCAGTCCGGCCAGCAGGAGCAGCACGCCGCCGACGACGGCGACGTAGGGCCAGGCCGTGTGGCTGAGGGCCGCCACGGAGGCAGTGGTGTCACCGGAGGCCTCCGCGGCCTTCTCGTCGAGGGCGGAGCCGTCGGAGGCGCCGATCAGGGCGGCGGCGACGGTGCCCGCGCCGGACAGCGCCAGCAGCGCGGCCACGACGACGCGGCCGGCCCGGCGGACGGCGAAGACGGCGACGAGCGCGGCGAGGCCCACGATGGCGAGCGCCGCGGGGACGCCCGTGACGTCGCTGCCCTTGGCGGACAGGGGGAAGGCGCCGCCGGCCACCGTCGCGGTGCCCTCCGCCCATTGCTGCCGGGAGGCGAGCAGTGCCACGGCCGCGCCGAGGGCACCGGCGAGCAGCGCGACGGCGAGGCTCAGGCGGCCGGCCCGGGCGGATCCGGCGGCTTCGGAACGGGGGTGAGGTACAGCAGTCACATACCCCACTATCGCTTGAACCCCGGGCGAACCCTCACCCGGGGTTCATCTCATGCCTTTCCCAGCCGGTTCGCCGTGTGCACGGCCCGCAGGACCGCCGCCGCCTTGTTGCGGCACTCGGTGTCCTCGGCGACCGGGTCGGAGTCGGCGACGATGCCCGCTCCGGCCTGGACGTAGGCGGTGCCGTCGCGCAGCAGGGCGGTGCGGATGGCGATGGCGGTGTCGGAGTCGCCGGCGAAGTCGAGGTAGCCGACGCAGCCGCCGTAGATCCCGCGCCGGGACGGTTCGAGTTCGTCGATGATCTGCATGGCGCGGGGCTTGGGGGCGCCGGAGAGGGTGCCGGCCGGGAAGCAGGCGGTGAGGACGTCGAAGGCCGTGCGGCCGGGGGCGACGCGGCCGGTGACGGTCGAGACGATGTGCATGACGTGCGAGTACCGCTCGATGGACATGAAGTCGACGACCTCGACCGAGCCGGGCTCGCAGACCCGTCCCAGGTCGTTGCGGCCGAGGTCGACGAGCATGAGGTGCTCGGCGCGCTCCTTGGGGTCGGCGAGCAGTTCGTCGGCGAGGGCCTGGTCCTCCTGCGGGGTGGCGCCGCGCCAGCGGGTGCCGGCGATGGGGTGGACCATGGCCTGCCCGTCCTCGACCTTGACCAGGGCCTCGGGGGACGAGCCGGCGACGTCGAACCCGTCGAAGCGGAACAGGTACATGTACGGGGACGGGTTCGTGGCCCTGAGGACCCGGTAGACGTCCAGCGCGCTCGCCGTGCACGGCGTCTCGAAGCGCTGGGAGGGGACCACCTGGAAGGCCTCGCCGGCCCGGATGCGCTCCTTGACGTCCTCGACGGCCTCCTGGAAGTCGGGGCCGCCCCACAGCGCGGTGTACTCGGGGAGCTCGGAGGGCGGCAGCGCGGCCGGGGGCTGGGGGACGGCGCGGGAGAGGTCGGCCTCCATGGCGTCGAGCCGGGCCACGGCGTCGGCGTGGGCCTCGTCGACGCCGGTCTCCAGGTCGTTGTGGTTGATCGCGTTGGCGATCAGCAGGACCGAGCCCTCCCAGTGGTCCATGACGGCCAGGTCGCTGGTGAGGAGCATGGTGAGCTCGGGCAGCTTCAGGTCGTCGCGCTCGCCGGGGCCGATCTTCTCCAGGCGGCGGACGATGTCGTAGCCGAGGTAACCGACCATGCCGCCGGTGAAGGGCGGCAGGCCGAGGTCCTCGGCGAGGTCGCGCGGGGTGTGCAGGGCCTCGATGGTGGCGCGCAGGGCGGCGAGCGGGTCACCGCCTGTGGGGACGCCGACGGGCGGGGTGCCGAGCCAGTGAGCCTGCCCGTCGCGCTCGGTCAGGGTGGCGGCGCTGCGGACACCCACGAACGAGTAGCGGGACCACGAGCGGCCGTTCTCGGCGGACTCCAGCAGGAAGGTGCCCGGGCGCTCGGCGGCGAGCTTGCGGTAGAGCGCGACCGGGGTGTCGCCGTCGGCGAGGAGTTTGCGGGTGACCGGGATGACCCGCCGGTCGGCGGCTAGCTTGCGGAACGTCTCGAGGTCCATGGCGGCTGACCTTACTGATCCGTCGCGGAGGCGTCGGAGCCGCCGTCCTTGAGCAGCACGTCCTCGTCGAAGCAGGTGCGCGCGCCGGTGTGACAGGCGGCGCCGACCTGGTCGACCTTCACCAGGACCGTGTCGGCGTCGCAGTCGAGGGCGACGGACTTCACCCACTGGAAGTGGCCGGAGGTGTCGCCCTTGACCCAGTACTCCCGGCGGCTGCGGGACCAGTACGTGCAGCGGCCGGTGGTGAGGGTGCGGTGCAGTGCCTCGTCGTCCATCCAGCCGAGCATGAGCACCTCTCCGGTGTCGTACTGCTGGGCGATGGCGGGCAGGAGGCCGTCGGCGCTGCGCTTGAGGCGGGCGGCGATCTCCGGGTCGAGGCTGCTGGGCCGTGGGGACTTGCTGGTCATGACGACCATTGTGCCGCGCGCCACTGACGGGCCTGGTGGAGTGTCCACTGGGCGGACCTTCCACGCGGTCGTAGGCTGGCCGCATGTCGACCCATGCCAAGCGTGAACGACTCCTCCTCGCCGACCTGTTGGAGACAGCGGGCCCGGACGCGCCGACCCTCTGCGAGGGCTGGACGACCCGGGACCTCGCCGCGCACGTGGTGGTGCGCGAACGCCGGCCGGACGCCGCGGGCGGGATACTGATCAAGCAGCTCGCGCCGCGCCTGGACCGGGTGATGGCGGAGTACACCGACAAGCCGTACGAGGAGCTGATCCAGCTGATCCGTACGGGTCCGCCGCGTTTCTCCCCCTTCTCACTGAAGCCGGTCGACGAGGCGTCGAACATCATCGAGTTCTACGTCCACACGGAGGATGTCCGCCGCGCCCAGCCGGACTGGTCCCCGCGCGAGCTCGACGCGGTGTTCCAGGACGCCCTGTGGTCCCGGCTGGAGCGCACCGCCCGCATGATGGGCCGCGGCGTCCCGACGGGCCTGGTGCTGCGCCGCCCGGACGGCCAGACGGTGGTCGCCCACCGCGGCACGCCGGTGGTCACGGTGACCGGCGAGCCGTCCGAGCTGGTGCTGTTCTCGTACGGCCGGCAGGGCAAGGCGAAGGTCGAGCTGGACGGCGACGAGGCCGCGATCGAGAAGCTGCACGAGACGAAGCAGCTGGGGATCTGAGAAAAGCCCCGGCCGCGTCGAGCGGCCGGGGCCTCCAGCAGGGGCGCGGGGGCGTCACCGCACCGGGTGGCCGGCCTCCCGCAGTGTTCCCTTGACCTCGCCGATCCGCAGGTCGCCGAAGTGGAAGACGGACGCCGCCAGCACCGCGTCCGCGCCCGCCTCGATCGCCGGCGGGAAGTCGGTCAGCCTGCCCGCGCCGCCCGAGGCGATCACCGGGACCGTGACGTGCTTGCGTACGGCCCGGATCATCTCCAGGTCGTAGCCGTCCTTGGTGCCGTCCGCGTCCATCGAGTTGAGCAGGATCTCGCCCGCGCCCAGTTCGGCGGCCCGGTGCGCCCACTCGACGGCGTCGATGCCGGTGCCGCGACGGCCGCCGTGGGTGGTCACCTCGAAGGAGCCGGACTCCGTGCGGCGGGCGTCCACCGAGAGGACCAGGACCTGGCGGCCGAAGCGTTCCGCGATCTCACGGATCAGCTCCGGGCGGGCGATCGCGGCCGTGTTGACGCCGACCTTGTCCGCACCGGCCCGCAGCAGCTTGTCCACGTCCTCGGCGGTACGCACGCCACCGCCGACGGTGAGCGGGATGAACACCTGCTCGGCCGTGCGGCGCACCACGTCGTACGTCGTCTCGCGGTTGCCCGACGAGGCGGTGATGTCCAGGAACGTCAGCTCGTCGGCGCCCTCGGCGTCGTACACCTTGGCCATCTCGACGGGGTCGCCCGCGTCGCGCAGGTTCTGGAAGTTGACGCCCTTGACGACCCGGCCGTTGTCCACGTCCAGGCAGGGGATGACTCGGACCGCCAGGGTCATGAAGTCACGGCTCCTCTGAATGCTTCGATTTCCACGGACACCAGCACACGCGGGTCGATGAAGCCCTCCACCACCAGGAAGGTCGCGACCGGGCGCGCGGTGTCGAACAGTTCCTTGTGCGCGCGGCCCACCTCGTCGAGGTCGCGTGCGTGCGCCAGGTACATGCGGGTGCGGATCACCGACGCGGCGCCGAGCCCGAACTCGGCGACCGCGTCGAGCGCGCTGGTGAAGGCCACCTTCGCCTGCTCGTACGGATCACCTTCCCCGTACAGCACGCTGCCCTTGAAGGACGTGGTGCCCGCCACCAGCACATGGTCGCCCGCCGCGACGGCACGTGCAAAACCGAAGGACTCTTCCCAGGGACTTCCGCTCTGCACCCGCCGCACGGCATCGCTCATGACGACACTGCCTCCAAGGCCTCTTCCAGGGTGAACGCCTTCGCGTACAGCGCCTTCCCTACGATCGCGCCCTCGACACCGAGCGGCACCAGCGCGGCGATGGCCCGCAGGTCGTCCAGCGACGAGACGCCGCCGGAGGCCACGACCGGGCGGTCGGTGGCGGCGCAGACGTTCTTCAGCAGCTCCAGGTTCGGGCCCTGGAGCGTGCCGTCCTTGGCGATGTCGGTGACGACGTAGCGGGCGCAGCCCTCGTTGTCGAGGCGTGCCAGCGTCTCGTAGAGGTCGCCGCCGTCGCGGGTCCAGCCGCGGCCGCGCAGGGTCGTGCCCCGGACGTCCAGGCCGACCGCGATCTTGTCGCCGTGCTCGGCGATGACCTTGGCGACCCACTCGGGGGTCTCCAGGGCGGCCGTGCCGAGGTTCACGCGCGTGCAGCCGGTGGCGAGGGCGGCGGCGAGGGTGTCGTCGTCGCGGATGCCGCCGGACAGCTCCACCTTGATGTCCATCGCCCGGGCGACCTCGGCGATCAGCTCGCGGTTGTTCCCGGTGCCGAACGCGGCGTCCAGGTCGACCAGGTGCAGCCACTCGGCGCCGGACCGCTGCCAGGCGAGGGCGGCCTCCAGCGGGGAGCCGTACGAGGTCTCCGTGCCGGACTCGCCGTGCACGAGGCGGACGGCCTGGCCGTCACGGACGTCGACCGCGGGGAGGAGTTCGAGCTTGGCCATTGTCTACAGGGTTCCGATCCAGTTGGTGAGCAGCTGCGCTCCGGCGTCGCCGGACTTCTCGGGGTGGAACTGCGTGGCCCACAGGGCGCCGTTCTCGACGGCCGCGACGAACGGCTTGCCGTGCGTGGACCAGGTGACCCTGGGGGGCTCGATCGTCGGGTTGTGGGTCTCCAGCGACCAGTCGTGGACGGCGTAGGAGTGCACGAAGTAGAAGCGGGCGTCCGTGTCGAGGCCGGCGAACAGCTGCGAGCCGGCCGGGGCGTCCACGGTGTTCCAGCCCATGTGGGGCACGATCTCGGCCTGGAGGGGCTCGACCGAGCCGGGCCACTCGTCGAGGCCCTCGGTCTCCACGCCGTGCTCGATGCCGCGGGCGAAGAGGATCTGCATGCCGACGCAGATGCCCATGACGGGGCGGCCGCCGGACAGCCGGCGGTCGACGATCCAGTCCCCGCGGGCCTCGCGCAGGCCCTTCATGCAGGAGGCGAAGGCGCCGACGCCGGGCACGAGCAGCCCGTCGGCGTTCATGGCCTTGTCGTAGTCACGCGTGATCTCGACGTCGGCTCCGGTGCGCGCCAGGGCACGCTCGGCGGAGCGGACGTTGCCGAAGCCGTAGTCGAAGACGACCACCTTCTTCGGGCTGCTCAATTCCACACCTCCAGCCTCACGACACCGGCCGCCAGGCACATCGCGGCGCCGATCGACAACAGCACGATCAGGCCCTTGGGCATCTTCTGCTTGACGAAGGAGTAGATCCCGCCGACGAGGAACAGGCCGACGACGATCAGCAGGGTCGAGGTGCCGTTCACAGGGCGCCCTTCGTGGAGGGGAGGATGCCGGCCGCGCGCGGGTCGCGCTCGGAGGCGTAGCGCAGGGCCCGGGCCAGCGCCTTGAACTGGCACTCCACGATGTGGTGCGCGTTGCGCCCGTAGGGCACGTGCACGTGGAGCGCGATCTGGGCCTGGGCCACGAAGGACTCCAGGATGTGCCGGGTCATGGTGGTGTCGTACTCGCCGATCATCGGCGCCATCTTCTCGGGCTCGGTGTGCACGAGGTAGGGGCGGCCGGACAGGTCGACCGTGACCTGGGCGAGGGACTCGTCCAGCGGGACCGTGCAGTTGCCGAAGCGGTAGATGCCGACCTTGTCGCCGAGGGCCTGCTTGAAGGCGGCGCCGAGCGCGAGGGCGGTGTCCTCGATGGTGTGGTGCGAGTCGATGTGCAGATCGCCCTCGGTCTTCACCGTGAGGTCGAACAGTCCGTGCCGGCCGAGCTGGTCGAGCATGTGGTCGTAGAAGCCGACGCCGGTGGAGATCTCCGTCTTGCCGGTGCCGTCGAGGTCGATCTCGACGAGGACCGTGGTCTCCTTGGTCGTCCGCTCCACGCGTCCGGTGCGGCTCATGAACTCTGCTCCTTCTTCAGTGCACGTACCGCGTCGAGGAACGCGTCGTTCTCTTCGGGGGTGCCGGCGGACACCCGCAGCCATCCGGGGATGCCGTTGTCCCGGACCAGGACGCCCCGGTCGAGGATCTTCTGCCAGGCCGTGTGCGAGTTCTCGAACCTGCCGAACTGCACGAAGTTGGCGTCGGACTCCACGACCTCGTATCCGGTCGTGCGCAACTCGGCGACCAGGCGGTCGCGTTCGGCCTTGAGCTGCTCGACGTAGCCCAGCAGGGTGTCGGTGTGCTCCAGCGCGGCCAGGGCGGTCGCCTGGGTGACGGCCGACAGGTGGTAGGGCAGCCGGACGAGCTGGACGGCGTCCACGACGGCCGGGTGCGCGGCGAGGTAGCCGAGTCGCAGGCCCGCCGCGCCGAACGCCTTCGACATCGTGCGGGAGACGACGAGGTTCGGGCGGCCGTCGAGCAGCGGCAGCAGCGAGTCGCCGTGGCTGAACTCGATGTATGCCTCGTCGACCACGACCATCGACGGCTTGGCCGCCTGGGCGGCCTCGTACAGCGCCAGGACGGTCCCGGGCGGGACCGCGTTGCCGGTCGGGTTGTTGGGGGTGGTGACGAAGACGACGTCGGGCCGGTTCTCGGCGATGGCCTTCTCGGCCGCCGCCAGGTCGATCGTGAAGTCCTCGCCCCGGGGGCCGGAGATCCAGCCCGTGCCCGTACCGCGCGAGATGAGCCCGTGCATCGAGTACGACGGTTCGAAGCCGATCGCCGTGCGGCCCGGCCCGCCGAAGGTCTGCAGCAGCTGCTGGATGACCTCGTTGGAGCCGTTGGCCGCCCAGACGTTGGCCAGGCCGACCTCGTGGCCGGACGTCTTCGTCAGGTACTCGGCGAGCCTGGTGCGCAGCTCGACCGCGTCCCGGTCGGGGTAGCGGTTGAGGTTGCGGGCCGCCTCACGGACCCGCTCGGCGATGCGTTCGACCAGCGGCTCGGGCAGCGGGTAGGGGTTCTCGTTGGTGTTCAGCCGTACGGGGACGTCCAGCTGGGGCGCGCCGTAGGGGGACTTGCCGCGCAGCTCGTCCCGTACGGGGAGATCGTCGATGCCTGTCACTTGCCTTCTGGAACCTTCCAACCGAACCGAGCCTTGATCGCCGCACCGTGTGCCGGCAGGTCCTCCGCCTCCGCCAGCGTCACCACGTGATGCGCGACCTCGGCCAGCGCGTCCTGCGTGTAGTCGACGATGTGGATGCCGCGCAGGAAGGACTGGACGGACAGGCCGGAGGAGTGGCAGGCGCAGCCGCCGGTGGGCAGGACGTGGTTGGAGCCGGCCGCGTAGTCGCCGAGGGAGACGGGGGCCCAGGGGCCGATGAAGATCGCGCCCGCGTTGCGGACCCGGTCGGCCACGGCCGCGGCGTCCGCCGTCTGGATCTCCAGGTGCTCGGCGCCGTAGGCGTCGACCACCCTCAGGCCCTCGTCGATGCCGTCGACCAGGACGATCGCGGACTGCTTGCCGGACAGCGCGGGGACGATCCGGTCGTCGACGTGCCTGGTGGCGGCGACCTGCGGCTCCAGCTCCTTCTCGACCGCGTCCGCGAGCTCGACGGAGTCCGTGACGAGGACAGCGGCGGCCAGCGGGTCGTGCTCGGCCTGGCTGATCAGGTCGGAGGCGACGTGCACCGGGTCGGCCGTGTCGTCGGCGAGGACCGCGATCTCGGTCGGGCCGGCCTCGGCGTCGATGCCGATCTTGCCGGTGAAGTAGCGCTTGGCGGCGGCGACCCAGATGTTGCCGGGGCCGGTGACCATGTTGGCGGGCGGGCAGGACTCGGTGCCGTACGCGAACATCGCGACGGCCGTGGCGCCGCCGGCCGCGTAGACCTCGTCGACGCCGAGCAGCGCACAGGCGGCGAGGATGGTCGGGTGCGGCAGGCCGCCGAACTCGGCCTGGGCGGGCGAGGCGAGCGCGACGGACTCGACGCCGGCCTCCTGGGCGGGCACCACGTTCATGATCACGGAGGACGGGTACACCGAGCGGCCGCCGGGCGCGTACAGCCCGACCCGCTCGACCGGCACCCACTTCTCCGTCACGGAGCCGCCGGGCACGACCTGGGTGGTGTGCGTGCCGCGGCGCTGCTCGCGGTGGACGATCCGGGCGCGGCGGATGGACTCCTCCAGGGCCGCGCGCACGGCCGGGTCGAGCTCCTCCAGCGCGCGGCTGAGCGCGGCGGCCGGTACTCGTACCTGGTCGAGCCTGACCCCGTCGAACCGCTCGGCGAACTCGATCAGCGCCGCGTCGCCCCGATGATGCACGTCCTCGCAGATGGGACGCACCTTCTCCAGGGCGGCCGCGACGTCGAAGTCGGCTCGGGGCAGCAGGTCGCGCAGGGCGGGGCCCTCGGGAAGGGCGTCGCCGCGCAGATCGATTCGGGAGATCACGTGCTCAATTCTCTCAGACCCGAATCACGCCACGTCCGCTCGTATCAATGGCTGATACAGAAACGACGGGGGCCCGGAAGATCCCCTTCACGTTTCGCGTTCGGAGCGTCACTCAACGGGCATGAACGGTTGTACGAAGAACGTGACCCGCGAGTACCCGGGGAGGAAGGAAACGACGTGACCGAGGGGGCCGGCGTGCCTGCCGGAGAACTGCCCGACGACCTGACCGCGGCCGAGGCGGGCATGTGGCAGGCCTTCCGCAACGGCACGGTGTACGACCTGAGCAGCGGCGATCCGATCGTGGACGATCCGCACGGCGGCCATCCGTGGGGCGAGGAGCGGGCCGTGCGGGCCCGGATCATCTGCTGGCTGCTGCTCGACGGTCCGCCCGCCCTGGCCGGCCGGGTGTCCTCACTGAAGCTGGCCGGCGTGCGGGTCTGCGGCTCGCTGGACCTCGCGGGCGGCACGGTGGAGCCCTACGTCGAGATGCGCCGGTGCCGGTTCGAGGAGGACGTGCTGCTGCCCGAGGCCCGCTTCACGACCCTGCGGATGGTGGACTGCTCGGTGCCGCGGCTGGAGGCGGCCCGGGTGCAGACGGAGGGCGATCTGCATCTGCCGCGCTGCCGCTTCCACCGCGGCGTCCGGCTCACGGACGCGCAGATCGGCACGGACCTGATGCTCAACCAGGCGGTGGTGCAGCGGGACCGCAGCGGCCGGTCGGTCGCCGCGGACGGCATGACCGTCGGCCAGGACTTACAGGCGGAGCTGCTGGAGTCGCACGGCGAGCTGAGCCTGCGCGCCGCCACCGTCGGTGTCTCGCTGAGCCTGCGCGGTGCCCGCCTGGCCAACCCGTACGCGCGGCTCGCGCTGAACGCCCCGCAGCTGACCGTCGAGCGCAGTCTGTATCTGACGCCGGCGGGTGTCGGCGTCCAGGCGATGAGCGGGATGACCCCGGCACAGGGAACCCGGATCCAGCGGTTCGCGTGCGAGGGCGGGATCCGGCTGGACGACGGGCGGTTCGGCGACGCCGTCGACTTCGAGCGGGCCAGATTCACCCTCACCGACGACCAGGAGCTGTCGCTGCGCCGGGTGCAGACGCCGGAGCTGCGGTTCCTCGGGGAGCATCCGGAGCGTGGGCGGGTGGTGCTGTCCGGGGCGAAGATCATCAACCTGATGGACCGGGCGGACGCCTGGCCGGGCCCGGGGCGGCTGCACATGGGCGGCTTCGCCTACGAGAACCTCGTGCCGCGCGGGCCGTTCCCGCTGGCCGAGCGGCTGGACTGGGTGGCGGCGGCGACCGCCGAGTACAACCCGGAGCCGTACGAGCGGCTGGCGGCCGTGCTGCGGGCCGGCGGGGAGGACGAGGACGCCCGCGAGGTGCTGCTCGCCAAGCAGCGCCGGCACCGCGAGAGCCTGCCGTTCGCCGCCAAGCTGTGGGGCTACGCCCAGGACTGGACGGTGGCCTACGGGTACCGGCCGGGCCGGGCCGCGGTGTGGATGGCGGTGCTGTGGGCGGCGGGCACGTTCGCCTTCGCGCAGTCCGGGCATCCGCCGATGAAGCGGGGCGAGCATCCGGAGTGGAGCCCCGCGCTGTTCACCCTCGATCTGCTGCTGCCGGTCATCGACCTGGGCCAGGTGGGGTTCTGGCAGTTGCGCGGCGGCTGGCAGTGGCTGGCGACGGCGATGATCCTGCTGGGCTGGATCCTGGCGACGACGGTGGCGGCGGGGGCGACGCGGTTGCTGCGGCGCAACTGACGGCCGACCGGCGATCCCGGCCATGGTGCGCCGCTCGTGATGCTGGTGTGACCACAGTTGTTGAACTGTCACACTTTTGCCTTCTCTTGACCACGCGGCGTACAACTTTCCGCGAGTTCCATGAACGTACTGGCGCCGCCGTGACCAGCGGTCTTTCAATGGTCGGCACCATGGCTCTGCAGCTGCCGTTCATCCGCCCGGGCCGGATGACAAGGACCGCCTCCCACCCCGTCGGCGGGCCGTACACCGACGACGAGGTGCTGCTCGACGCGCCCGACGCCCGGCTGAGTCCGGCGCTGGTCGCCGCCGCCCGGGGCGACCACGGACCGGCGGCCGGGCTGCTCCACGCCACGCGCGCGGCGGCCGAGTGGGAGCGGCGCGACCGGTACGTGACCCGGCTGGCCGCCTTCGCCCGCTCGCGCCCCGAGTGGCTGGACGCCTGGCTCGCGACCGCCCCGAAGGACCCCGATGCGCTGCTGGTCGGGGCCCAGCTGGCGGTGGACCGCGCCTGGCGGTCCCCGGCCCGGGCCGAGGCGCTGCGCGAGCTGAGCCCCCTGATCACGGCCGCGGCCCGAGGCGATCAGCGGGACCCGGTGCCGTGGCGGCTCGCGCTCGACCACGCCCGGGGCGCCCAGGCGGGGCACACGTACTTCGAGGAGCTGTGGGCGGCCGCCGTCCGCCGCGCCCCGCACCACTACGGGTGCCACGTGGCGGCTCTGCGCTACCTGGCCACCTACTGGCACGGCTCACATCACGAGTGCTTCGACTTCGCCGACCGGGCCGCGCAGGACGCTCCCGCCGACGCGCTCGTCCAGGCCCTGCCGCTGCGGGCGGCCTTCGGCTACCTCACCGACGGCTGCGGCCCCGAAGTGCCGCGCGAGCGACTGGACACGGCCGCGGATCGGGCGATCGCGCTGTCCCCGCGGCTGCCGGCGACCGACCCCTGGCCCGCCCGGATGCGGAACCTGCTCCTCTTCGTCCTGGTGCGCCTGGAGCGCTGGGCGGACGCCCGGGAACAGCTGCGCCTGAACGGGCCGTACGCCACCTCGTTCCCCTGGGACCAGGTGTCGGACGACCCGCTCGGCCATTTCCTGCGGATCCGCGACGACATCCGGGCCGGGGCGGCCGGCCGGCCCTCCGGGCATCCACGGAGTGAACGGGGCGGACGAGTCCGCTCCGGCGACCATTAGGCTTCTGCGTCGTGACCACCGTCCGGCTCCCCCTCTTCCCGTTGAACTCCGTACTGTTCCCGGGGCTCGTGCTCCCGCTCAACGTCTTCGAGGAGCGGTATCGCGCCATGATGCGCGAGCTGCTGAAGACACCGGAGGACGAGCCGCGCCGGTTCGCCGTCGTGGCGATCCGCGACGGCCACGAGGTGGCCCCGAGCGCGCCCGGCATGCCCGACCCGACGGCCCAGCCCGAGCGGGGACCCGCGGCCGGGTTCGGCACGGACCCGGCCAAGGCGTTCCACAAGGTGGGCTGTATCGCGGACGCGGCGACGATCCGGGAGCGCACCGACGGCTCCTTCGAGGTGCTGGCGACCGGCACGACCCGGGTGCGGCTGCTGTCGGTCGAGGCGTCGGGCCCCTTCCTGACGGCCGAGCTGGAGACGCTGCCGGAGGAACCGGGCGACGAGGCCGCACCGTTGGCCGAGGGCGTGCTGCGCTCCTTCCGCCAGTACCAGAAGCGGCTGGCGGGCGCGCGGGAACGGTCCCTGACGACCGGCGCCGACCTGCCCGACGAGCCGGGTGTGGTGTCCTACCTGGTGGCCGCGGCGATGATGCTGGACATCCCGGCCAAGCAACGGCTGCTCCAGGCGCCCGACACCGCCTCCCGCCTGCGCGACGAGCTGAAACTCCTTCGCTCCGAGACGGCCGTCATCCGTAGTCTGCCGTCGTTGCCGGCGTCGGAACTGACGCGCGGCCCGACGAGCCTCAACTGAAGCGGACCGGGATGGCGAAGAAGTCGAAGAAGCAGCAGGCGGGCGGCACCCCCGCGACGGTGGCGCTCACGGCGGCGGGCGTGGAGTTCACGGTCCACTCCTACGACCACGACCCCGCCCACCCCTCGTACGGCGAGGAGGCAGCCGAGGCGATGGGCGTCTCCCCGGACCGCGTCTTCAAGACCCTGGTCGCCGACGTCGACGGCACGCTGACCGTCGCGGTGGTCCCGGTCGCGGGCCAGCTGGACCTGAAGGCCCTGGCAGCGGCGACCGGCGGCAAACGAGCGACGATGGCCGACCCGACCCTGGCGGAACGCACGACGGGCTACGTCCGGGGCGGTATCTCCCCGTTGGGCCAGCGCAAGAAACTCCCGACGGTCCTGGACGACTCGGCCACGTCCCACCCGACGATCTGCGTCTCGGCGGGCAGGAGGGGCCTGGAGGTGGAACTGTCTCCGGAGACCTTGCAGAAGCTGACGGGGGCGGTCCTGGCCCCTGTCGGTCGTCCCGCCTAGCTGCGGGCAGTCGTGCCGCTGGGGCGGCACGGGTGGGCCATGGGGGTCCCCCCTGCTCGAGCGAAGCCGAGAGCTTGGGGGAGGCACCCCGCTCCGCCGGGTTGCGCAACGCCCCGAGCCGGGTACCGACGCCCAGCACTAAGCAGCAGGCGGCCCCTGATACGCCCCGTCCCCGAACTCCGGCTCCGGATCCCGAGGCCCGAACAACGCCGTCAACCCCAGATGAAACACCAGCGCGGCAAACGGCCAGGCCAGCAACCCCCCCTTCGCCCCCAACTTCAACGGCGCCGAGAACGTCACCCCCTTGCCCACCTCCCGCGCACGCGCGACGACATCCTCCCCGGGCCCGAGCCACACCCCGACCCGCCAGGCCAGCAACGCCCCGAGCAGCCCCCCGACGGCCAGCCCCACCACCAGCGGCACACCCCCGCGCCGCCGCAGCAGAAACACCACCAGGGCACTCACGACCCCGAAGCCCAGCGCCAGCAGCGTGAACGTCCCGTCCACCCCGATGGCCTGCTCCCCCTCGGTGTCCTTGAGGTAGACGATCCAGTCGCCGTTCACCACGGCACCGACCAGCGGCACGTGCGGCGCGAGCCACCACCACAGCACCCCGAGCAGCACCCCGCCGAGCGCCACGGCCACCGAGATCACGGCGGCCTCCCGTACTTCCGTCTTCATCCCGGGCCCGTCCTGTCCGTACCAGCCGTGCCCGGCGTACTCGGCGTGCTGGGACCCGGGAGCCTGAGTCCCCTGAGGGGCGGGCCCGTCGGCCGGCGGCTGCCACGCATCCTGTGCGGAACGTTCATGCGGGGGCGGTGGCGGAGTCAGTGGTGCGGTCACCCTGCCATCGTGCCAGGCCCGCCTGTGCTCCGCGTCACCGGACGATCCCTCCCCGCTCACCGGACGGCCGCCCGGCGGTACGCCCAGGTCGCCACGGCGAGCGAGACGACGCCCACGACACCGCACACGGCGAGGTCACCGAGCACGAAGGCCCAGTCGGGGTCCGGCCCGAACGTCCGGGCGAAGGCCTCGACGCCGTACGTCGACGGCAGCAGGTCCCGTGTGAAGCGCACGACCTCCGGCATCCGGTCGGCCGGCAGCACACCCAGCAGCAGCGCCGCGGACATACCCAGCTGACCGAGCAGCGTGGCCAGCTCCGGCCGGGGCGCGAGCAGCCCCAGCGCCGCTCCCAGTCCGGCGAGCGCGGCGCCCGCGAGCGGGATCACGGCCACGAGGATCCACAGATGGGCCAGGGGCAGCCCGAAGAGCACACAGCCGAACACCGCGGTCACGACGGTCCCCGGCAGGGTGAAGGAGGCGTAGGCGCCCGCCGCGCCCAGCACCACCGCGGCCGGTGGCACCGGCAGGGTCGCGTAGTGGTCGAGCCCGCCGCTGGCCCGCAGTTGCCCGAAGTACTGCGCGAGCAGGTTCAGCGCGACGAAGGCGACCACCAGGACCGCCGAGCCGGCGACGACGGCCTGCGCCTCCGCGCCGTCGTCCACGACCCCCCGCATCAGGATCATGATCCCGATCGACTGGAAGGTCGCCACGAACAGCAACGGGATACGCGCCACCCGCGCCCGGGACAGCTGCGCCCGGTAGACGGCCGCCAGCGACGGCCACAACCGCGCGCGAGGTCCGAGCTCGGCCGCGCTCGCGGCGGGCTCCTCAGCGGCCAGGGCACCGCCCGGCAGGACATCGGCGGGTACGACACTCACGTCGCGCTGCTTCCCTTCGCTCGGTCCACTGCGGCAGTCGCCCTGTTCGGTACGGACGCGGCGGCCCGCACGCTCAAGGCCTCGATGCTTCTCACGCCTTCACCAGCCCCTGCCGCGCGGCGCCGCCGAGGGCCAGGTACACGTCCTCCAGGCTCGGCGTGGCCAGCGTGAAGTCGTCCAGGGCGGCGAAGGCCGCCCCGCCGGTGACGGTGGCGACCACCGCCCGGGCCTCCTCGGGCCCGAGCCGGAGCGTCCAGCGACGGCCCGACTCCACGACGCGGTCCTTCAGCGCGGCCACCTCGGGGACGTGCAGCGGTGCCGCGTCGCGCCACACCAGGTCCACCCGCACCTCGCCGGCGACCTGCTCCTTGAGCCCGCCCGGCGTGTCGCAGGCGATCACCCGCCCCCGGTCCAGCACGGCCACCCGGTCCAGCACGGTCTCGGCCTCGATGACGTTGTGGGTCACGAGCAGCACGGTCGTCCCGCGCTCGGCCCGCCGCCGGTCGACCGCCGACCACACGGCCCGCCGTGCCACCGGGTCCATACCGGTGGTCGGCTCGTCCAGCACGAGCAGCGGCCGCTCCCCCACCAGGGCCGCGGCGAAGCACGCCAGGCGCCGCTGGCCCCCGGAGAGCTTCTTCAGCGGACGCCCGGCGAGCGCCGCGAGCCCCAGTTCGTCGAGCACGTCGTCCCGCTCGGCCCGCGCCTGACGTACGTCCAGGCCGCGCAGCCGTCCGGTGGTCTCGGCGGCCAGCGACACGGTCAGCTCGTCGAGGGCGGTCGACTCCTGACCGAGGTAGGCGAGGATCCGTGCGGCCCGCTCCGGGTGACGCACGATGTCGTGCCCGAGGATCTCCACGCCGCCGCCGTCGGGCCGCATCAGCCCGGTGAGCTGGCGCACGAGGGTGGACTTGCCGGCGCCGTTCGGCCCGAGCAGGCCGAAGATCTCGCCGCGCCGGATGTCCAGCGTCACGTCGTCCGTGGCGCGGACCTCGGGGGTTCCGGGCGCGCCGCGCCGGCCCCGGACGGCCGGATAGGTCTTGGTCAGCCCGCGCACCGCGCACACGACGTCACCATCGTGCCGAAATGCCTGTGCCGCGCGCTTACTCACAAGGGACGAGACTACGGGGTCGGGCGCCCCGGTCCGCTCCCGGGGCGGTCCGGGACGGGAAATCCGCCGGCGAAATCATCAGTCGCCGACGGGTGCGTGCTCCACGCCCGTGCGTACACCGATCTCCTTCCAGAATCCGGCCCGGATGGCGTAGCGGTCCCGTTCGTCGATCTGGTCGTCCTTGTGGGCGAGCAGGCCGAAGCGCGCGGCGTAGCGCAGCAGCTCCCCGTCCACGCGGTGCGGGACACGCGGGTACATGCCGGACAGTTTCTGGAGGTGGGTCTGGTCGCCGAGGCGTTCCACCCAGCGCCGGGCGAAGACCTGCCCGACCTCGTAGGGGTCGCCGCCGACCGTGGTGATGTCCTCCTCGCGGTCGGCCCAGCGCTGCTCGGCCGTGGTCAGCTGGGCGAGCGTCGGCATCGAGGCGGCCTCGGGGGGCTCGGCCGTGGGCCGGTCGACCCAGCCTTTGTCGGAGGACCAGCGGAGGGTTGCGGAGGCGGGGTGCTGGGCGGGCTGGACGCCGGGGCCACGCAGGGCTGCCAGGTCTTTGGGCGTGGGGACCCCTTTGGCGGCGGGCACCCGCTCCTCGGTGCCGTTGTGCCCGGTGCCGGCCGCTGGGTGCGGGGGCTGCGGGGCGGGCCGCTCGGCCGCGGCGGCGAGGGCGGAGTCGGGCAGCGGCGCGGAGAGGATCGCGGCGATCTCCGGCCGGGGCACCGGCTGCGGGGCGCACACTCCGCTGTACTCCTTGGCGCGCACGGCCTTGGTGATCCACGTACGGTCCAGCACGCGCCGCTCGTCGGCCTCGGCGACCAGGTCCTCGGACTGGTTGTAGTCGCCGTCGGCGGCCTGGACGGCCCACAGGTGGACGGCGACGCCGTGCTCCTTGGCGGCCATCATGCCGGGCAGCAGATCGCCGTCGCCGGTGACGAGGACGATGTCGGAGCAGGCGCGGTTGCGGGCCAGTTCGGTGAGCTCGGCGTGCATCGCGGCGTCCACGCCCTTCTGCGCCCAGCGGCCATCGCTGCGGGTCAGAGCGCCGAGCCGGACGGTGACCCGGGGCATCACGCGAAGCCTGCGGTGCTCGGGTTGCGGGACGCGGTCCGGGGCGCCGTCGAACCAGTAGATGCGCAGCAGTGGCTGCTGCGTATCGGACTCGGCGCGTTCACGCAGGCCCTGGATGAGGGCGGCGTGGTCGACGGTGATCCGGGACCGGGAGGGCTCCCCGGCGAGGAGACTCGCCGCGGCTCCCAGCAGATACCCGGCGTCCACCAGGACGATGCAGCGGTCCACGCGACTCACCCTCTTCCCAGGAGGTTTGTTTCGGGCTTGCTTCGAGTCTGCCCGACGGCGCGGAGGTTAACGGCCGGAACTCGATCTTCGGCGTGGCGTTTCGGAGGTTCCCGCGGCGACCAGCCCTGTCACGCACGGTAATTGTCCGACATGCGATCGTTGTCGGCCTGTGTGAATCTGGTCCCGGCCCTGGCCCCTAGATCCCCCACAGGAGGCATCACCATGGCCAAGAACAAGAACCGTGACCGTAAGCAGCAGCGTCCGACCGAGCGCGGGCAGCGGGCGGACCGCCGTCCCGCGGCGGAGGCGGAGCCCCAGCCCGAGGTCGAGCTGACCCCCGGTGACGTGGCGTCCCACAAGCGGAAGCGCAGCTTCGGCCACAACTGACATCTGTGTGACGGGTGGTTGAGACCCACGCACATGCGTGAGGGGCGTGCCCCGGTACCGGGCACGCCCCTCAGGCGCGTCGAGAGCTCCCCGTCCCCCTGTCTCCAGGCCCCGTCAGCCCGCCAGGCAGGACGGCCCGAGCAGCACCTTCAGGTCACCGAAGAGCGCCGGGTCGGGCTTCACCCGGTGCCGGTCCAGACGCAGCACGGTCGTCTTGGTCGGGCCCTGGAGCTTGATCCTGACCTCGCTGTCGCCCTTGTGGTGGCTGAGGACCTCGCCGAGGCGGCTGACCAGCGGCGGCGTGACCCGGGTGGCGGGGATGGTGAGGATCACGGGTGCGTTGGTGCCCGCGTTCGACAGGTCCGGCACCATCAGTTCCATGGCCACGAGCCGCGGGATGTCCTCGCGCTTGTCGAGCCGGCCCTTGACGAACACCACGGCGTCCTCGACGAGTTGGGTCGAGACGAGCTGGTAGGTCGCGGGGAAGAACATGCACTCGATCGAGCCGGCGAGATCCTCGACGGTGGCGATGGCCCAGGCGTTGCCCTGCTTGGTCATCTTGCGCTGCAGGCCGGAGATGATGCCGCCGATGGTGACCACGGAGCCGTCGGAATAGTCACCGCCGGTCAGCTGGGAGATGCCCGCGTCGGCCTTGTCGGACAGGATGTGCTCCAGACCGAACAGCGGGTGGTCGGAGACGTACAGACCGAGCATCTCCCGCTCCTGGGCGAGCAGATAGGTCTTGTCCCACTCGTCGGGTGAGAACTCCACGTCGAGCCCGAAGCCCGGCTCGCTGGTCTCGGCCGCCTCACCCATGCCGCCGAAGAGGTCGAACTGGCCCTCGGCCTCCTTGCGCTTGACCGCGACCACGTTGTCGATCATGGGTTCGTAGTGCGCGGTCAGGCCCTTGCGGGTGTGGCCCATGGCGTCGAAGGCGCCGGCCTTGATCAGCGATTCGGTGGTGCGCTTGTTGCAGACCACCGCCTCCACCTTGTCGAGGTAGTCCGGGAAGGAGACGTACTTCCCCTTGGCCTTGCGGCACCTGATGATCGACTCGACGACGTTCGTCCCGACGTTGCGGACGGCGGAGAGGCCGAAGAGGATCACGTCGTCGCCCTGGGCCGCGAAGTTGGACATCGACTCGTTGACGTCCGGCGGGAGCACCCTGATGCCCATGCGGCGGCACTCGTTGAGGTAGACGGCCGACTTGTCCTTGTCGTCCTTCACCGAGGTGAGGAGCGCGGCCATGTACTCGGCGGGGTGGTTCGCCTTGAGGTACGCGGTCCAGTACGAGACGAGTCCGTACGCGGCGGAGTGCGCCTTGTTGAAGGCGTAGCCGGCGAAGGGGACCAGCACGTCCCACAGGGCCTGGATGGCCTCGTCGCTGAAGCCCTTCTTGCGGGCGCCCTCCTGGAAGAGGACGAAGTTCTTCACCAGCTCCTCGGGCTTCTTCTTGCCCATCACGCGGCGGAGGATGTCGGCCTCGCCGAGCGAGTAGCCGGCGATGATCTGGGCGGCCTTCTGCACCTGCTCCTGGTAGACGATCAGGCCGTAGGTGACGTCCAGGACCTCCTTGAGGGGCTCTTCGAGCTCCTTGTGGATCGGCGTGATCTCCTGCTGGCCGTTCTTGCGGAGGGCGTAGTTGGTGTGCGAGTTCATGCCCATGGGGCCCGGGCGGTACAGGGCCGACACGGCGGAGATGTCTTCGAAGTTGTCCGGCTTCATCAGCCGGAGCAGGGAGCGCATGGGGCCGCCGTCGAACTGGAAGACGCCGAGGGTGTCGCCGCGCTGGAGCAGTTCGAAGGTCGTGGGGTCGTCGAGCGGGAGGCTCAGGAGATCGATCTCGATCCCCTTGTTGGACTTCACCATCTTGACGGCGTCGTCCATGATCGTCAGGTTGCGCAGGCCCAGGAAGTCCATCTTCAGCAGGCCGAGCGACTCGCAGCTCGGGTAGTCCCACTGGGTGATGGTGACGTTGTCGGTGTGCCTGACCCAGACGGGCACGTGGTCGGTGATGGTCTCGCTGGACATGATCACGCCGGCGGCGTGCACGCCCATCTGCCGGACCAGGCCCTCGACGCCCTTGGCGGTGTCGATGACCTTCTTCACGTCCGGTTCGTTCTCGTACATCGCCCGGATCTCGCCCGCCTCCGAGTAGCGGGGGTGCTCGGGGTTGGTGATGCCGTCCAGGTTGATGCCCTTGCCGAGGACGTCGGCGGGCATGGCCTTGGTGAGGCGGTCGCCCATCGCGTACGGGTAGCCCAGCACGCGCGCGGAGTCCTTGATCGCGTTCTTGGCCTTGATGGTGCCGTAGGTGCCGATCATGGCGACCTTGTCGGCGCCGTACTTCTCCGTCACGTACCGGATCACCTCGACGCGCCGGCGCTCGTCGAAGTCGATGTCGACATCGGGCATGGAGATGCGCTCGGGGTTGAGGAACCGCTCGAAGATCAGGCCGTGCGGGATGGGGTCGAGGTCGGTGATGCCGAGGGCGTAGGCGACGATCGAGCCGGCCGCGGAGCCTCGGCCGGGGCCGACCGCGATGCCCTGCTTCTTGGCCCACATGATGAAGTCGGCGACCACGAGGAAGTAGCCCGGGAAGCCCATCGAGATGATGGTGTCCATCTCGTACTCGACCTGCTTCATGCGGTCGTCCGGAATGCCGTCCGGGAAGCGGCGGTGCATGCCGCGCAGGGTCTCCTCGCGGAACCAGCTGACCTCGGTGTACCCCTCCGGGATGTCGAACTTGGGCATCAGGTCGCGCTTCTCGAACATGCCCGTGGTGTCGACCATCTCGGCGATCAGCCGGGTGTTGGCGCAGCCCTCCTGCCAGGCGTCCGAGGAGTCGATGGCGTACATCTCGTCCGTGGACTTCAGGTAGTAGCCGGTGCCGTCGAACCGGAAGCGGTCGGGGTCGGAGAGGTTCTTGCCGGTCTGGATGCACAGCAGGGCGTCGTGCGCGCCCGCCTCGTGCGAGTACGTGTAGTGGGAGTCGTTGGTGACCAGCGGGGGGATGCCGAGCTTCTTGGCGATCTCCAGCAGGCCGTCGCGGACCCGGCGCTCGATCTCGATGCCGTGGTCCATCAGCTCCAGGAAGTAACGGTCCTTGCCGAAGATGTCCTGGTAGTCGGCGGCGGCCTTCAGGGCCTCGTCGAAGTGGCCGAGGCGCAGCCGGGTCTGGACCTCGCCGGAGGGGCAGCCGGTGGAGGCGACGATGCCCTCGGACCACTGGGCGATGGTCTCCTTGTCCATCCGGGGCCACTTCTGCAGCCAGCCCTCGGCGTACGCGTCGGAGGACAGCCGGAAGAGGTTGTGCAGACCGGTCGAGTTCACCGCCCACATCGTCTTGTGGGTGTAACCGCCGGAACCGGAGACGTCGTCCCGCTTCTGGTGCGGCTGGCCCCATTGGATCTTGCGCTTGTTGCGCCGGGACTCGGGCGCGACATAGGCCTCGATCCCGATGATCGGGGTGACCCCGGCCTTCTGTGCGGAGTGGAAGAAGTCGTAGGCGCCGTGGAGGTTGCCGTGGTCGGACATGGCGATGTGCGTCATGCCCATCTCGTTGCACGCGTTGAACATGTCCTTCAGCCGCGCGGCACCGTCCAGCAACGAGTACTGGGTGTGGACGTGCAGGTGCGTGAACGGCGGCTTTGACACGGCTGCGGCCTCCAGAGAAAACATATGACACATGGGGCCCGACAGGCTGCGGACAGTCTGGGGGACAGCGTCGAAGTCTATGCCCCGGCACTGACACTCCGGGGGCTGCCCCGCGTACCTTCGTGCGAGGCTCGCGGGCACTCCCGCGGACCACCGCACGTTAGGCAGAGGGCGGACCTGCCGCCCCGAGACGCATGCACCAGGAGGCACCCAGCGATGTCGTTCCCGCAGCTCGACGACGAGCACCGCGGTGAGGAGATCCTCGCCGTCTTCGACACCGCCTTCGGCGAGCTCCTGGCCGCCGACCCGGCCGCGTTCCGCGTGAAGTTCCGGAAGATGGCGGCCTCGGCCTTCGCCTTCTACCGGGGCACGGCGTGCCTCTTCTACCACGATATGGACGCCGAGAAGCGGGGCGGTCCGTACCTGGACGAGCGCACCTCGCGCGTGTGGATCCACGGCGACCTGCACGCGGAGAACTTCGGCACGTACATGGACGCCAACGGCCGCCTGATCTTCAACGTCAATGACTTCGACGAGGCCTACGTCGGCCCCTTCACCTGGGATCTCAAGCGCTTCGCCGCGTCCATCGCCCTGATCGGGTACGCGAAGGCGCTCAGCGACGAGCAGATCACCGAACTGGTGCGGATCTACGCGATCGCCTACCGCGAGCGGATCCACGCGCTGGCCACCGGCGCCAAGAGCGACGAGGTGCCGCCGTTCACGCTGGACACCGCGCAGGGCCCGCTGCTGGACGCGCTGCGTGACGCCCGCTCGCTGACCCGGTTCGGCCTGCTGGACTCGATGACGGAGATCCGCGACTTCGAGCGCCGTTTCGCGCCGGGCGGCGGCTCCGTGGAGCTGGACGCGGCCACCCGCTACAAGGTGCTCGCCGCCTTCGACGGCTACCTGGAGACGCTGCCGGACAGCTCGCTGGCCCGCCCGGACTCCTACCGTGTGAAGGACGTCGTGGGCCGCCGCGGCATCGGCATCGGCTCGGCCGGGTTGCCCTCGTACAACATCCTCCTCGAGGGCCACAGCGACGCCCTGGAGAACGATGTCGTGATCTACATCAAGCAGGCCCAGACCCCGGCGGTCTCCCGGCACATCACGGACCAGGCGATCGGCGGCTACTTCCAGCACGAGGGGCACCGCACGGTCATCTCCCAGCGCGCCCTCCAGGCGCACGCCGACCCGTGGCTGGGCTGGACCGAGCTGGACGGCGCGGGCCAGCTGGTCGCCGAGGTCTCGCCGTACGCGGTGGATCTCGACTGGGGCGACATCGACGAGGCGGAGGAGATCGCCCAGGTGGTGGCCGACCTCGGCCGGGCCACGGCCACGATGCACTCGGCGGCGGACGACCAGTCCGGCGAGTCCCTGGTGCCGTTCTCCACGGAGCGGGCCATCGACGCGGCGATCGCGGCCGACGAGGAGGGCTTCGCGCCGCTGCTGGTCGACTTCGCGCACAGCTACGGCGCGCGCGCCCGTGCCGACCACCAGACCTTCGTGGACCTGTTCCGTAACGGAAGGATTCCGGGTCTGTAGACGGCTTTGGCGGCAGGCGCTCTCACAGGCACCCTTTAGGGGTCTCTTACAGGTCTCCGTGACAGACTCTTCTTTCGCTATGGACATATCCGGGATCCAGCTCAGAGCCGTACGCGCGGCGCTGTTCACGGCCGTGGTCGTGACCCTCAGCACCGCGTCGCACGTCCTGCTGTCCGGAGTCCCGCTGCCGGTGAGCACGGTGGCCGCGGTCGCCACCGCCGTGTTCGTGATCGCGTACGCGCTGGCGGGCCGCGAGCGCTCCTTCGGGCGGATCGCGGCCCTGCTGATCCCGCTGGAACTGGCCGCCGACACGGTGTTCACCACGGGTCAGCACGCCTGTTACGGCCGGGCGGGGGGCCCGGTGGCCGGACCGCTGCGGTCGGTCGGCCTGGACGTGCTGTGCGGAGGCGAGGTCGGCACTCCACTGGCCCGGATGGCCGGGGCCACCGGCACGGACCGGCTCGCGGCCGCGGTCGCGCACGCCGACCCGGCCACCGCCTGGCTGCTGCTCGCCGCGCACATCGGCGTCGGCCTCGCCGCCGCCGTCTGGCTGCGCCGCGGCGAGCGGGCTCTGGCCCAGCTGCTGCGGGCGGTCACGGCGACGACGTTCCGGCCGCTGCTGCTGGCGGTCGCCGCGGTGGCGGTGCGGCGGGCCCCGGCCGGGCGCCGGCTGCCGCCGCGGGCCGCGGACCGCACCTCGTCCGCCCGCGACCTGGTCCTCGCGTACTCCCTGGGACGGCGTGGACCGCCGTGCTCGGTCGCCTTCGCATAAGGCGTCTTCGAGCATCTGCGGTCCCCCATACGTATCCCGCACACGACGTGTGCGCGTCCCCACGGAGAGAGCATCACCATGAGCAAGCGGAACAGCCAGGCGGCGAAGACGGCGGCCCGGGAGCGGCTGCGCGCCGAGCGCGAGCGCGAGGCCAAGCGGGCGAAGACCAAGCGGCAGATCGTCGTCGCCTGCTCCGTCGTCGGCGTCCTGGCGATAGCCGGCGGCATCGGCTACGCGGTCGTCCAGGCCAACAAGCCCAGCTACTGGGAGGGCAAGAAGGACGCCAAGGTCGTCACCCCGGCCAACACCACGGGCGACAAGGGCACCACGGTCGTCATCGGCAAGGACTCGGCCAAGAAGACCCTGAAGATCTACGAGGACCCGCGCTGCCCCATCTGCGCCCAGTTCGAGCAGACGGTCGGTCCGACCGTGAAGAAGGACATCGACGACGGCAAGTTCAAGTTGCAGTTCGTCGGCGCCACCTTCATCGACAACAAGGACAACGGCGAGGGCTCCAAGAACGCGCTGAGCGCCCTGGGCGCCGCGCTGAACGTGAGCGACCAGGCCTTCCTCGACTACAAGGCCGCGCTCTACTCGGCGAAGTACCACCCCGAGGAGACCACCGACAAGTTCAAGGACGACAGCTACCTGATCAAGGTCGCGAACACCGTCCCGGAACTGAAGGGCAACAAGAGGTTCCAGGACGCGGTCGAGAAGGGCACCTACGACGCCTGGGCGATGGCCATGTCCAAGACCTTCGACGACAACAAGGAAGGCGTGAAGGGCACCCCGGCCTTCGTCATGGACGGTAAGCAGCTGAACGGCGGCAACCCGCTGATGACGGTGGCCGACTTCAACCGGGTGGTCGGCGAGGCCCTCAAGAAGTGACGGCAGGTCAGGGACCGGCCACCGCATGAAGAGCGGGCGAACTTTCCGAGTTCGCCCGCTCTGGTGCATACCGATCAGTAACCTGATCGGTCGTGACCAGTCGATACAGATCATCGAAGACGTCAGAGGGCCTCAACTCCCTCACCCCGCGCCGCCGTACGGTCGTCAAGGCCGCGGCGGCGACCGCTGTCCTGGCCGGACCGCTGGCGGCGACCCTGCCCGCGCGCGCCGCCGACCAGGCCCCCGCCTTCCTGCACGGCGTCGCCTCCGGTGACCCGCTGCCGGACGGCGTCCTGCTGTGGACCCGCGTGACGCCCGTCCCGGAGGCCATACCGGGTTCCGGGCTCGGCCCGGACACCGATGTGAGCTGGGTCGTCGCCGAGGACAAGGCGTTCACCACGATCGTCGCCAAGGGGTCCACCACCGCGACCGCCGCCTCCGACCACACCGTGAAGGCCGACATCCGCGGGCTGCGGCCGGCCACCGACTACTGGTTCCGCTTCTCCGCCGGCGGCACCGACTCCCCCACGGCCCGCACCCGCACCGCCCCGGCGGCCGACGCGGCCGTCGCGGGCCTCCGCTTCGGCGTGGTCTCCTGCGCCAACTGGGAGGCCGGCTGGTTCTCCTCGTACCGCCATCTCGCGGCCCGCGGCGACCTGGACGCCTGGCTGCACCTCGGCGACTACATCTACGAGTACGGCACCGGCGAGTACACCACCCGCGGCACGGTGGTACGCCCGCACGCCCCGGCGCACGAGATCGTCACGCTCGCCGACTACCGCGTCCGGCACGCGCGCTACAAGACCGACCCGGACCTCCAGGCGCTGCACGCGACGGCCCCGGTCGTGGCGATCTGGGACGACCACGAGTTCGCCAACGACACCTGGTCGGGTGGCGCCGAGAATCACACGGAGGGCGCCGAGGGTGCCTGGTCCGCCCGCCAGGCCGCGGCCAAGCAGGCCTACTTCGAGTGGATGCCGGTCCGCCCGGCGATCGCGGGCACCACCTACCGCCGACTGCGCTTCGGCAAGCTGGCCGACCTCTCGCTGCTGGACCTGCGGTCCTTCCGCTCCCAGCAGGTGAAGGTGGGCAACGGCGAGGTCGACGACCCGGACCGCACGCTCACCGGCCGCGCCCAGCTCGACTGGCTCAAGTCGGGCCTGAAGTCCTCCGACACGACCTGGCGCCTGGTCGGCAACTCGGTGATGATCTCGCCGTTCGCCATCGGCTCGCTCTCCGCCGACCTGCTGAAGCCCCTCGCCAAGCTGCTGGGCCTGCCGCAGGAGGGACTGGCCCTCAACACCGACCAGTGGGACGGCTACACCGACGACCGCCGCGAGATCCTGGCGCACCTGCGGACGAACGCGATCCGCAACACCGTCTTCCTCACCGGCGACATCCACATGGCCTGGGCCAACGACGTGCCGGTGGACGCCGGCACCTATCCGCTGTCCCCGTCGGCCGCCACGGAGTTCGTCGTCACCTCGGTCACCTCCGACAACCTCGACGACATCGTCAAGGTCCCGGAGGGCACGGTCTCGGCCGTCGCCTCACCCGTCATCCGCGCCGCCAACCGCCACGTCCACTGGGTCGACACCGACCGCCACGGCTACGGCGTCCTGGACATCACGGCCGAGCGCGCGCAGATGGACTACTACGTCGTGTCCGACCGCACGAAACGCGACGCCACGGCCGCGTGGGCCCGCTCCTACCGCACGCGCAGCGGCACGCAGAAGGTCGAGCGGGTCTACGACCCGGTGTGAGCGGCCGTCCAGGAAGAGACGCCTCGAAGTCGTCAACCTGCTGAGGAACTGCTACGTCTTCTTCAGTAGGTTGACGACGCGTCAGCACTTCCGACCCGCAGATGATTGGAGTCACATGGCCACCTTGCAAGGGGTCCTGACGAAATCCGCAGTGGTCGTTGCCGCTGTGGTCCTCGCCGGAGGTACCGCGACCGCCGCCCAGGCTCAGGAATCCGCCGCCGCGGCACCGGCTTACGTCACTCTGTCGGTGCTGAACCCGGACGGCGCCCCCGTCTACGCCAAACCCGATTCCTCGTCGGAGCGGTACCGCGTGGACAAGGCGGGCACCAAGGAGCGCATCCAGTGCTCGACCACGACGACCCCCTCGGGGGCAAGGTGGTTCCGGATCTACGACTCGCACCCAGTGGGCTGGATCTGGTCCGGACACTTCGCCTCTCTGGAGAACCCTCCCAAGGAGTGCTTCCCCCGCTAGGCGGATGACCGCCGGCTACAAGCTGTCGAGGAAGCCGAGCGCCACCCGCCAGGTGGCCTCGGCGGCCTCCGCGTCGTAGTCGGGCAGGTCGGGGTCGGTGTAGAGGTGACCGGCCCCGGCGTACCGGTAGACCTCCACGTCGGCTCCGGTACGGCCCATCTGGAGATACCAGGCGCTCAGCCAGTCGTCCGTCTCGAAGGGGTCCGGCTCCGCCACGTGCAGCTGGACCGGCAGGTCGTCCGCCGTGACGCCCGGCGCGATGTCCGACGTACCGTGCAGAAGCAGCAGCCCGCGCGCCTTCTCGTCGCCGAGGGCGAGGGTCTGCGCGATGGAGGCGCCGAGCGAGAACCCGGCGTACACCAGGCCGCGCTCCGAGTAGGGCGCGGCGGCCAGCACGGCCCGTTTCAGCAGCTCCTCCTTGCCGATCTTCTCGTTGTGCTCCATCCCCTCCTCGACCGTCTCGAACGTACGCCCCTCGAAGAGGTCCGGCGTCCACACCTCGTGTCCGGCCGCTCGCAGTCTGTCAGCGGCCTGGAGCACCGCGGGCCGCAGACCCTGGGTCGAGTGAAAGAGCATGATGTTCATGGAGGCCATGGTGCCAGCGGGGTGTGACAACCCGGCCTCGCGGCATTACCCAGGACGCAGCCGAAGTCACATGTTCATGCACCCCGGGGGCCGGTTAGGTTCGGGGGCATGGAGAACCTGCTACGACCGCTGATCGTGGTCGGTGGCTCGGTCGTGCTGACACTGGTGATCGGCTGGGCGACCGACTTCCTGCTGCGCAAGGCCGACGAACGGCACCATGAGACCCCGCTGTGGGGGCTGCTGCGCCGTGGCCGCATCCCCTACCAGCTCGTCCTTCTCGCGGCCCTGCTGAGAGGGTCGTACGACGAGGCGCAGATGCTGGAGGAGCGCCGCGAGGGCATCGGCCAGACACTGACCCTGGTGCTGATCGGGTCGACCGCCTGGCTGGTGATCCGGATCGCGGCGGCGATCGTCGAGACGTCGTACAGCCGGTACGCCAGCGCCCGGGCCCATCGCGACCCGGCCAGGGTCCGCCGGGTGCGCACCCAGGTGACGCTGATCATGCGGGTGGTGTCCGCGGTCGTCGGTGTGGTGGCCGCGGCGAGCATGCTGCTGACGTTCCCCGCGTTCCGGGCTGCGGGTGCCTCGCTGCTGGCCTCGGCCGGCATCCTCGGCATCGTCGCCGGTGTCGCCGCCCAGTCCACGCTGAGCAACATGTTCGCGGGGTTCCAGATCGCCTTCGGCGACATGGTGCGCATGGGCGACACCGTGGTGGTGGACGGGGAGTGGGGCACGGTCGAGGAGATCACCCTGACGTTCCTGACGGTCAACACCTGGGACGAGCGCCGGATCACGATGCCGGTCTCGTACTTCACGTCCAAGCCGTTCGAGAACTGGTCGCGCGGCACCCCGCAGATGACCGGCACCGTCTTCTGGCACCTCGACCACACGGCCCCCGTGGAGGCCATGCGCGACAAGCTCCGCGACATCCTGCGCGAGTGCCCGGCCTGGGACGGCCGCGCCTACAACCTGACGGTGACGGACACCACCCCGAACACCATGCAGGTGCGAGCGCTGGTGACCGCGAAGGACGCCGACGACATATGGACCGTACGGGTCACGGTCCGCGAGCAGATGGTCCGCTGGCTGGCAGACGAGCACCCGTACGCCCTGCCGCGGGTGAACACGGCGGACGCGGTGTCGCCGCCCTCCCCCAATGGCCATCACCCGTCCCCGGACGGTGTGCCGCTCCAGCAACGCCGCTACCACGGCACGGGACGCCCGGAACGCTGACGGCACGAGAGGGACGGCTGCCCGTGACGCGGGCAGCCGTCCCGTGGAAAGGTCAGCGACCGCGCTCGGCGCCGCCGTTGACCTGGATGACCTGCGAGGTGATGTGCCCGGCGCCCTGGGAGGCGAGCCAGTGCAGGGTCTCGGCGACGTCCCCGGGGGTGCCGGCCCGCCCGGTCGAGGTCTCGCCGATGAGCCGTGCCCGGCGCTCCTCGTCCATCGCGTCCCCGAAGAACTCGGTGTCCTCGATGTAGCCGGGCGCGACCACGTTCACGGTGATGCCGCGGGGGCCCAGCTCGCGGGCGAGATCGTGGGCGTAGGGATGCAGACCGGCCTTGGCCGCCGCGTAGGCCCCGCTCCCGGAGCCCCGGTAGGCGGCGATGGAGCTGAGGAACAGCACCCGTCCGCCGGGCTCGGCGAGCCGCGGCTTCAGCGCCTCGGTGAGGAGGACGGCGGTCAGGGTGTTGAGCCTGAAGTTCACGGTCCAGGTGTGGGCAACACCCGCGAGGGGATCGTCGCTCCCGGCGTCCGGTTCCAGCAGTCCGCTGCCCCCGGCGCTGTGCACGAGCACGTCCACGGCCCCGAACTCCCGCTCCACGAACGAGGCGACACCGCGCACGTCCTGCGGCTCGGCGAGATCGGCCGCGTAGGTCAGCGCCCCGGGCACCGCGGCCTTCTCCAGCACTTCGGGCCGCCGCCCGAGCAGCAACACCCGGTCCCCGCCGGCGGCGAACACCCGGGCCGCCGCGAGCCCGATTCCCGTACCTCCACCACTGATCACTACGTTCCGTGCCATGCCGACGACCCTACGGCCCACCCTCGCCCGACTGTCAACTACCGCAAACTGCGCACATCCAGATGACGCAGCACACGATCGACGACCTCCGGATCCGCCCCGGCCTCGCTCCGCGCCGCCAGCACCTCGTGCCGTGCGGCGCTCAGCATCTCCTGCTGGATCCGCCGCACCTGTTTCACCCGCCGTGCCCGCTCCCGGTACGCCTCCCGCCGCTCGTCCTCGGCCAGTTCGGGACTGATCCGCACGCCGATGTCGAAGGCCCGCCGCAGCATCTGCTCGGACAGCTCCTCCGGCACTTCTTCGGTCTCCTCGATCTCCCGGAGCCGGTGTTTCGCCGCCTTCGACGCCCGAAGGGCCAGCTCCTTCGCCAGCTCCTTCTCCTGATCGGTGTCGGCCTTCACGCCGAGCCGCCGCACCAGCCACGGCAACGTCAGCCCCTGCAGCACCAGCGTCGCCATGATCACCCCGAACGCGATGAAGATGATCTCGTCCCGGCTGGGGAACGGCGCCCCCGCGTCCGTCTCCAGCGGAATGGCCAGCACCAGCGCCACGGAGGCCACCCCGCGCATCCCCGACCACCACATCACCACGGTCTCGCGCCAGCTCACCGGGATGTCCTCGTCGTAGTCCCGCCGCGCGTGCAGCCGTTTGGTGAGCCAGGTCGCCGGCAGCAGCCACAGCAGCCGGACGAGCACGACGACGACCACGACCACCGCCGCCCATCCGAGCAGCTCGCCCCACCGGCCGGTCGCGGTGCGAATGGCGTTGTGCAGTTCGAGGCCGACCAGCCCGAACGCGACGCCGGTGACGAGCGTGTCGACGATGTTCCAGAACGTGTGCCCGGCCAGCCGCGTCATGACGTCGTCGGCGTCGGACCCGTACTCCGCGAGGAACAGCGCGGTGGTGAGCACGGCGAGCACCCCGGACCCGTGCAGTTCCTCGGCCATGACGTACGAGGCGTAGGGCACCAGCAGGGTCAGCCCGATCTGGAGCGTGGCGTCCCCGAGCAGCTCCATCAGCTTGTTCGCGCCCCAGCCCAGCGCGATGCCCACGACCACCGCCACCACGGCCGACAGCACCAGGTCGAACCCTGCCTTCCAGGGCGAGAACGTCCCGCTGACGGCGGCGGCGATCGCCACGTGGTAGAGGACGATGGCCGTCACGTCGTTGAAGAGCCCCTCGCCCTCCAGGATCGACACCAGCCGGCGGGGCAGCCCCAGCTGCCCGGCGACGGCGGTCGCCGCGACCGGGTCGGGCGGCGCGACCAGCGCGCCGAGCGCGAACGCCGCGGCGAGCGGCAGTCCTGGCACGATCGCGTCGGCCACGCCGGCCACACAGGCCATGGTGACGAACACGAGCGCCACGGCGAGCAGGAAGATCGGCCGTTTGTTCGCCGTGAACTGCCGCCACGACGTGCGCCGCACGGCCGCGTACAGCAGGGGCGGCAGCAGCAACGGCAGGATGAGGTCCGGTGGGATCTCGACGTTCGGGACGAACGGCAGCAGCGCGAGGACTATCCCCAGGAGCGTCATCAGCACCGGTGCGGGCACCTTGAACCGGTCGCCCGCCGGGACACTGATCACGGCCCCGAGCAGCAGCACGAACAGCAGGGCCAACTGATCCACGGTCAGCGCTCCGGGAGGTCAAATGGTCACACGACTGCCCTCAAGCCTGCCACGCAACTTCCGAAGCAAACCGTTTCAGCACCCCCCACGAGGGGCTTAAAGCGAACGCCGCATCCCCTGGTGCGGAATGCCCGCCTCCAAGTACTCGGGCCCGTACGCCTCGTAGCCGAGCCGCTCGTAGAAGCGCAGCGCGTGCGTCTGGGCGTGCAGGTCCACGGCCGCGAGGCCGCGGGCGCGTGCCGCCTCCTCGATGGCCCGCACCAGGGCGACGCCGACACCGAGCCCGCGTGCGTGGCCGGACACGGCCAGCCGGCCGAGGGAACCCACCGACGGGTCGGCCCCGGTCTGCGCCACGGCCGCCTCCCCGTACAGCAGCCGCCCGGTCCCGAGCGGCACCCCGTCCTCCCGGACCGCCAGCACATGGACGGCCCCGGGGTCGTACGCATCGTACTCGATCTCCTCGGGCACGCCCTGCTCGCCGACGAAGACCTCCTTGCGCACCGCGAAGCAGGCCTCACGGTCGGCCGGGTCCTCGGCGATGCGCACCACGTAGGACGGCGACGGCGCGCTGCTCATCCGTACGTCTCCTCCCGGACCTGGTCCAGGGCCTTCTGCAGGTCGGCCGGGTAGTCGCTCGCGAACTCCACCCACTGCCCGTCCCCGGGGTGCTCGAACCCCAGCCGCACGGCGTGCAGCCACTGGCGGGTCAGTCCGAGCCGCTTGGCGAGCGTCGGGTCGGCGCCGTAGGTGAGGTCGCCGACGCAGGGGTGCCGGTGAGCGGCCATGTGGACACGGATCTGGTGGGTGCGGCCGGTCTCCAGCTTCACGTCGAGCAGGGAGGCCGCACGGAACGCCTCGATGAGGTCGTAGTGCGTGACGGACGGCTTGCCGTCGGCGGTGACCGCCCACTTGTAGTCGTGGTGCGGGTGCCGGCCGATCGGCGCGTCGATGGTGCCGCTGGTCGGATCGGGGTGGCCCTGGACGAGCGTGTGGTACCGCTTGTCGACCGTACGCTCCTTGAACTGGCGCTTCAGCGACGTGTACGCGTACTCCGACTTGGCCACCACCATGAGCCCCGAGGTGCCCACGTCCAGCCGGTGCACGATCCCCTGGCGCTCGGCGGCACCCGACGTCGAGATCCGGTATCCGGCGGCGGCGAGGCCTCCGATGACGGTCGGGCCGGTCCACCCCGGCGACGGGTGCGCCGCCACGCCGACCGGCTTGGCGATGACGACCACGTCATCGTCGTCGTGCACGATCTCCATGCCCTCGACCGGCTCGGCCACCACCTGCACCGGCGCGGGCGCCTGCGGCATCTCGACCTCCAGCCAGGCGCCGCCGTGCACACGCTCCGACTTGCCGACCACCGATCCGTCGACCGTGACCTTCCCGGCGGCGGCGAGCTCGGCCGCCTTGGTCCGGGAGAAGCCGAACATGCGGGAGATGGCGGCGTCGACGCGCTCGCCCTCCAGGCCGTCGGGCACGGGCAGGGTACGGATCTCGGGAATCGTGCTCACCCGTCGAGTATGCCGGACACGACCGGCAGCCCCGTACGGAGCCTGTGGACAACCCGGTGCGAACTCAGTCCTTGTGGACGGTGCCGTCCGGGTCGAGCCCCTTGAACGACAGCAGCACGATCAGGATGCCGCCGCACACGATCGCCGAGTCGGCCAGGTTGAACACGGCGAAGTGCTTGGGCGCGATGAAGTCCACGACCGCGCCCTCGAAGACGCCCGGCGCCCGGAAGATCCGGTCGGTGAGGTTGCCCAGCGCACCGCCGAGCAGCAGGCCGAGCGCGATCGCCCAGGGCAGGCTGTAGAGCTTGCGGGCGAGCCGGGCGATCACCACGATCACCGACGCCGCGATCACGGTGAAGATCACCGTGAAGGCCTCGCCGAAGCCGAAGGCCGCGCCCGCGTTGCGGATCGCCTCGAACTTCAGCCAGTCCCCGACGATCTCGATGGGCGGGTGGTGCTCCAGCTTGGCCACCACGAGCAGCTTGCTGATCAGGTCGAGGGCGTAGGCGAAGGCGGCGACCGCGAACAGGACCGCGATCCGCCGCTTGCCCCGGGGCCGCCCGGCCGTGGCCTCCGGCCGGTCCATGCCGGACGCTCCGGCGGCCGCCGCGTCGGTGGCGGACCCACCGGCCGGGGCGCGGGTGCCCTCCGAGTCGGCGCGCTCGCCCGACGCCGCGTGCTCGCCGCGCCGCTCCTGCCCGCTACCGGCCGCGTCCGGTGTGTCCGGCGTACCGATGATGCGCTCCGCCTCTGCCACGTGAGTCCCTCAACCTAGGTGCCTGACTGAGGACGAGGGTACGACACACCCTGTGCTCCCCAGGTGCTCAGGAGGCATTCGGCCGCTGGTCAGTACCGGCGCTCCTGCTTCTGCTTGCACTCCACGCACAGGGTGGCCCGGGGGAAGGCCTGCATGCGTGCCTTGCCGATGGGGTTGCCGCAGTTCTCGCACAGGCCGTAGGTGCCCGAGTCGAGACGTTCCAGGGCGCGCTCGGTCTGGACGAGCATCTCGCGCGCGTTCGCGGCCAGGGCCAGCTCGTGCTCGCGGGTGATGTTCTTGGTGCCGGTGTCCGCCTGGTCGTCGCCCGCGCCGTCCCCGGAGTCCCGCATCAGGCCGGCGAGGGACCGCTCGGACGAGGTGATCTCCTCCCGCAGCCGCGTCTCCTCGGACTGGAGCTCGGCACGGGCCTCGTCGACCTCCTTCGCCGTCCAGGGGTCCTCGCCCGGTCGTACCGCGAGCTCACCGGGCTCCGCCGCGCCCCGCGCCTTGGGAACCGGGGTCTTGGCCGCCGTGGCCGTGCCAGGGGTCTTCTTCGCACCCACCGTCGTCGCTCCCGTCTGCTGCGCGGCCTCGGCCGCACCCGCCTTCTTGGCCGTGCTCCCGGCCGTGTCCTGTGTGACCGCGCCGGTCCGGGTGGTGCCCTTTCCGGCCGCGCCCTTCGTGGTGGTGCTCCTGCCTCCGGCGCGAACGCCCTCGGCCCCGACGCCCTTCTCCGCGGCGACGGCCTTGGCGGCCTTCGCCCTCTGGACAGCGGCCTTCTTCGCCGCCGCCCCCTCGCCAACCGGCTTCCCGGCTGCCGCCTTCTCGGTGGCCTTCCTCTTGGGGGCCGTCTTCTTGGTCGCCGTCTTCGTGGCCGCCGTCTTCCTGGTGGCCGCCTTGCCGGCTGCCTTGGTGGCTGCCACCTCCTTGGCAGCCGTCTTGGTGGCTGCCGCCTCCTTGGCAGCCGTCTTCGCGGCCGCTGCCGTCCTCGTGGCCGCCGCCCTCTTGCCGGCCGATTTCCTGGCTGCCGCCTTGGTGGCCGCCGTGCCCTTGGCCTGGGTCTTCTCGGCCTGGGCCGTCTCGGGCGAGACCTTCTGGGGGGTCTTCTTGGCTGTCGCCTTTCCGGTCTTCTTGGCCGCTACCTTCTTGACGGCCGCCTTCGTCTTCGTGACAGCCGCCTTCGTCCCCTCGGTCGCCTTTCCGGCCGCCCCCTTCGCCGCCCGCCCCGCCGAACCCCCCTGCGCGCTCTTCTTCCCGCCCACGTCCTTGGCCGCACCGCCGGAGGCCTCCGCGGACCTGCCGGACGCCGGCTGCTGTACGGCGGTCTTCTTCGCCACCATGGCCGCGGCCCCTTCACATATTGTGATCTTGCTCGCGAAATCGTGCTGGGACGATAAATCGACTTGAGTCCCGCGGCAACGGGGCACACCGCCCGATTCGCCCGCCTCGCGCACGCCGCGCGGCGAACCTGCATCCGTTGTGCCCAGCTCCCCGCCCGGTAATCCGCCGAGCCGGACGTCCCAGGATCCGAACACCTATACCTCGCCAATCGGGTCATCAAACCCATAAATCCCCCAAAGGGAATCCCATAGGCCTCACCGGCCCCGGCTGCCCCGAAAAAGCGGTCTGCCTCTGTCCGCGCGGCGCCGTACACTGGGCGGAGCGAAAAGCGTGGATGGGGACGAGTAGCGGCGTACGCAGCCCAGAGCGACCCGGGGACGGTGGAAGCCCGGGGGCGAGCGCGACGTGAAGATCACCCCGGAGCCGTCGGAAGAAAACCGCCGCCGAGCGCAGTGGCCAGTAGAACCGGCATCGCGACCCCAATGAGGGGGCTCACCGACGCACACCCCGCGCCGGCGGGCCAAGGAGGGTGGTACCGCGGGAGCGCGCCGAAGTCGGCGCAGGCACAGACTCAGCTCTCGTCCCTCCGGACGGAAGGCAGCAAGTCCGCCGGAGGAAGCCCGCTGATGACATCGCCGACGTACCGCCAGGTACCCGCCCAGGTCGACCTGCCCGCCCTCGAGCACGCGGTGCTCGCCTTCTGGGACGAGCAGAAGATCTTCACCAAGAGCCTGGAGCAGTCCGAGGGCCGCCCGGAGTGGGTCTACTACGAGGGCCCGCCCACCGCCAACGGCATGCCCGGCGCCCACCACATCGAGGCCCGCGTCTTCAAGGACGTCTTCCCCCGCTTCCGCACCATGCGCGGCTACCACGTGGCCCGCAAGGCCGGCTGGGACTGCCACGGGCTCCCGGTGGAGCTGGCCGTCGAGAAGGAGCTCGGCTTCTCCGGCAAGCAGGACATCGAGGCGTACGGCATCGCCGAGTTCAACGCCAAGTGCCGTGAGTCGGTCACCCGGCACACCAACGCCTTCGAAGAGCTCACCACCCGCATGGGGTTCTGGACCGACCTCCACGACCCCTACCGCACCATGGACCCCGAGTACATCGAGTCGGTCTGGTGGTCACTCAAGGAGATCTTCAACAAGGGCCTGCTGGTCCAGGACCACCGCGTCGCCCCCTGGTGCCCCCGCTGCGGCACGGGCCTGTCGGACCACGAGCTGGCGCAGGGCTACGAGACGGTCGTCGACCCGTCCGTGTTCGTCCGCTTCCCGCTCACCTCCGGCCCGCTGGCCGGCGAGGCCGCCCTCCTGGTGTGGACGACCACGCCCTGGACCCTGGTCTCCAACACGGCCGTGGCCGCCCACCCCGAGGTCACCTACGTCGTCGCGACGAACGGTGAGGAGAAGCTGGTCGTCGCCGAGCCGCTCGTCGCCAAGGCCCTCGGCGAGGGCTGGGAGACCACCGGCCAGACGTTCACGGGCGCCGAGATGGAGCGCTGGACGTACCAGCGCCCCTTCGAGCTGGTGGAGTTCCCGGCCGAGGCCCACTTCGTCGTCAACGCCGACTACGTCACGACCGAGGACGGCACGGGGCTGGTCCACCAGTCCCCCGCCTTCGGTGAGGACGACCTCAAGGTCTGCCGCTCCTACGGCCTGCCCGTCGTGAACCCGGTCCGCCCGGACGGCACCTTCGAGGAGGACGTCCCCCTCGTCGGCGGCGTCTTCTTCAAGAAGGCGGACGAGAAGCTCACCGAGGACCTCGACAACCGCGGCCTGCTCTTCCGGCACATCCCGTACGAGCACAGCTACCCGCACTGCTGGCGCTGCCACACCGCGCTCCTCTACTACGCGCAGCCCTCCTGGTACATCCGCACCACGGCGATCAAGGACCGCCTCCTCGCGGAGAACGAGAACACCAACTGGTTCCCGGACACGGTCAAGCACGGCCGCTACGGCGACTGGCTGAACAACAACATCGACTGGGCGCTGTCCCGCAACCGCTACTGGGGCACGCCGCTGCCGATCTGGCGCTGCGCGGAGGACCACCTCACCTGCGTCGGCTCCCTCGCGGAACTCACCGAGCTCACCGGCACCGACCAGTCGGGGCTGGACCCGCACCGCCCGTTCATCGACGAGGTCACCTTCGCCTGCCCGCAGGACGGCTGCGGCAGCACGGCCACGCGCGTGCCGGAGGTCATCGACGCCTGGTACGACTCGGGTTCGATGCCGTTCGCGCAGTGGGGCTACCCGTACAAGAACAAGGAGCTCTTCGACACCCGCTACCCGGCGCAGTTCATCTGCGAGGCCATCGACCAGACGCGTGGCTGGTTCTACACGCTGATGGCGGTCGGCACCCTGGTCTTCGACAAGTCGTCGTACGAGAACGTGGTGTGTCTCGGCCACATCCTCGCCGAGGACGGCCGCAAGATGTCCAAGCACCTGGGCAACACCCTGGAGCCCATCCCGCTCATGGACCGGCACGGCGCCGACGCGGTGCGCTGGTTCATGGCGGCCGGCGGCTCCCCCTGGGCGGCCCGCCGCGTCGGCCACGGCACCATTCAGGAGGTCGTCCGCAAGACGCTCCTCACGTACTGGAACACGGTCGCCTTCCAGGCCCTGTACGCCCGTACGTCCGGCTGGGCCCCGTCCGCGGCCGACCCGGCCCCGGCCGACCGCCCCGTCCTGGACCGCTGGCTGCTGTCCGAGCTGCACGCGCTCACCGACCAGGTCACCAAGTCCCTCGACGCCTACGACACCCAGCGCGCCGGCAAGCTGCTGTCCGCGTTCGTCGACGACCTGTCGAACTGGTACGTGCGCCGCTCGCGCCGCCGCTTCTGGCAGGGCGACAAGGCGGCCCTGCGCACGCTGCACGAGGTCGTCGAGACGGTGACGCAGCTGATGTCCCCGCTGACCCCGTTCATCACCGAGCGGGTCTGGCAGGACCTGATCGTTCCGGTCACCCCGGGTGCTCCCGAGTCGGTCCACCTGTCGTCCTGGCCGGAGGCGGACCTCAACGCCATCGACCCGGAGCTGTCGAAGCAGATGGTGCTGGTGCGCCGGCTGGTGGAACTGGGCCGTGCCACGCGAGCGGAGTCGGGCGTCAAGACGCGTCAGCCGCTGTCGCGCGCGCTGATCGCCGCGTCGGGCTTCGACGCGCTGCACTCCGAACTGCGCACGCAGATCACGGAGGAGCTGAACGTCGAGTCGCTCGCCACCCTCAGCGAGGTCGGCGGTTCCCTGGTGGACACCACCGCGAAGGCCAACTTCCGCGCGCTGGGCAAGCGGTTCGGAAAGCGCGTCCAGGACGTGGCCAAGGCCGTCGCGAACGCCGACGCGGCCGCCCTCTCCCTCGCCCTGCGCGAGGGCACGGCGTCGGTCGAGGTCGACGGTGAGACGATCACCCTGGCTCCCGACGAGGTCATCATCACCGAGACCCCGCGCGAGGGCTGGTCGGTCGCCTCGGACTCCGGCGCGACGGTCGCCCTGGACCTGGAGATCACGGAGGAGCTCCGCCGTGCGGGTCTGGCCCGTGACGCGATCCGCCTGATCCAGGAGGCCCGCAAGAACAGCGGCCTCGACGTGGCCGACCGCATCGCGCTGCGCTGGACGGCGACCGACCCGGCTGTCACCGAAGCCCTGACCGAGCACGCCGGTCTGATCGCCGACGAGGTCCTGGCGACGGACTTCGTGCAGGGCGAGGCGGACGACAGCTACGGAACCCCGTTCACGGACGAGGGCCTCACGCTCACGTTCCGCCTGCGCAAGGCGTAACCCGCAGACCGAAGGCCCGGACCCGCCAAAGATCTTGGTGGGTCCGGGCCTTCGGCGTTGCGTACGCACGAACGCGCGTGGCAAAAGGGCGGGGCCCCGGGTGTGAACCCGGGGCCCCGCCCTGAACGCTGCCGATGTCTACGCCGTACTACTGGCCATCAGGCCGTCAGTTGTCATCCTCGTCGATCAGGAAGCCTCGCATGGGCGAGGGCGCCTGACCCATCGGCGAGGGGCCCTGCGGACGCACCGGCGCCATCGGCTGGGTCATCGCCGGAGACATCTGCTGCTGACCGCCGTAGGACGGACCGGACGGCGAGGGGGCGCCGCCCATCGTCTGGTTGCCACCGCCGTAGGACGGGGCGCTCGCGCCGGCCGGAGCCATCGAAGGCGCCGGGGACGGCGGGAGGGAGGCGGCCGCGGGAGTGCGCGGCGGGGCCAGCGAGTCGTCGGCCTGGGTCTCCAGCTGACGCAGCTGCGACTCCAGGTACGACTTCAGGCGCGTGCGGTACTCGCGCTCGAAGCCGCGCAGGTCCTCGACCTTGCGCTCCAGCGTGGCGCGGGCGGACTCCAGGGAGCCCATCGCGACGCGGTGCTTCTCCTGCGCGTCCCGCTCCAGGGCGTCGGCCTTGGCACGGGCGTCACGCTCCAGACCCTCGGCACGCGAACGCGCTTCCCCGACGATCTTGTTGGCTTCGGAACGGGCCTCGGCGATCGCCTGGTCGGCGGTCTGCTGGGCCAGCGAGAGGACACGGGCGGCGCTGTCGCCACCGGGGCCTCCCTGACCGGGGCCGCCCATCGGACCGCCCATGGGGCCGCCCATCGGACCACCCATCTGCTGCTGCATCGGGGGCTGGCCCATCGGACCCGGACCGCCCGGACCCTGGCCCATCGGACCGGGACCCTGCGGACCACCCTGACCGCCGGGACCGGCGGGCAGCTGCGGGGCACCGCTCGGCAGCTGGGGCGGACCACCCATGGGGCCACCCATCTGCTGCTGCGGCGGGCCCGATATGCCGGCGGGTACAGGACCACCGGGACCGCGCATGCCCTGCTGCTGCGGGGGCTGCTGCTGATCCTGCTGCTCCGGAGGCTTGCGCATGTTCTGCTGGTTCTGAGCAGCGGCGCGCGTGGCCGCGGCCAGCTTGGCGCGCAGGTCCTCGTTCTCGCGGAGCAGGCGGGTCAGTTCGGCTTCGACCTCGTCGAGGAAGGCATCGACCTCGTCCTCGTCATAGCCTTCTCGGAGGCGGACGGTCGTGAACTGCTTGTTCCGCACGTCCTCGGGGGTCAACGGCATCTCTTCACCTCAACGTAGTCGTCGGCAGTCGGCAAGACCGTATCTGTCACATCGCTCACATCACGTTCCTCACGACCGTGATCAGGATGTAGACGATGATCATCAGAACGAAGAAGGACAGGTCGAGCGCCACGCCCCCGAGACGCAGCGGCGGGATGACCCGCCGCAGAAGCTTGAGCGGTGGATCCGTGACAGTGTAAGTGGCCTCAAGAACGACCACCATCGCCTTGCCGGGTTGCCATGAGCGGGCGAACTGGAAGACATAGTCCATGACCAGTCGGAAGATGAGCACGATGAGGAAGCACATCAGCGCGATGTAGACGACATCCAGAACCACGCTCATGACCTCTTGCTTCCCTCTCCCCTGTGCCCTGCTCGGTACTGCTTTTCCGGTGGTGCGTCTCAGCTCTGGTTGAAGAACCCGCCCTCTGCGATGCGGGCCTTGTCCTCCGCCGTGACATCGACGTTAGCAGGCGACAACAGGAACACCTTCTGCGTCACCCGCTCGATGCTGCCGTGAAGACCAAACACCAAACCGGCCGCAAAGTCGACAAGTCGCTTCGCATCTGTGTCGTCCATCTCAGTCAGATTCATGATCACCGGAGTGCCTTCACGGAAGTGTTCCCCGATGGTACGGGCCTCGTTGTAGGTCCGTGGGTGAAGCGTGGTGATCCGGTAAGGCTCTCGTTCGGACACGACCTTGGGCATGATCACCGGTGCGTTCTTCTCCAGACTTGCGCGTTCTTGTGTGATGGACGCCACGGGCGCGATGCGCGCCGGGCGGCCGGATTCCGCGGGTAGCGAAGCGGAACGAGGGGCCGGCTCACGAGGAGGGGACGGCTGTACGACTCGTACCTCTTCGTCCCTTTGGGGCTGATGTGAGATATGTGGTTGATGGGACGGCTCGTGCCGTCGGTGATCCCGCTCGGGTTCGGGGTCGAGTTCAGGTTCGAAGTCGTCGTCGGGGTCGAATCCGCGGCCGTCGTACCCATCGTCCTCCACGAGGCCGAGGTAGACCGCCATCTTGCGCATCGCGCCGGCCATGCTCTGAGTCCTCCGCTCTGTGGTGGATCGGCTGACGACTGCCAAGTGCCCGCGATCCACGAGGCCCTTGTCCGCCTAACGGCGGCAATGACCATATTTTCTGCTGTGGTCCGACTTCCTGGCGACGTTACCGGAGCCTGGGGCGGACTCCGAGTACCGCGCTGCCGACGCGTACATGTGTCGCTCCGGCCGCCACGGCCTGTTCGAGGTCCGCACTCATCCCCGCGGAGACCATGGTGGCAGTCGGATGGCTCCTGCGCAGGTCAGTCGACAAATCCAGCAACCGCCCGAACGCCGCCTGTTCGCGCCCCGCGTACTCTCCGGTGAGCGGTGCGACGGTCATCAGTCCACCGAGCCGGAGCCCCGGCGCCCCGGCGATGAGACCGGCCAACTCGCCGATGCCGTCGGGCGCCAGACCGCCCCGCTCGCCCCGGCCGCTCTCACCGGCGTCGAGTGCGACCTGGATGAGACACCCCAGCTCGCGCCCGGTGCGGACGGCCTCCTTCGACAGAGCAGTGACGAGCTTGGAACGATCGACAGACTGCACGAAGTCCGCGTAACCGGCCACGGATCGCACCTTGTTGGTCTGGAGTTGACCGACAAAATGCCAAGTAAGGGGCAGATCCATACAGGCGGCGGCCTTGGGGGCCGCGTCCTGGTCACGGTTCTCGGCGACGTGGCGGACGCCGAGTTCCGCCAGGATCCGCACATCGCTCGCGGGGTAGGTCTTGGTGACCACGATCAGGGTCACCTCGTCACGCTGCCGCCCCGCGGCGGCGCAGGCGTCGGCGATACGTCGTTCCACTTTCGCCAGATTCGCGGCGAGTTCGTCCTTACGGTCCGTCATGCCTCATCAGTCCAGCCACACATAGCCCGCGAGCCGACCGGTGGTGCGCTCGCGGCGGTACGAGAAGTGATCGCCCGACTCCAGCGTGCACACCGGCGACTGCTCCCGGTCGCGCACCCCGAGTCGTTCGAGCTGGGCGTGCACTCCGGCGCTCACGTCCACGGCCGGCGTGCCCCAACTCGTCTCGGCGTACGCCGCCGGCTCGACGGCGGCCACCTCGGCGCGCATCGCCTCGGGCACTTCGTAACACCGGCCGCAGACGGTGGGTCCGGTGCGGGCGACGATCCGGGAGGGCTCGGCACCCAGCTCCGTCATCGCGCGTAGCGCGGCCGGGACGACCCCGGCGATCATGCCGGGCCGGCCCGCGTGGGCCGCGGCGACGATCCCGGCCACGGGATCGGCGAGCAGCACCGGCACGCAGTCGGCGGTGAGCACGGCGAGGGCGAGGCCACGCCGCACGGTGACGATCGCGTCGACCGACGGGATCTCGGACGAAGATCCCCACGGTCCGTCCACCACCGCCACGTCGGCCCCGTGCACCTGGTTCATCCAGACCACCCGGTCCGGATCGACGCCCAGGGACTTGGCGGCGATGTCGCGGTTGGTGCGTACGGCGTCGGGGTCGTCGCCGACCGCTCCGCCGAGGTTGAGCTCCGCATACGGAGCGGCGCTCACCCCGCCCCACCGGTCGGTGAAGCCGAAGTGCGCGCCGCTCACGTTTTCGCGCTGTCCTATCACGTCAGAAGGATCACTTGAGGAAGTCCGGTACGTCCAGTTCCTCGGCCGCGCTGTCCGAGTAGGTCCGCGGCGCCGGCGGGACCGGCGGGGCGACCGGGATGTCGCTGACCGGCTCCGGAGCGGGCTCCGGGTCCTCCTTCGGGGTCACGCTGCCGAGCGATCCGAAGGACGGGCGGCTCTCCGTCTGGCGTGCCGGGGCCGGCTCCTCGCGCTTGGCGGAGGACGAGCCGAGGACGTTGTCCCGCTTGGCGGGAGGCTGGCCGCCGTCGAAGCCGGCCGCGATCACGGTGACCCGGACCTCGTCGCCGAGGGCGTCGTCGATCACCGCGCCGAAGATGATGTTGGCTTCGGGGTGGGCGGCCTCGCTCACCAGCTGGGCGGCCTCGTTGATCTCGAAGAGACCGAGGTCGGAGCCGCCGGAGATGGAGAGCAGCACACCGCGGGCGCCGTCGATGGAGGCCTCCAGCAGCGGCGAGGAGATCGCCATCTCGGCCGCCGCCACCGCGCGGTCGTCGCCGCGGGCCGAGCCGATGCCCATCAGGGCCGAGCCGGCCTCGGACATGACCGACTTGACGTCGGCGAAGTCGAGGTTGATGAGGCCCGGGGTGGTGATGAGGTCGGTGATGCCCTGGACACCGGAGAGGAGGACCTGGTCGGCCGACTTGAAGGCGTCGAGCACCGAGACCTGGCGGTCCGAGATGGACAGCAGCCGGTCGTTCGGGATGACGATGAGGGTGTCGACCTCTTCGCGGAGTTCGGCAATGCCGTCCTCGGCCTGGTTCGCGCGGCGCCGCCCCTCGAAGGTGAACGGGCGCGTGACCACACCGATGGTGAGGGCACCGAGCGAGCGGGCGATGTTGGCCACGACGGGCGCGCCGCCGGTGCCGGTGCCGCCGCCTTCACCGGCTGTCACGAAGACCATGTCGGCCCCCTTGAGGACCTCCTCGATCTCCTCGCGGTGGTCCTCGGCGGCCTTCCGGCCCACGGCCGGGTTGGCTCCGGCGCCGAGTCCGCGGGTGAGTTCACGGCCGACGTCCAGCTTGACGTCGGCGTCGCTCATCAACAGAGCTTGCGCGTCGGTGTTGATGGCGATGAACTCGACGCCCTTGAGACCGACCTCGATCATCCGGTTGATGGCATTGACACCACCGCCGCCGACACCGATGACTTTGATGACTGCGAGGTAGTTCTGCGGTGCTGCCACGTCGAAGGCCTCTCGCCTCGAGTTACGTGTCGCCGAATCACTGTGACGCGCTGCGCCCCGCGACCCGACGACTGATGCCGAATGGGACGGTCCGTATCGCCGACCCGAACCCTAACCCTGAAGTTTAGGGTTACCAGTGTGTCTGTTCCTTGGAGTCTTCTGAACAGGACACTAAGTCGACAAGTGGCGCACGTTCAACGAACACGCCGAACCTCCCGTTTTTCTTTTCACCCTATGTGATCAGCCGTAGCACTGCCCAACCAGGGTGCTGGCCTGCGCGGATGTGCGTCAACTCCCTGATGACGCGGGCGCGGTGGGAACACTCACGTCGAAGTGCCGCGCGCCGGGCGAGGCTTTCATCAGGGCGGTGAGCGCACGGGCCTTCGCGGCGCCCTTCTCACTGCTCCCCCAGCCGACCGTGCGGCCATCCGCCAGCTCCAGCGAGATGTCGTCGTAGGAACGGACCTTGACGGTTCGTGTGTCGTGCGCGACGGCGGCCGGAACGGCACGGGCGACGACCACCGCCTCGCGCACCAGCCGGGACTCGCCGAAGCGGCGCAGGCTCGCGGCCGCGGAGCTGGACCGGGACAGCGTCAATTCCAGTGCGGGCACGCCTTTCGGCGCCTCGGAAACCGTGGCGAAACGGACACCTTCATCGTCCACTTCGACGAACTTTCCGCCCTTTTGGACAATCAGAACCGGAGTCCGCTCGACCACTTTCAGGCCGATTCCATGGGGCCAGGAACGGACCACGTCAACCGAGTCGATTCGGGGCAATTTCCGGCGCAGCCGCGTCTCGATCGCATCGGTGTCGACGGAAATCAACGGCTTCCCGAGGGGAACCCGTGCGGCCGCCCGGACCTGAGCTGGCGTCAGGACCCGTGTACCCGACACGGAGACCTTCTCGGCGCGCAGCCACGCGGAGCCCCAGAACAGCCAGACGGTCGGAAAACCGAGGAAGACAAGGGCGAGTCCCAGGATGACGATCACACGAAGCCGGGCCCGCCTCGACCGCAGACGAAGCGGCGGGCCGGACGACTCCTGCTTGCGTTCACCGCGCTCGGCGGTCGTCGATCCGGCCACGCTCCCCTGCCTTCCGTCATACAGTCCTAACGATGTGCACGACTGGCGGCGATCGCCTCGTACACCATGCCGACGAGCAGGTCGTCGGCGTCCCGGCGGCCGAACTCGGCGGCGCTGCGGGACATCTGGTACAGCCGGTGCGGGTCGGCGAGCACGGGCAGGACGTTCTGCTGGACCCACTCGGGGGTCAGCTCCGCGTCGTCGACCAGCAGACCGCCGCCGGCCTTGACCACCGGCTGGGCGTTGAGCCGCTGTTCGCCGTTGCCGATGGGCAGCGGGACGTAGGCGGCCGGGAGCCCGACGGCGGAGAGTTCGGCGACGGTCATCGCGCCCGCACGGCAGAGCATCATGTCGGCCGCGGCGTACGCGAGGTCCATCCGGTCCAGATAACTTACCGGGATGTAGGGGGGCATCCCCGGCATCTGATGGACCTGCGGCAGTTCGTTCTTCGGACCGACCGCGTGCAGGATCTGGATCCCGGCCTGCTGGAGCCAGGGCGCGACCTGCTGGACGACCTCGTTGAGGCGGCGGGCGCCCTGGGAGCCGCCGGTGACCAGCAGCGTGGGCAGGTTCGGGTCCAGGCCGAACGCGGCGCGGGCCTCAGGGCGTACGGCGGCCCGGTCCAGGGTGGCGATGGAGCGGCGCAGCGGGATGCCGATGTAGCGGGCGTTCCGCAGCTTGCTGTCGGGCGTGGAGACGGCGACCTGGCTGGCGTACCGCGAGCCGATCTTGTTGGCCAGGCCCGGGCGGGCGTTGGCCTCGTGGATGACGATCGGCACACCGAGGCGCTTGGCCGCGAGGTAGCCGGGCAGGGCGACGTAGCCGCCGAAGCCGACCACGGCGTCCGCCTTGGTGCGCTCCAGGATCTGCTCGGTCGCCTTGATGGTGCCGCGCAGCCGGCCCGGGACGGTGATCAGCTCGGGGGTGGGCTTGCGCGGCAGCGGCACGGCGGGGATCAGCGCGAGTTCGTACCCACGCTCGGGTACGAGACGTGTCTCGAGGCCGCGCTCCGTGCCCAGGGCCGTGATGCCCACGCTCGGGTCCTGCCTGCGCAGGGCGTCCGCGAGGGCGAGCGCGGGCTCGATGTGGCCCGCGGTTCCTCCGCCGGCGAGTACGACATGCACCGAAATTCACCGCTCTCCGGACGAGCGCGCCGCCGAGGCACGCCGTCGCATCGTGTTCCATCTCCGGGGACTCCGCTTGGAACCGGTGCCCCCAGCCCCCCGCTTTCTACCAAAGCGGGGTTGCCGCATCGCAAGCGCCGCCCGCGCAGCGGGCTCGTCGCGTGCGAAGGCGATCAGCAGCCCGATGGCGAACATGGTCGGCAACAGGGCGGATCCTCCGTAGGAGAACAGCGGGAGGGGGACACCGGCGATCGGCAGCAGACCGAGCACCGCACCGATGTTGATCACGGCCTGGGCCGTGATCCAGGTGGTCACGCCTCCCGCGGCGTACCTGACGAAGGGGTCCTCCGTGCGTCCGGCCACGCGGATACCCGCATAGCCTAGAGCCGCGAAGAGGGCGAGTACCGACAGCGTCCCCGCGAGGCCCAGTTCCTCACCGGTGACGGCGAAGATGAAGTCGGTGTGGGCTTCGGGGAGTTGGCCCCATTTCTCCACACTCGCGCCCAGCCCGGAGCCGAAGATTCCGCCGGAGGCGAGGGCGTAGATCCCGTGCACGGCCTGCCAGCAGTCGACGGGGCCCGACTGGGGTTCGGTGGCGCCGAGGCACTGGAGGCGGGCCATGCGATTGGCGCTGGTCTTGATGAGGATCAGGCCGAGCACGGCGGCGACCGACAGCACCCCGGCGAACAGCCGCGTGGGCGCGCCGGCCAGCCAGAGGAGGCCGAACAGGATGGCCGTGAGGATGATCGCGGTGCCCATGTCCCCGCCGATCATGATCAGGCCGAGCAGCATGAAGGCGGCCGGCACCAGCGGCACCAGCATGTGCTTCCACTGGGTCAGCAGCCTCTTGTCCTGCTTGCGGGCGAGCAGGTCGGCGCCCCACAGGACGAGGGCCAGCTTGCCGAACTCACTGGGCTGGATCTGGAAGGAGCCGCCGAGCGAGATCCAGTTCTGGTTGCCGTTGACCGACACTCCTATCCCCGGGATCTGGACCAGGACCATGAGGAAGACGGCGCCCGCGAGGATCGGATAGGCCAGTGCCCGGTGCAGCTTCACCGGCATCCGGGAGGCCGCGAACAGCAGACCGGAGCCGATGACCGCCGCGAGCAGCTGCTTGCGGAAGAAGTACGAGCCCGGCAGCGACATCTGCAGCGCGGTGATCTGCGAGGCCGAGTAGACCATCACCAGACCCAGCACGGTGATCAGCAGACTGCCGCCGAAGATGAGGTAGTAGGCGGTCAGCGGCCGGTCCCAGCCCCTGCGCGCACGGTGGTAGAAGGCGAAGACGCCCTGCTGGCGCGGGAGCCGGGCCGCGGCGGGGCGCTTGGGAACGCGTGGAGCCGGAGGCCGTCCGGTACGGCTGGTGGGCATCGCCGCTCACCCCTCCGTGCCGGTGGTGAACGTTCCGTAGCGAACGCTCCCCGGCCGCTCGGGCTCCAGCCACATCCGTGTCACGCGTCCCTCCCAGGTACGCCCGGCACCCCGCCGGGCAAGGCGGACCCGGGTCAGCCCTCGCCGGAGCCGAGCTCACGAACGGCGTCCGCGAAAGCGTCCCCGCGCTTGTTGTAGTTGGCGAACATGTCCATGGAGGCACAGGCCGGAGCCAGCAGCACCGTGTCGCCGGCGCGAGCGAGCCCGCGCGCCTCCTGGACCGCCGCGCGCATCGCCCCAGTGTCGGTCCGGTCGAGGTCGACGACGGGTACTTCCGGGGCGTGTCGCGCCAGGGCTTCGCGGATGAGCTCGCGGTCCGCGCCGATCAGCACGGCCCCGCGCAGCCGCGGCGCCGACTTGGCGACCAGCTCGTCGAAGGTGGCGCCCTTGGCCAGCCCGCCCGCGATCCAGACGATCGACTCGTACGCCGCCAACGAGGCTTGTGCCGCGTGGGTGTTGGTGGCCTTGGAGTCGTCGACGTACGCGACGCCGTCCACGTCGGCCACGTGCGCGATGCGGTGGGCGTCCGGGGTGAAGGCCCGCAGGCCGTCCCGTACGGCCTGGGCGGGTACGCCGTAGGCGCGTGCGAGGGCCGCCGCCGCGAGGGCGTTGGCGATGTTGTGCGGGGCCGGCGGGTTCACGTCGGCGACCTCGGCGAGTTCCTGGGCGTTCTTCTGCCGGTTCTCGACGAAGGCCCGGTCGACCAGGAGGCCTTCCACGACACCGAGTTGGGAGGGCGCCGGGGTGCCGAGGGTGAAGCCGACCGCCCGGCAGCCCTCCTCGACGTCGGCCTCACGGACCAGGTCCTCGGTGGCCTTGTCGGCCACGTTGTAGACGCAGGCGATGCGATTGCCCTCGTAGATCCGGCCCTTGTCGGCGGCGTACGCCTCCATGGAGCCGTGCCAGTCGAGGTGGTCCGGGGCGAGGTTGAGCACCACGGCCGAGTGGGCGCGCAACGACGGCGCCCAGTGCAGCTGGTAGCTGGACAGTTCCACGGCGAGGACGTCGTACCGTTCCTCGCCGAGCACCGCGTCCAGCAGGGAGACGCCGATGTTGCCGACGGCGGCGGTGCGCAGCCCGGCCGCCGTCAGGATCGAGGCCAGCATCTGGACGGTGGTGGTCTTGCCGTTGGTGCCCGTGACGGCCAGCCAGGGGGCGGCGTCGGGGCCGCGCAGGCGCCAGGCCAGTTCGACGTCGCCCCAGACCGGGACGCCCGCCCGCTCCGCCGCCGCGAAGAGCGGCTTGTCCGGCTTCCAGCCGGGCGCGGTGACGATCAGCTCGGAGCCCTCGGGCAGGGTGTCGCCGTCACCGAGGCGCACGGTGATGCCCAGCGCCTCCAGCTCGTCGGCCTGCGCCCGTGCCCGCTCGTCGGCGCCGTCGTTGACGACCGTGACGATCGCGCCGAGGCCGTGCAGCACCTTGGCCGCCGGGACGCCGGAGACGCCGAGGCCGGCGACGGTGACGTGCTTGCCCTGGAAGTCGAAGGGCTCCGAGGAGGTCACTTGTCCGCTGCCCATCCTGCGTAGAAGAGTCCAAGTCCGACGATCACGCAAATGCCCTGAATGATCCAGAAGCGGACCACGACAAGGACTTCGGACCAGCCCTTGAGTTCGAAGTGGTGCTGGAGTGGCGCCATCCGGAAGACGCGCTTGCCGGTGAGGCGGAAGGAACCGACCTGGATCACCACGGACATGGTGATCAGGACGAACAGACCGCCGAGGATGGCGATCAGCAGCTCGGTGCGGGAGCAGATCGCGAGGCCGGCGAGCACACCGCCGAGCGCCAGCGAACCGGTGTCACCCATGAAGATCTTGGCCGGCGAGGTGTTCCACCACAGGAAGCCGAGACAGGCGCCCATCAGCGCCGAGGCGACCACCGCGAGGTCGAGCGGGTCCCTCACCTCGTAGCAGGCACCCGGGTTGGTGAGTGTCTGCGCGTTGGCGCAGGACTCCTGGAACTGCCAGACGCCGATGAAGGTGTACGCGCCGAAGACGAGCACCGAGGCGCCGGTGGCCAGACCGTCCAGACCGTCGGTCAGGTTCACGCCGTTCGACATCGCGAGGATCATGAACAGCGCCCAGACCACGAAGAGCACGGGGCCGATCGTCCAGCCGAAGTCGGTGATGAACGACAGCTTCGTGGAGGCGGGGGTGTTGCCGCGGTTGTCCGCGAACTGCAGCGAGAGCACCGCGAAGCTGATGCCGACGATCAGCTGGCCCGCCATCTTCGCCTTGGCTCGCAGACCCAGTGAACGCCGCTTGACGATCTTGATGTAGTCGTCGAGGAAGCCGACCAGGCCCATGCCGACCATCAGACCGAGCACCAGCAGCCCCGAGAAGGTCGGCGCCGCGTCGGCCTCCGGGTCCAGATAGCCGGTGATCACCTTGGCCAGGAAGTACGCGGCGACCGTGGCCAGGATGAAGGCGATACCGCCCATGGTCGGCGTACCGCGCTTGCTGGCGTGCTCGCGCGGGCCGTCGTCCCGGATGTACTGGCCGTAGCCCTTGCGGGCGAGCAGCTTGATCAGCAGCGGGGTGCCGATCAGGGTGAGGAAGAGACCAATGACTCCTGCGAACAGGATCTGCTTCATCATCGGGCGGAAACCTCACCCTCGGCACCGGACTCGAGCAGCGCCTGCGCCACGCCCTCGAGGCCGACCGAACGGGACGCCTTCACGAGTACGACGTCCCCCGGGCGCAACTCGCTGCGCAACAGGTCGACCGCCGCCTGTGCGTCGGACACGTGCACCGACTCCTCACCCCACGAACCCTCGTTATATGCGCCCAGTTGCAGCCAGGCGGCTTCCCTGCCACCGACCGCGACGAGCTTGCTGACGTTGAGCCGGACGGCAAGCCGTCCGACCGCGTCGTGCTCGGCGAGAGCCTCGTCCCCGAGCTCGGCCATCTTGCCGAGCACCGCCCACGTACGGCGTCCCTTGCCCATGGCCGCCAGCGCGCGCAGCGCGGCCTTCATGGACTCGGGATTCGCGTTGTAGGCGTCGTTGATCACCGTCACGCCGTCCGGGCGCTCGGTGACCTCCATCCGCCAGCGGGAGAGGGAGCCCGCCTCGGAGAGCGCGACGGCGATCTCGTCTGCGGACATGCCCAACTCGTGGGCGACGGCGGCCGCGGCGAGCGCGTTCGACACGTGGTGCTCACCGTACAGGCGCATGGTCACATCGCTTGCACCGGAGGGTGTGTGAAGCCTGAAAGCGGGCTGTCCGGTGTCCGTGAGTCGCACGTTCTCGGCGGAGACGTCCGCTTCGCCGGACTCTCCGAAAAGGATCACCTTCGCCTTCGTACGGGAGGCCATGGCCCGTACGTAGGGGTCGTCCGCGTTGAGGATCGCGGTGCCGCCGTCGGCCTCGGACGGCAGGGACTCGACGAGTTCGCCCTTGGCCTGGGCGATCTGCTCCCGGCCGCCGAACTCGCCGATGTGGGCGCTGCCGACGTTGAGGACGAGGCCGATCTTCGGGGGCGTCAGATCGGCGAGGTAGCGGATGTGCCCGATGCCGCGGGCGCCCATCTCCAGGACCAGGAAGCGGGTCTCCTCGGTGGCGCTGAGCGCGGTCAGCGGCAGTCCGATCTCGTTGTTGAGCGAGCCGGGCGTGAACACCGTCGGCGCCTTGCGCTGGAGCACCTGCGCGATGAGGTCCTTGGTGCTGGTCTTGCCCGCCGAGCCGGTGAGGGCGACGAGGGTGGCACCGAGACGTCGTACGACGTGCCGCGCGAGGGCGCCGAGGGCCGCCTGGACGTCGTCCACGACGATGGCGGGCACTCCGACGGGCCGGGTGCCGAGCACGGCCACCGCTCCCGCCTCGACGACCGCCGCCGCGAAGTCGTGGCCGTCCACCCGCTCACCGGCGAAGGCGGCGAACAGGCTGCCCGGCCCCGCCTCTCGGGAGTCCCGGACGACCGGGCCGGTGACCTGGACGGACGGATCCGGTATGTCGTGTGTCTGCCCGCCGACGACTTCTGCGATCTCGGCGAGGGAGAGGGCGATCACAAGTTCATCCCCTGGATCATGCGGGATTTCATCCCTGGGTCTTCTGGATGGCTTCGCGAAGCACCTGGCGGTCGTCGAAGGGACGGACCACCCCGGCGATGTCCTGGCCCTGTTCGTGGCCCTTGCCCGCGACCAGGACGGTGTCGCCGGGCTCGGCACGGGCGACGGCGGCGGCGATCGCGGCGGCCCGGTCCTCGAAGACCTGCACCTCGCCGCGCTCGTACGCGGGCACGGAGGCCGCGCCCTGGAGCATCGTGGCGAGGATCGCGAGGGGGTCCTCGGAGCGGGGGTTGTCGGAGGTCAGTACGGCGGTGTCGGCGAGCCGGGCCGCGGCGGCGCCCATCGGCTCGCGCTTGGTCGTGTCCCGGTCGCCGCCACAGCCGAGGACGATGTGCAGCTTGCCCTCGGTGACCTTGCGCAGAGCCCGCAGCACGGACTCGACGGCGTCGGTCTTGTGGGCGTAGTCGACGACCGCGAGGTAGGGCTGTCCGGCGTCCACGCGCTCCAGGCGGCCCGGCACCCCGGGTACGGCGGCGACGCCGTCGGCGGCGGCCTGCGGGTCGAGGCCGGCGACGGCGAGGGCGACGATCGCGGCCAGGGTGTTGGCCACGTTGAAGGGACCCGGCAGCGGCGACTTGGCGCTGATCCGCTCGCCCTTGGGACCGACGACGGTGAACGTCGAGTCCAGCCGGCCCACCACGACGCCCTCGGCGCGCCAGTCGGCGTCGGGGTGGCCCTCGACGGAGTAGGTGACGACCGGGACGGTGGCCTCGTTCGCCAGCCGGCGCCCGTACTCGTCGTCGACGTTGACCACGCCGAGTTTGCCGCGTTTCGGCGTGAAGAGCTGCGCCTTGGCCTGGAAGTAGTCCTCCATGCCCGAGTGGAACTCCATGTGTTCCGGGCTGAGGTTGGTGAAGACGCCGATGTCGAAGACACAGCCGTCGACGCGGCCGAGGACCAGGGCGTGGCTGGAGACCTCCATGGCGACCGCCTCCACACCGCGCTCGCGCATGACGGCGAACAGGGCCTGGAGGTCGGTGGCTTCGGGGGTGGTGCGCTCGGACTTGATGCGTTCGTCGCCGATGCGCATCTCGACCGTGCCGATCAGGCCGGTGGACCTGACCGTCTTCAGGCCGCCTTCGACCAGGTAGGCGGTGGTGGTCTTGCCGGAGGTGCCGGTGATGCCGATCTGGAGCAGGTCCCGGCCGGGGTGGCCGTAGATCGTGGCGGCCAGCTCGCCCATCCGCGCGCGCGGGTCGTCGACGACCAGGACCGGCAGTCCGGACGCGGCGGCGCGCTCGGCGCCGGTCGGGTCGGTCAGCACGGCGGCGGCGCCGAGGCCCGCGGCCTGGTTGACGAAGTCGGCGCCGTGCAGCCGGGCGCCCGGGAGGGCGGCGTACAGGTCGCCGGGGCGCACGGCGCGGGAGTCATGGGTGATGCCCGTGACCTCGGCGGCGCTCTCCGGCCTGGTGGCACCCAGCTGATCGGCGAGTTCCGCGAGGAGTGTGGCGGAGACCTGCGCCGGCCTGGGCGGCCCGGGGTATGTCACGGGATGGCCCTTCTGGGTGGTTTGGGACTGATCAGCGTGTGGCACGGCGGTGAGCGTACCGGGCGTACCCGCCTCCGGGCGAAGTGAGGGGCGGGCAGCGCTCTGGTTCCCGGGGTCGGGGGTGATCGTTGTCACGAGGTGGTTCCTGGCTGGTTCCGTGCTGATCGGGGCTGTGGCCGATCAGCGGCCGAAGGTGACCGGCAGCTTCGCGGGCTTGGCCCCGGTCGGCGGGACCTGGAGGGACTTCAGCGCGAATTCCATGACCTGCTTGTAGACGGGGCCGCAGATCTGGCCGCCGAAGTAGCTGCCGCTGGTGGCGTTCTGGATGGCGCAGTAGACGGTGACGCGGGGTTGGTCGGCGGGCGCGAACCCGGCGAAGGACGAGGTGTAGCCGTGGTACTTGCCGGTGGCCGGATCCACGCGGTTGGCCGTGCCCGTCTTGCCCGCCACGCGGTAGCCGGGGATGCGCGCCTTGGTGCCGGTGCCCTCCTCGTCGTCCACGACGGACTCCAGCATCTGGGCGAGCGTTTTCGCCGTCTTCGCACTGACGATCCGCTTCTTCCCGGGCTCGGGGGCCGGGGTGAAGCGGCCGTCGGAGCCCGTGGTGCCGCGGACGAGAGTGGGTTCGACGCGGACGCCGCCGTTGGCGATGGTCGAATACACGGACGCCGCCTGCATGGCGTTGAGCGAGACGCCCTGGCCGAAAGGGATCGTGTACTGCTGCGAGGTCGACCACTTGTCCGGCGGGGCCAGGATGCCGTTGGTCTCGCCGGGGAAGCCGAGGCCGCTCTCGCTGCCGAGGCCGAACGCGCGCAAGTAGCGGTAGAGGACCTTGTTGGCCTCGGCCTGGGTCTTGCCGAGCTGGCCGGTGGCGAGGATGGTGCCGATGTTGCTGGACTTGGCGAGGACGCCGTTGAGGGTCAGGTACCAGGTCGGGTGGTCGATGTCGTCCTTGAAGAGCCGGTCGCCGCGGTGCAGCCGGTTGGGCACGACGACGTGCGTCATCGGGGTGGCGGCGTTCTCCTCCAGGACGGCGGCCATCGACATGACCTTGGCCGTGGAGCCGGGTTCGAAGGCGTCCTGGACGGCGGCGTTGCCGAGGGCGGCCGGGTCGGCGTCGGACAGGTCGTTCGGGTCGAAGCCGGGTGAGTTGGCCATGGCCAGGATCTGGCCGGTGCGGGTGTCCTGGACGATGACGTAGCCGCGGTCGGCCGCGGACTCGCGCACCTGGTCGGAGATGGCCTTCTGGGCGGCCCACTGGATGTCGCGGTCGATGGTGAGCTCGACGTCGCTGCCGGGCACGGCGGGTGTCTCGGTGGAGCCCGCGGTGGGCACGAGCCGGCCGCCGGACTGGGCGTAGCGGATCTTGCCGTCCTTGCCGGCGAGCTGCTTGTTGAGCTGCAGTTCGATGCCGCCGCCCGGCTTGCCCTCGCCGTTGACCCAGCCCAGTATCCCGGCTGCGAGGTCGCCGTTCGGGTACACCCGCTTGCTGGTGGCGACGGAGAAGACGCCCGAGAGGACGTTGTGCGTGGACTTGTCCGTCTCCGCCTTCTTGGCGAGCGCGGACTTCAGGTCCTTGATCTGCTTCCAGACCTGCGGGGTCTGCCGGGAGGCCAGTTTGACGTACCGCAGGGCCGTGTTCTTGGGCCGCAGCTTCTTGACCAGCGTCTCCTGGTCCTGTCCGAGGATCGGCGCGAGCAGCGCGGCGGCCTGCTCGGGCCCGTCGCCGATCTTCAGCATGCCGGGGGCGAACATCGTGGGGTCGGCCGTGATGTCGTAGGCGTCCTCGCTGGTCGCGAGGGCCACGCCGGACCGGTCGGTGATCTCGCCCCGGTCCGCGGCGAGCACCTGCCCGACGTACCGGTTCTGCTCGGCCTTCGCGGCGTAGGTGCTCGCGTCGACGGCCTGCACCTGGAAGAGCCGTACGACGAAGGCGATCAGCACCAGCGTCAGCCCGAGCCCGACCAGGCGCAGCCGGGGCCGGGGGCTGCCCAGCCGGAGGGGCCGGGGCGCTCCCGGGCGTCCCTGCGCCGGGCGCCGTGCGGGCCGGGCACCGGGCCCGGGCCGGCGTCGCCCGTCGGGGCGGACGGGCCTGGCGGGGCCGGGTACGCGGCGGCGGGGTGGTTGCCTGCCGTGGTGGTCATCCACTTCCGTCACCTGCCGGGGGTCGGGGCGAGGCCGTTGGTCATGGCCTCGGGGGCGAGCACCAGGGGGATGTGCGCGGCGGTCCGCGAGACGCCGGGGGCGGCGCTGGGGACGCCCTTGACGGTGCCGTCGGGGTCGAGGAAGGCGGGGTCGCCGCCCGGGACCATGCCGAGTTCACGGGCGCGGCGCTGGAGGGCCTCGGGAGCGGAGTAGGCGTCGATGTCCCGCTGGAGGGCCTGCTCCTCGTCGGTGAGGCTCTTGGTCTCGCGCTGGAGGTCGTCGAGCTTGAACGCGCCTTCACTGAGGGCCGAGTTCAGCACCAGGAGGCAGATGAGGCCGCCGCCGAGCAGGAGGACCACCAGGAAGACGAAGGGCGTGCGGGCCGCCTGTCCGGGGCCGGTCGGAAAGAGCCGCGCGAGACGTGCCGCCCTGCCCTTCAGTTCGGGTTTACTGCTCACTCACGCTCCCTCGGGTCCCGGGCACCCGCCCGCCCTGCACGTGGCTCACGGCCCTCATTCGATGGATTCCCTGATGCGCTGCGCTCCGCGCAGCCGCGCCGGTGCCGCGCGCCGGTTCTCGGCGATCTCCTCCTCGGTGGGGAGTTCGGCACCACGGGTGAGCAGCTTGAGCCGCGGCTGGTACCGCTCGGGCACGACGGGCAGCCCGGGCGGCGCGGTGGTGGCGGCGCCCGCTGCGAACACCTGCTTGACCAGCCGGTCCTCCAGCGAGTGGTACGACAGCACAGCGATCCGCCCGCCCACGGCGAGGGCCTGCACGGCGGCCGGGATGGCCCGTTCCAGGACGGCGAGTTCGCCGTTGACCTCGATGCGCAGGGCCTGGAACGTGCGCTTGGCCGGGTTGCCGCCGGTGCGCTTGGCGGCCTGCGGCAGCGCGTCCCGGATCAGTTCGACCAGCCGCGCGCTGTTGGTGAACGGCTCCTTCTCCCGCTCCCGCACGATGGCGGCCACGATCCGCTTGGCCTGCTTCTCCTCGCCGTACGCGCGCAGGATGCGCACGAGTTCGCCCGGCGGGTAGGTGTTGAGGACCTCGGCGGCACTGGCTCCGGTCGTCTGGTCCATGCGCATGTCGAGCGGGGCGTCCTGCGCGTAGGCGAAGCCGCGGTCGGCCTCGTCGAGCTGCATGGAGGAGACGCCGAGGTCGAACAGCACGCCCTGCACGCGCCGGATGCCGAGCTTGTCCAGCACCTCGGGGAGTTCGTCGTACACGGCGTGGACGAGGGTGGCCCGCTCCGAGTGGGGCGCGAGCCGCTCGCCGGACAGGCGCAGGGCCTCCTTGTCGCGGTCGAGGGCGACGAGCCGGGCCTCGGGGAACCGCTCGAGGAGCGCCTCACTGTGGCCGCCGAGACCGAGGGTGCAGTCGACGACCACCGCGCCCGGGCCCTCCAGCGCGGGTGCCAGCAGATCCAGGCACCGCTGGAGCATCACCGGGACGTGTCGACTCTCGCTCAAGGGGCCCTCTCAGATCCGGGCGCGGCCGTACGCACCGCCGGGTCCCCGCCCGCTCGTGAAGGGGAGGCCTGCCGGCGCCGGAAGCGTCAGCCGGCCGGGAGCGGGAGGAGGCCGAGCCGTACGTACGCGCCGCGCACGTGGGGAGAACTCCGGGCGTCGCCGGGTCTCCGGGAAGAACAGTCCAGCGAGGGGTCTCGCCTCCCGCTTCGCGTCACTTTAGTCCACCCTGTCTGCCGGTCAATCAACCGGCCTGCGCGTCGCGGCGGTCGGCGCGAAAGACGCGGCAGGGCGCGCGAAATCACCCGCACGGAGACACCCGCGCCGCCCATGTGGGTTACCTCACCACCACAGCTCGCTGACAATCTTTGTCCACTCCCACAGGAGGCCTGGACAGGGTGTGACCAGTAACGTCATGACTATGACGACTTCTGCATCGGTACCCACGGGTTCGGAGAACGCCACAGCGGGTGGCGGCACGGTCACGGACCGTATCGTTGCGGCGAACGCCCAGTACGCCGCCGCCTTCGGCCACGCCGGGATGGACGCCAAGCCCGCTCTGCACGTGGCCGTCGTGGCCTGCATGGACGCACGCCTCGACACGCTCGGCGCACTCGGCCTGGAGCTCGGCGACTGCCACACCATCCGCAACGCGGGCGGTGTGGTCACGGACGACGTGATCCGCTCCCTCACCATCAGCCAGCGCAAGCTCGGCACGCGGAGCGTGGTCCTCGTCCACCACACCGGCTGCGGCATGGAGACCCTCACCGAGGACTTCCGGGGCGACCTGGAGGCCGAGGTGGGCCAGCGCCCGTCCTGGGCGGTGGAGTCCTTCCAGGACGCCGAGCAGGACGTACGGCAGTCGATGCAGCGGGTGCGCACCTCGCCCTTCCTGCCGCACACCGACGATGTGCGCGGATTCGTCTACGACGTGACGACCGGCCTGCTGCGGGAGATCGACCCGGCCTCCTGACCTGGGCGCCGGGCCCGCCCACCCCGGAAGGCCACCTGCCGCAGCTGTCGAAAGCCTGTCAGTCACACGTTCGAAAAGGCCGCAAGACCGACATATCGCGGCCAGTTGTCCACAGTCGAGTGACACGAATCGGTAACGGCAGCAAGAATGCGGGGGTGGTGTCACGCGGAACGTTTCGCGCGTGGTGCCCGTGGTTCGGGGTGGGCCGGTCCGCGTCATGCGGCGTCGGCTCGGGAAAATGGGGTATTCCGTGCTTCCTGAGAGCACGGGAAAGGCCGAGGAGCGCCGGGTGACGACCTATGACGATCGAGCTGGCCGTGGGGGTCCTCCCGCCCGAGATTTCTCGAGGGTGGGAGATGATCTGACCGCCGTGGTGGAGCGCGTGCGGGATTCGGTGGAAGGCGTGATCGAGGGCAAGCCCGAGGTCGTACGGCTCTCGCTGACGGTACTGCTCGCCGAGGGACATCTGCTGATCGAGGATGTCCCGGGAGTCGGCAAGACGATGCTGGCCAAGGCACTGGCGCGGTCCATCGACTGCTCGGTTCGGCGCATCCAGTTCACGCCCGACCTGCTGCCGTCGGACATCACCGGTGTGTCCATCTGGGACCAGCAGCGCCGCGACTTCGAGTTCAAGCCGGGCGCGATCTTCGCGCAGGTCGTGATCGGCGACGAGATCAACCGCGCCTCGCCCAAGACGCAGTCCGCGCTCCTGGAGTCGATGGAGGAGCGCCAGGTCACCATCGACGGCAAGACCTACGAGCTGCCCAGCCCCTTCATGGTGGTGGCGACGCAGAACCCGGTCGAGATGGAGGGCACCTACCCGCTGCCGGAGGCCCAGCGCGACCGCTTCATGGCCCGGGTCTCGGTCGGCTACCCCAGCGCGGAGGCCGAACTGCAGATGCTGGACGTGCACGGCGGGGTCTCCCCGCTGGAGGACCTCCAGCCCGTGGCGCACGCGGACGAGATCCTCAAGCTCATCGAGGCGGTGCGCGGTGTCCACGTCGCCGAGCCGGTCCGGCGCTACGCGGTGGACCTGGTCGGTGCCACCCGCACCCACCCCGACCTGAGACTGGGCGCCTCCCCGCGCGCGACGCTGCACCTGCTGCGCGCGGCGAAGGCCTCCGCGGCCCTGAGCGGCCGGGAGTACGCCCTGCCGGACGACGTGCAGGCGCTCGCCGTCGCCGTGCTGGCCCACCGGCTGCTGCCCACCGCGCAGGCCCAGCTCAACCGCCGTACCTCCGAGCAGGTCGTCGAGGAGATCCTGCAGCGCACCCCGGTGCCCGCGGCGCCCCAGCAGCAGAGCGGCTTCGGCGGCCTGGGCCGGAATGTGCCCGCGTATCCCCAGCAACCGCCGCGGACGCTGTGATGACGACCGCGGGGACGGGACACGCGGACGCCGACCGGGGCGAGAAGGGCGGCGTCCGCACCGCCCTCGCCGGTCTGACCACCCGCGGACGCTCCTTCCTGGCCGCCGGAGTCGCGGCCGCCGTCTGTTCGTACGTGCTCGGGCAGGGCGACCTGCTGCGCGTGGGCCTGCTGCTGGCGGTGCTGCCGCTGGTGTGCGCGACGGTGCTGTACCGCACGCGCTACCGGGTCGCGGGCAGCCGCCGCCTCTCCCCCGCGCGTGTGCCCGCCGGCAGCGAGGCCCGGGTCCATCTGCGGATGGACAACGTCTCGCGCCTGCCCACGGGCCTGCTGATGCTCCAGGACCGGGTGCCGTACGTGCTCGGCCCGCGGCCCCGCTTCGTGCTCGACCGGGTGGAGGCGGGAGGCCGGCGCGAGGTGTCCTACCGGGTGCGTTCCGACCTGCGCGGCCGCTACCCGCTGGGTCCGCTCCAGCTGCGCCTGACCGACCCGTTCGGCATGTGCGAGCTGACCCGGTCCTTCTCGACGTACGACAACCTGACGGTGATCCCGCGCGTGGAGCCGCTGGCGCCGGTGCGGCTCAGCGGCGAGGCGAAGGGCTACGGCGACGGACGGCAGCGTTCGCTCGCGCTGGCCGGCGAGGACGACGTGATCCCGCGCGGCTACCGCTACGGCGACGACCTGCGGCGCGTGCACTGGCGCTCCACCGCCCGCTACGGCGAGTTGATGGTGCGCCGCGAGGAGCAGCCGCAGCGCGCCCGCTGCACGGTGCTGCTCGACACCCGGGGCATCGCCTTCGCGGGCGCGGGCCCGGACTCGGCCTTCGAATGGGCGGTGTCGGGCGCCGCGTCCGTGCTGGTGCACATGCTCGAACGGGGCTTCTCCGTGCGGCTGCTGACGGACACCGGCACCGCGGTGCCCGGCGAGGGCGGTGACGGTTTCGCGGGCGCGAGCCAGGGGTCGGCGGACGCGGCCGGGCTGATGATGGACACCCTCGCGGTGATCGACCACTCCGACGGCGCGGGCCTGTCGCGGGCCTACGACGTGCTGCGCGGCGGGAACGAGGGGCTCCTGGTGGCGTTCCTCGGCGACCTGGACGAGGAGCAGGCGGCCGTGGTGGCCCGGATGCGCCAGCGCAGCTCCGCAGCGGTGGCCTTCGTGCTGGACAGCGACACCTGGGTGCGGGAACCGAGCGACGTGCCCGGTCCGTTGGAGGGGAGCGGGGAGCGGCTGCGCATGCTGCGCGAGGCGGGGTGGACGGCCGTGGGCGTGCCACGGGGGGCTTCCCTGGACGAGTTGTGGCGGCACGCGGACCGGGAACGCAGGGGCGTGGCCGCCGCGAGCGGGGAGGGACCGTGATGAGCGGGCGGGTTCGACTGACGCTGGGCGCGTGGGCGGCCACGCTGATGGCCGCGTGCGCCCTGCTGCCCCTCGTCAAGCCGGCCACGTGGATCGTGCAGGCGGCCTTCCTGCTGGCCGTGCAGGCGGGCGTGGGCGCCGCGGCCCGCCGGGTACCGCTGGCGCGTCCGCTGACGGTGGCGGCACAGGCCGTGGTCACGGTGCTGCTGCTGACGTTCGCCTTCGCCCGTGAGCAGGCCCTCGTGGGGCTCGTGCCCGGGCCCGAGGCCCTCGACCGTTTCGCGCTCCTGCTCCGCCAGGGCGGGGACGACATAGCGCGGTACGCGATACCGGCACCGCTGGAGTCCGACGGCATCCGGCTAATGCTCGTCGGCGGCGTCCTGATCATCGGGCTGCTGGTGGACACCCTCGCGGTGACCTTCCGCAGCGCCGCCCCGGCCGGACTGCCGCTGCTCGCGCTGTACTCGGTGGCCGCGGGGCTGTCCGACGGGGACGCCGACTGGCTGTGGTTCCTGGTGGCGGCGGGCGGCTATCTGATGCTGCTGCTGGCCGAGGGGCGGGACCGGCTCTCCCAGTGGGGCCGGGTCTTCGGCGGGTCTTCGCGCACGGCCGGCGGGGAGCCGAGCGGCGTGCTCGCTCCGGTCCGCACCGGCCGGCGCATCGGCGTGGTCGCGCTGGGCATCGCCCTGGTGGTGCCGCTCGGCCTGCCCGCGATGAACGGCGGCCTGCTGGACTCGGTGGGCACGGGCGCGGGCGGCGGCGCGGGCGGCGGCGGGACGATCTCGGCCGTGAACCCGCTGGTGTCGCTGCGCGACAGTCTGAACGTCGACGAGGACAGGCAGGTCCTCTCCGTGAAGACGAAGATGGCCGACGTCTCGGACCTGTATCTGCGGATCGTGTCCCTGGACGACTTCGACGGCACCACCTGGAAGCCCTCCCGGCGGTCCATCACCGCCGTCCCCGACGGCACCTTCCCCACCCCGATCGGCCTCGGCCCCGACGTCAAGCGCACGGAGGTCGACAGCACCATCACGGCGGCCGGCTGGTACGCCCAGGACTGGCTGCCCATGCCGTACCCGCCGAGCGGTGTGGACATCAAGGGCAACTGGCGCTACGAACCGCTGGGCATGACCCTCGTCGGCGACCACGGCCAGAACACCCGCGGCCTGACCTACCAGGTCAAGAGCCTGGACGTGCAGCCGACGGCGGAGCAGCTGGCCACGGCGGGGCCTCCGCCGGCGTCCATCGAGCGCGACTTCACCAAGCTGCCCGACTCGCTTCCGGCGGTGGTGGGCCGCACGGCCCGCCAGGTCACCGCGGGCGCCGGCAACCCGTACGACCGGGCGGTCAAGCTCCAGGACTGGTTCGCCGTGAACGGCGGCTTCGAGTACGACACCCAGGTGCAGGTCGGCAGCGGCTCGGAGGGGATCGCCCGCTTCCTGAGGGACAAGCAGGGCTTCTGCGTGCACTTCTCCTTCGCGATGGCCGCGATGGCCCGCTCCCTGGGCATACCGGCCCGGGTCGCGGTGGGTTTCGCACCGGGCTCCCCGCAGGCGGACGGCTCGGTGTCGGTGGGGCTGCGCGACGCGCACGCGTGGCCCGAGCTGTACTTCGAGGGCGTGGGCTGGACCCGCTTCGAGCCGACCCCGAACCGCGGATCGCTGCCGCCCTACACCTTGCCGGAGGACTCCGGCAGCTCGGTGCCGGACGCGGCGCGCCCGACCGAGACGTCGTCCGCCGCGCCCTCCGCGACGCCCTCGGCGAGCGAGAGCTGCACGCCGGAGCAGAAGAAGCTGGACGGCGGCTGCGGAGCTGAGTCCCCGCAGGCGGCGCTGCCCACGGACGACGACGGCCCGAGGTGGTACGCGATGGTGGGCTGGGCCCTGGCCGGCCTCGCCGTGCTGGCGCTCCCCCTGGCCCCGATGCTGTGGCGCAAGCGGACCCGCGCGGTACGGCTGGGGGCCCACGGCCGCGGCGAAGCCGACGAGGCGCCGCACACGCTGGCCCTCTGGCAGGAGCTGACGGACACCGCGTGGGACTTCGGTATCCCGCCGGACGAGTCCCTGACCCCCCGCAAGGCAGCCGCCCGGATCGTCCGGCTGGGCGAGCTCGAGGCGACGGCCGCGGCCTCGGTGCACCGGGTGGCGAACGCGGTGGAGCAGGTCCTGTACGCCCCGCGTCCCCGCCCGGTGCCGGGTCTCACGCAGGACGTGCGCCGTGCGGCGGCGGGCCTGAGCGCGGCGGTCGGCCGCGGGGCACGGCTTCGTGCGGTCCTCGTCCCCCGCTCCACGGTGCGCGTGCTGTGGGCGGTGTCGGCCTGGTGGTCGGGGCTGCGGGCCCGCGTCCTGGCGGCGAGGCCGACGTGGCGCAAGGCGTCGGGACAGCAGGGCTGAGGACGCCGGAAAGCCCCGGTTCCCCGGGCCGGGGAACCGGGGCTTTCCTGCTGAACGAAAGAATTGCCCCGGGACGAGGCGCGCTGACATACGTCAGGGGGTGACCACCGGCTTGGTGGTCACCCCCTGACTCACGTCTTCACGCAGTCCTGGAGCGCTGCGCTCCGGGGCTGATGTGGCTAATGGCCGCCCTGTTCGTCGCGGCGCTTCTGCCAGCGCTGCTCGATGCGGTCCATCATGGAGCGCCGCTGCCGGCCCTGACGGCGGGCCTGCTGTCCTCCGGCTCCGGCCGCCTGTTCCCCCGGCTTGAGGGCCTTGCGCCAGCCGGTCACGGCGAGCACCGCGCAGCCCAGCATGACGAGGAAGCCCACGACGCTGAGCCAGACCTGCTTGGCGACCATACCGGCCATGAGGAGCGCAATACCTACGAGGAAGCCCGCGACCGCCTGGTAGACCCGTCGCCGGGTGTACGTACGCAGCCCGCTTCCCTCGAGCGCCGTCGCGAACTTGGGATCTTCGGCGTACAGCGCTCGCTCCATCTGCTCGAGCATGCGCTGCTCGTGCTCCGAGAGCGGCACGGAGTCCTCCTCATCGTGCAGTCGCCGGGGCGACCCGGGGGTCCCTTCAGGATAGGCAGGGAATCGCCCCCGTGAAACCCGCCCCTCTGCGCCAACTGGCCAACCGGAACCCGCCATGGACGTCCCGGCTCGCTGAGGCTTCCATTCCCCGGCGGCCGATCCGTCATGCCGGAACGGTCTCCCTCGATCATACGGCGCCAAGCCCCCGTTCGGGGGGCCTGTGGCGTACTCCATGCACAGTCAACCTGCTGATCAGCGGCGGTACCTCAAGAAGGGACTCAGGCCCCGGCAGCCCCATCGGTCTCACTGGCCCCACTGGTTTCAGCAGCCTCACCGGTCTCACCGAGCACATGGAGCTGCGTGGCCACGGAGCGGAAGGCCGGGAGCTCGGCCGCGGCCTCCTCCAGCTTCAGCAGCGCTTCCACGGCCCCGGGCTCGGTGTCCACGAGGACGCCGGGCACGAGGTCGGCGAAGACCCGCACGCCGTGCACGGCACCGACCCGCAGGCCGGCGGCCTCGACCAGGCCGGTGAGCTGGTCTGCGGTGAAGCGGCGCGGGACCGGGTCACCCGTGCCCCATCGTCCGTTCGGGTCGTCGAGCGCCTGCCTGGCCTCCTTGAAGTGACCGGCGAGGGCGCGGGAGAGCACGGCGCCCCCGAGACCGGCGGCGAGCAGGCTGAGGACGCCCTCCGTGCGCAGGGCGGCCACCGCGTTGCGCACGCCCTCGGCCGGGTCGTCCACGTACTCCAGGACGCCGTGGCACAGCACCACGTCGTAGGCGCCACGCTCGGCCACGTCGAAGAGGCCGTGGGCGTCGCCCTGCACGCCCTTCACACGGTCGGCCACTCCGGCCTCGGCGGCACGGCGCTCCAGGGCGAACAGCGCGTTGGGGCTGGGGTCGACGACGGTGACCCGGTGGCCGAGGCGGGCCACGGGCACCGCGAAGTTGCCGCTGCCGCCTCCGGTGTCGAGGACGTCCAGCGACTCCCGACCCGTGGCCTTGACCCGGCGGTCCAGGGCATCCTGGAGGACCTCCCAGACCACGGCGGTACGGAGTGAGGCGCGGGGGCGCATCGGGTCCGACACGTCAGTTGACTCCTCGGCGCGGCACCGCCTCTTGCGCGGCGGAGCGAACGGGGCGCCTTCCCCGGTCCCGGCGACGGGGAGGGAAGACTTCAGGCGTCCCCCACCCTATTGCCTCCGGCAGGGCGGGCGGCATGGCCGGGCCCCGGTGGGGCAGCGCGCCGCCGGCCCTCGTCAGCCCGCGTCCGGCATGTCCCTCCCCGCCCCCGGGTCCTCCGGCCGGTCCCGGTCCTGGCGCGGCTGCGGGAGGACCGGCTGCAGCACCAGCATGCGTTCGACGATGCGGAGGAACATCGCCACGTCGCGTATCAGGTCGTCGGCGTCCCGGCTGGTGGCCGCGCCCTGGATGCCCGCTTCGGCCCGGGCGCGACGCCGGGCCCCGGAGGCGAACAGCGCGCTCCACTCGGTCAGTTCGGGCGCGATCTCGGGGAGCACTTCCCAAGCGCTCCTGATTTTGGCCCGGGCCCGGGACGAGGTCTCCGGCCGGCCGCGGGCGGCGAGCACGGCCGCCGCGGTGCGCAGGGCGGCGAGGTGGGCCGTCGCGTAGCGCTCGTTCGCCGTTTCGAGGGCGGTGGCCTCGTCGAGGCCCGCGCGGGCCTGGGCGAGCAGGTCGAGGGCGGCGGGCGGGGCCGTCGCCCGGCGCAGCACGGGGTGTACGTCGCTCGCCGGGCCGGTCAGTGAGGGGGCAGGGCCGGTGGCGCGGCGCCGGCGGGCGGCGCTTGCGTGGTAGCTGGCCATGACGAACCTCCTGTCGTCTGCGTGACGGCACGTCCTGCCACGGAGTGCCGTATGTGACCCATCGTGAGGTATGGCACTGACAATCCGTTCTGACCTGCTGTTTTGCCTCGATCGTAGGTTCGGAGTAGTTTTTGCACTGACCAGTCAGTTCAAATCTGTTTCACGATCGAGGGAGACTCGTGGGGGAACGAGTGGGAGGGGTCCGGGTCGCCGCCGAGGGCCTGGGGATCAAGGGACCACGCGGATGGGCGTTCCGCGGGGTGTCCTTCGACGCCGAGCGGGGGGCGCTCGTCGCGATCGAGGGTCCGTCCGGGTCCGGCCGTACGTGCCTGCTGCTCGCGCTGACGGGGCGGATGAAGCTCACGGAGGGCGCGGCGGCCGTGGGCGAGGCCCGGCTGCCGAAGCAGATGCCGGCGGTGCGCGGCCTCAGCGGCCTGGCCCACGTGCCCGGGGTCACCGACCTCGACCCGGCCCTGACGGTCGGCGAGCACCTGCGGGAACGGGCCCTGCTCCAGCGGAGGTTCGGCGACTCGCTGCGCGGTCTGCTGCGTCCCCGGAGCGAGCGGGCGGCCGAGGCCGGGCGCCGCGTCGACGAGGCGCTGGCCGCCGCCGGACTGGACCTGGAGACGCTGCCCAAGGGGCCGCGCACCGCCGTACGCGATCTGGAGCGACTGGAGGCGCTGCGGCTGTCGGTCGCGCTCGCCCTGGTCGGCCGGCCGCTGCTGCTCGGGATCGACGACACCGACCTCAAGCTCTCGGACGGCGAACGGGACGAGGTCTGGGCCCTGCTCAGCTCCCTCGCCGACGCCGGCACGACGGTCGTGGCCGTGTGCGCCGAGGCCCCCGAAGGCGCCCTCCGGGTGTCCACACAGGAGAGCCGGGACGACGCGTCCGACTCGGCCGCCGCAGACACCGACGACACCGACGACACCACAGACACCGAGAACGCCGATGCCGACCAGGGAGAGGAGAAGGCCGATGCGCTCACCGAAACTGGCCGCTCTTGAGCTCCGCCGCTTCGGCCGGGGGAAGCTGCCGCGCGCCGCGCTGGTCGCACTGCTGGTGCTGCCGCTGCTGTACGGCGCGCTGTACCTCTGGTCGTTCTGGGACCCGTACGGCCGTCTGGACCGTATCCCCGTGGCGTTGGTGAACGACGACAAGGGGGCGACCGCCGGCGGGAAGAAGATCACGGCGGGCGACGACATCACGAAGGGGCTGCGGGACAGCAGGACCTTCGACTGGCAGGAGGTGAGCGCCGCCGAGGCCCGCGAGGGCGTCGAGGACGGCACCTACTACCTGTCGCTCACCCTGCCGGCCGACTTCAGCGAGCGGATCGCCTCCAGCTCCGGGAACTCCCCGGAGACCGGCGCCCTCCAGGTACGTACCAACGACGCGAACAACTACATCGTCGGGCAGATCTCCCGGACGGTGTTCAGCGAGGTGCGGCAGGCCGCGTCCACGAAGACCTCGCGGTCCTTCCTGGACAGGATCTTCGTGTCGTTCTCCGACATCCACGGCAAGACCGTGCAGGCGGCGAAGGGGGCCGACAAGCTCAACGGCGGTATCGGGAAGGCCGAGAAGGGCTCCAAGGACTTGGCCGACGGCCTGAAGGACGCCAAGGACGGCAGCGGCGAGCTGTCCACGGCCCTGAGGAAGCTCACCAAGGGCGCGGGCGCCGTGGAGGACGGCACCCGGGGGGTCGCGAACGGCACGCAGCAGCTCGCCGACCGGGTCAACGGCACGGCCGGCAAGGTGGGCCCCTTCCTCCAGGGCAACGAGAAGACCATCGGCGACACGGCCCAGCTCGTCGCCGACTCCTCCGGGGTGATCCGCAAGCACCTCGGCACGCTGGTGAAGACGGCCCCGACCGCCGCCAAGGGCGCCCGCGCGGCGTCCGGCACCCTGGACGACGTCTACGCCAGGCGCTGCGACGACCCCGTGCTGCCCGACCCCGCCTGCGCCGACCTGAAGAAGGCCAAGGACGCCGCCGCCGACGTCACGCTCATCGCGGACGACCTCAACACCCTGATCGCGGACCAGGACGGTGACCTGGACCGGCTCGACAAGAACCTCGCCACCCTGCAGAAGCAGTCCCAGGCCCTCGCCGACCGCGCGCCGCACCTCTCCGAGGACCTGGACGACGCCGTCAAGAAGATCAACAAGCTGAACGACGGCGCGGCGAAGGTCGCGGCGGGTGCGAAGAAGCTGCACACGGGGCTCGGCAAGGCCAAGACCGGTGCCGTCGAACTGGACAAGGGCGTCGGCAAGCTGAAGACCGGCGCGGACGACCTCAACGGCGGCATCTACAAGCTGGTCGGCGGCTCCGGCGAGCTCGCCGGCGGGCTGCACGACGGGGCGGAGAAGATCCCCGACTACGACAAGCAGGACCGCGACCGGCGCACCGAGGTCATGGCCGACCCCGTGCGGCTCGCCTCCCAGGACCTGCACAAGGCGCCCAACTACGGCACCGGGTTCGCGCCGTACTTCATCCCGCTCTCCCTGTGGGTGGGCGCGATGGTGGCGTACATGCTGATCACACCGATGAACCGGCGTGCGCTCGCCGCCGGCGCCTCGGCGTGGCGGATCGCCCTGGCGGGCTGGCTGCCGGTGGTGGCGATCGGGGTGCTCCAGACGGTGGCCCTGATGTCGGTGCTGCACTTCGCGGTCGGTCTTCAGATGACGCGAGCGGCCGGGACGGTGGGCTTCCTGTTCCTGGTGACGGCGTGCTTCGCGGCGATCGTGCAGTGGCTGAACGCGCGCTTCGGGGCGGCGGGCCGGATCCTCGTCCTCGCCCTGCTGATGCTGCAGCTGACCTCGGCGGGCGGCACGTACCCCGTGCAGACCAGTCCCGGCTTCTTCAACGCGCTCCACCCCTTCCTGCCGATGAGCTACGTCGTCGAGGCCCTCAGGCGGCTCATCACGGGCGGTGGTCTCGAACCGGTGTGGCAGGCGTGCGTGGTGCTGACGGCGTTCACCGCGGGTGCCCTGGCGCTGACCGCGGTGGCGGCCCGCCGCCGCCAGGTGTGGACACTGGACCGGCTGCATCCGGAGCTGAGCCTGTGAGCCCTTCCGTCACTTCTCCTGGAAAGGTTCCTGTGACAATCAGGGCCATGGAAAGCAGCAGTGCCGCGTCGGGCGGCAGCACGCGCCGCGAGGCCACCCGGCAGAAGCTCTACGAGGCGGCCGTCACGCTCATCGCCGAGCAGGGGTTCTCCGCCACGACCGTGGACGAGATCGCCGAACGTGCCGGGGTCGCCAAGGGCACGGTCTACTACAACTTCGCGAGCAAGTCCGTCCTCTTCGAGGAGCTGCTGCGACACGGGGTGGGCCTCCTCACCGCCTCCCTGCGGGAAGCGGCGGAGCGGACCGCCCGGGACGGCGGCACCAAGGTCGACGCCCTGGACGCGATGATCCGCGCGGGGCTGGTCTTCATCGACCGCTACCCGGCCTTCACCCAGCTGTACGTGGCCGAGCTGTGGCGCACCAACCGGACCTGGCAGTCCACGCTGATGGTGGTCCGGCAGCAGGCCGTCGCGGTCGTGGAGGACGTCCTGCGCGAGGGCGTCGAGGGCGGCGAGTTCAGCGACGAGATCGACGTCCCGCTGACGGCGTCCGCGCTGGTCGGCATGGTCCTGGTGGCCGCGCTCGACTGGAAGTCCTTCCAGGCGGAACGCTCCCTGGACGACGTCCACGCGGCCCTGTCCCGGCTGCTCCAGGGACGGGTCAGCGGCTGCCGCTGACCGGACGCCACCCCGTGCACACGCGAAAGCCCGTGCACATGTGAAAGCGCCGGTCCGGTGTGGCCGCGTCCCCCGCGGGCCACCTCGAACCGGCGCCTTCCCTGCTCCCCCGTTTTCTCCTGCTCCCCCGTACGTCCCCCCGCAGGACCCCCGTTCGGTCGTCCCCCGGTTCTCCCCCGTGCCTCGCTCCCGCCGACGTCGTCGGCGGAAGGAGCGGATCGCGGGCCGGCCCCGTTCCGGCGCCCCGTGTCGCCGGTGCCGGAGCCGTGCCCCTCTCCGTGGGCTCCACTCTCTCGTTCTCGCAGGTCGTCCCCCATCCGCGCGGGTACTCAACTCCCCGGCTAGGTACGGATACTCAGGGGTGCGCACCCGGCCCCAGAACGCTCCGCCGCCGGCTGGTCACGAGCGCGTCCGCGCCCGTACTCGGAGGTCGTCGGCGAGGGCTGGCGGTGGGGGCTGTCGGTGGGGGCCGATAAAGTCCCTGGCATGGCACGGATTGCGGTGATCGGCGCCGGGATGGGCGCGCTGGCGGCCGCCGCCCGGCTGGCCGTAGCGGGCCACCGGGTGGTGGTGTACGAGCGGACGGACACGTACGGCGGAGCGCTGCGCCGCTTCGAGCGCGACGGGTTCGCCTTCGACACCGGCCCCGGCCTGCTCCCGCTGCCCGCCGTGCACCGCGACCTGTTCGTCAAGACCGGCAAGGAACCGCTGGAGGAGTGCGTCGACCTGGTCCAGGTCGACCCCTCGTCGCGGCACGTGTTCGCGGACGGCACCGAGGTGTCCCTGCCGAACGCCTCGCGCGCGGGAGTCGTCGCGGCCCTGGACGAGGCACTCGGCTCCGGGACCGGCGAGCGGTGGGGGGACTTCCTGGTCCGGGCCCGCGAGGCCTGGGACCGGACCCGCCGGCCGCTGCTGGAGGAGCCGCTGTGGCCGAACTGGCAGGTGCTGGCCGAGCGCGAACCGTACCCGGCGGTGCCCCACAAGCGGCTGCTGCGCACCCGCCGGGCGGGCACGCTCGCCGAGGTCGGCGCCTGGGAACTGCGGGACCCCCGGCTCGCCGCCCTCCTGGAGAGTCACGCCGTCGAGCAGGGGCTCGACCCGCGGACCACCCCGGCGAGCGCGGCCGTACTGCCCTACATGGAGCACGCCTTCGGCACCTGGTACGTGCGCGGCGGTCTGCGCGAGCTGGCCCGCGCGGTGTACGAGCGGTGCGTGGCCCGCCGGGTCGAGTTCCGCTTCGGCGCCGAGGTGACCGGGGTCCTGGAGAAGGACGGCAGGGCGTCGGGTGTGGAACTCGCCGACGGGGCAGTGGCGGAGGCGGACTTCGTGGTCGCCGGTCTCGCACCCGGTCTGCTGGGCCGGCTCACGGCGGGGACGGTGCTGCGGGGTGACGGCGAGGTGCCGCCGCAACCCCCTGCGGCCAGCCGGCTCACGGTGCTGCTGGCCCTGCGCGGCGACCGCCCCGAGGGCACGCCGCACCGTACGGTGGTGCACGCGGCGGACCGCGAGGCCGACTTGGAGGCCCTGTTCGGCCCGGCGGCGCGGCGCCCGCGTCCCACGGTCACGGTGCTGCGGCCCGGCGATCCGGCCCTGGTACCGGGCCCGGGCCACGAGGCGGTCACCCTCACGACGGTGGTGCCCACCGGGCCCGGCGACGCCCGGCCCGGCGAGCCATGGGGCGACCTCGCCGAGAACATGATCACGGTCGCCGAGCGTGTCGTACCCGACCTGCGCGACCGCCTGCTCTGGCAGGAGGTCCGCACCCCGGCCGACGTCGCGGACGCGACGGGCGCGGACGGCGGGGCGGTACCGGTGCCGGCCCTGGCGGCGGCCGGCGGGCGGCTGCTGCATCCGTCCAACAGCACGCGTGTACCGGGCCTGTTCACGGTCGGCGGCTGGGCGCACCCCGGTGGCGGTCTGCCGCACGCGGGCATGTCGGGCGCGCTGGTCGCGGGACTGATCGTGGAGGGGCCGGACTTCCGGGGCTCGCAGTAGCCGGCGGGGGAACCGCCGGCTTCAGAAACGGTACTGCTCGTCGAAGCCGTTCCCCTGCGGCTGCTGCCCGTTGCCCTGGTACGGGTAGGGCTGCTCCGGCGGCAGTTCCTGACCGTACTCGTCGGTGTTGCGCTGCTGCGGCACCCACGCACCGCCGGGCGGGTTCTCGCCGCCGTAGGTGCCGGCGTACTGCTCCTGGCCGTACGCCTGCTGGCCGTAGTACTGCTGGTCGCCGTAGCCGGAGTCGTACGAGCCCGAGCCGTAGGTCCCGGTGCCGATGTACGGGTCGGAGTAGGCGGCGTACTGCTGCTGGCCGGCCGCGTCGTAGCCCTGCTGCTGGCCGTAGCCCGAGTAGTCGTAGGCGTAGGACTGGTCGGTGCCCTGGGACGGGGCGGCGTACTGGTCGTGGGACGGGCCCTGCTGGTAACCGGTGTCGCCGTAGACGCCGTAGGAGCCGGTGTCGTCAGGCATGGGCTGCGGCTCGTAGACGGCGGTGGTCTCGGCGTCCGCCGGCCGGCCCTGGCGCGCGGGGGTGAAGACGTCGTCGCGGTCGTAGTCGTCGTCCTGGCCGTAGGCGGCGGTGTCGTGGCGGTAGGCGGCGCCCTCGTCGCCGTAGCCGCCGCCGGCCGCCTCCAGCCCGGAGACCTCGAGGGTCGGCTCCTGGCGGCCGCGCTCACCGCGGCGGCCCTTGCCGCCGCCGAGTGCCGGCGCGTTCATCGCCCAGCCGGACGAGAAGCCGCTGCGGAACGACAGGGTGACGTAGGTCTGCCCGACCGCGAAGGCGGCCGCGCCCAGTCCGATCACGACGACCGACGGGATCAGGACACCGATCACGACTCCGAGGAAACCGGCGAAGGCGAGCAGCCGCCAGCGCAGCCGCGCCTTGTACTGCAGCAGCACCTCGCCCAGCAGCCACAGCGCGACGATGCCGAACGCGATGTAGAGGACCGCCCAGCCCATGTACGCCCCTCTCCCAGTGGCCGCTACGCAGTGTGTCGTATATCGGTGCGAACGGTCTAGGCCTGCGGTGGGTGGTGCAGGCCCAGGTTCTCGTAGATTTCCAGCGTCGCCGTGGAGTTGTTGAGCGTGATGAAGTGCAGACCCGGCACACCCTCGGCGAGCAGCCGCGCACAGAACTCCGTGGCGTATTCGATACCAATGGAGCGTACAGCGGCCGGATCGTCTTGCGCTGTCCGGATCCGCTCTTCCAGGGCGGCCGGGAACGCGGCGTTGGTGAGGGACCCGATCCGCTCCAGCGTCTTCACACTGGCGATCGGCATGACCTCGGGGATGATCGGGGTGTCGCAGCCGGCGGCCGAGACGCGGTCGCGCAGGCGGAGGTAGTCCTCCGGGTGGAAGAACATCTGGGTGATGGCGTAGTCCGCGCCCGCCCGGCACTTGTCGACGAAGTGGCGGACGTCGGTGTCCCAGTCGGCGGAGCGGGGGTGCATCGCCGGGAAGGCGGCCACGCCCACGCAGAAGTCGCCGGACGCCTTGATCAGCTCGACGAGCTCGGCGGCGTAGGCGAGGCCCCGGGGGTGCGGCACCCACTCGCCCATCGGGTCCCCGGGGGGGTCGCCGCGCAGGGCGAGCATGTTGCGGATCCCGGCGTCGGCGTACTGGCCGATGATGTTGCGCAGGTCGGCCACCGAGTGGTCGACCGCCGTGAGGTGCGCGATCGGCGTGAGGGTGGTGTCCGAGGCGATCGCCTCGGTCGCCTTGACCGTGCCCGCGCGGGTGGAGCCGCCCGCGCCGTAGGTCACGGAGACGAAGTCGGGCGCCACCGCCTCGACCCGGCGCAGCGCGTTCCACAGGTTCCGCTCACCCTTCGGGGTCTTCGGTGCGTAGAACTCGAACGAGTACGTCGCCTTGCCGGTCGCGAGCATGTCGCGGACGGTGCGTGCGTGGTCCGACCTGATGGATGCGGTGCCGAGGGCCATACCGGCAGGTTAGCCAGGGCCGGTCGGTCCCCCAACCGGACCCTGGACATTTGCCCGAATTGTCGCCCTGCTGTCCACTCCTTGGACAAAACCCTGGACAAATGCTTGGACAAACGGGCGTACTACGCCGCTCGCAGCCGCTTCGCGAACTCGGCCGCCGCCGCACCCGGATCCTCGGCCTCGGTGATCGCCCGTACGACGACGACCCGCCGGGCTCCCGCTTCCAGGACCTGATCGAGGTTGGCGAGGTCGATGCCGCCGATGGCGAACCAGGGGCGGTCCGTGCCCAGGGCGGCGGTGTGGCGGACGAGGTCCAGGCCGGGGGCGTGGCGGCCGGGCTTGGTGGGGGTGGGCCAGCACGGGCCCGTGCAGAAGTAGTCCACGCCGTCCTGGACGGCTGCCGCGGCGGCCTCGGACTCGGCGTGGGTGGAGCGGCCGATCAGGACCTCGTCGCCGAGGATCGCGCGGGCCGCCGGGACGGGGAGGTCGCCCTGGCCGAGGTGCAGCACGTCGGAGCCGGCGGCGTGGGCGACGTCCGCGCGGTCGTTGACCGCGAGCAGTTTGCCGTGCCGGGCGCAGGCGTCGGCGAGGACGGCCAGGTGCTCCAGCTCCTCGGCCGCCTCCATGCCCTTGTCCCGCAGCTGCACGATGTCCACGCCGCCCGCCAGCACGGCGTCCAGGAACTCGGCGAGATCACCCTGCCGCCGTCGGGCGTCGGTGCAGAGGTAGACCCGGGCGTCGGCGAGCTGGGCGCGTGCGGTGGTGGCGGCTGTGCCGGGCATGTGTGTCCCCCTGGTTCGTGGTGGCGTACGGGTGCGGGGATGCGGCCCGTACGGGTGGTGCCGGGCTGCCGGTGCGGCCCGTGCGGAAGGCGGGGCCCGGGCGCAGGGTGCAGCCGGACCGGCAGGCGTCTCCCGGGTGAGGGTGCCACGCGTGCGGAAGGCGTCTCCCGGTGCCGGTGACTCGGGCGATGGGTGTCCACGGGCGGCGAGGACCGCCGGAGGCGTGAGGGTGACCGGTCCCGGAGAGGGCGGCCGTCCGCGAGGGACCGCCACGCAACCCCTCGGCGCGTCCCGAGTCTCTCACCCGGGCGGACCACTGCCGAGGCCCTCATCGGAGGCTCCCGCCAGGGTGGCGCGCCCCGGACAGGCGCGAGCCACCCCTGGGCCGTGGCCTCGCGGGCCCCGGCCCACACACCGGGCGGTTGTTCAGGCCCGGCCCCGCTCGTACGACAGGGCCGGACGGTTGTTCGGTCGAGGTCGGTCAGACCGCGAGCGCCTGGGCGCGACGCTTCACCTCCGTGCCGCGATTCTCGTTCAGCGCCTGCGCCGGGGTGCCGGGCAGGCTGGGGTCGGGGGTGAAGAGCCACTCCAGCATCTCTTCGACCGTGAAGCCGTCGTCCCGCAGGAGCGTCAGGGTGCCGGACAGGCCCTTGACGACCTTGTCCCCGTCGATGAAGGCCGCGGGGACGTGCAGCGCGCGGTTCTCACCACGGCGTACGGCGATGAGCTGGCCCTCCTTGACCAGCTGCCGCACACGCGTCACCTCGACGCCGAACTGTTCGGCGATGTCGGGGAGGGTGAGCCAGGCAGGGACGAGAGCATCGATCTTTGCGTCAATCTCGGTCACGGAAACCAGCCTGCCATCCCCCACTGACAGGAGGAAGTCAGACCGGTCCGGCCGGGCGGACGCACGGCCCCCCGGCCCACCTCCCGGCGCTATGCCGTCGCCGCCTTGAGGGGCCTCGCCGGATCCGCCAGCAGCGTCGGGTTCATCGGCGTGCCCGACTCGATCAGGCGGCGTCCCTGAGCCAGGTCCCGGGGGCGGCCCACCGCCAGGAGCGCGACCAGCCGGTCACCGCGCAGCCAGCAGACCGACCAGGCCGGTCCGGCCGGGTCGCCCCGCCACAGGGTCGTGTCGGCGGCCGCGTGGTGCCCGGCGTACTGCACGAACCGTCCGAACTGCTCGGACCAGAAGTAGGGCACCGGGTCGTACACCGCCGGCGGCTCCCCCGAGGCCCGGCCGGCGATGTTCAGGGCCACGGTGCGCGGCCCCTGCAGGGCGTTGTCCCAGTGGTGCACCAGCAGGCGCTCGCCGTACCGCCCCGAGGGGAAGGAGGCGCAGTCCCCGACGGCGTACACGTCCGGCACGGTCGTGTGCAGGTGCTCGTCGGCCACGATCTCGCCGTGCTCGCCCAGCTCGATCCCGGAGCCGGACAGCCAGGCCGTGGCGGGACGGGCGCCGATGCCGACGACGACGGCGCCCGCGGGCAGCCGTGTGCCGTCGTCGAGGAGCACCGCGCCGGGCTCGACGCGCTCCACGCGCGCCTGCGTCCGCAGCACGGCCCCCGCGTCGGCGTACCAGCCGGCCATGGGGGCGGCGACCTCGGCGGGCAGCGCCCCGGCGAGCGGCCGTTCGGCGGCCTCCACGACGGTCACCGCGCAGCCGGCCTCGCGGGCGGCCGTGGCGAACTCCGCGCCGATCCAGCCCGCGCCGACGACCACGATGTCGTGCTGCCGGGCCAGCACCGGCCGCAGCCGCTCGGCGTCGTCCAGGGTGCGCAGCAGATGCACGCCCGGTACGCCCTCCGCCCCGGGCAGCCGGATCGGTTCGGCGCCGGTCGCGACGACCAGGACGTCGTACGGCACGGGTCCGCTCTCGGTGTCCAGCTCCCGGTCCCCCGGGCGCAGGCCGGTCACCTCGCAGCCGAGCCGCAGCTCGATGCCGAGGGCCTCGAAGTCGACGTCGAACGCGGAGCCCTCGGACTTGCCCAGCAGGACGGCCTTGGACAACGGCGGCCGGTCGTACGGCTGGTGGGGCTCGGCGCCGACCAGGAGGACGCTGCCGGTGAAGCCCTGCTCCCGCAGGGCGACGGCGGTCTGCACACCGGCCATGCCCGCGCCCGCCACGACCACTCGCCGCGGTTCGGCGGACCCTGCTTCCTGCGTCTGCTCGCTCACCTGATCACCATAGACAACTGACGTTCTGTCAGTCAGTGCCCGAGCGCCGTGACCTGCTCCACAACGCTCGTCCCGCTGCCCCGCTGGGACTCCCACTCCCAGGTCTCCTCCAGCCGGACCCGCCCGTCGGGCAGGTCCACGACCGTCGACACGCAGTGCCCGGAGGACGTGGTCCCGTCCTCCTTGAGCTGTACGTACCGGAAGTCCAGCCTGTCTCCCTCCCTGGTACCCACGAGACGGCCGCGTACGACGTCGCCGCCGGTGTACTCGGCCCAGATCTCACCGTCCCGCTCGTGGTACGTGAACCGGGTGCGGGTCCCCACCTGACCGGGTGCCTGGTCGGCCACCGGGGCGAGGACGAGACCGTCGAGGGATCGGGCCATGGGCGGAGGCTCCCTTACTGCGGCACGGGGCGTCGGGCTAGGGTTGGTGGCCAACGTAAGGCACTCGCGGGAGCCCGGACGCACCGGGCTGAGAGGGAGGCTGGCGGCCTCCGACCGTACGAACCTGATCCGGGTCATGCCGGCGAAGGGAGGGGCTGGACGCCCATGTCGCGTACGCGAACCTCAGACGTCCTCGTCATCGGGGGCGGGATCATCGGCCTGGTCACGGCCTGGCGGGCCGCGGGGCGGGGCCTCAGCACGGCCGTGGTGGACCCCGGGCCGGGCGGCGGGGCAGCCCAGGTCGCGGCCGGCATGCTGGCCGCCGTCACGGAACTGCACTACGGCGAGCAGACCCTGCTCGGCCTGAACCTCGCCTCCGCTCGGCGCTACCCGGCCTTCGCGGCCGAGCTCACCGAGCTGACCGGTCACGACCTCGGCTACCGCCGGTGCGGCACGCTCGCCGTCGCCCTGGACGCCGACGACCGGGCCCACCTGCGCGAACTGCACGCCCTGCAACAGCGGTCGGGCCTCGACTCGCAGTGGCTGTCGGGGCGGGAGTGCCGTCGTCTGGAGCCGATGCTCGCACCGGGTGTGCGCGGCGGGCTGCGGGTCGACGGCGACCATCAGATCGACCCGCGGCGGCTGGCCGGGGCGCTGGTCGCCGCGTGCGAGCGGTCGGGGGTGGTCTTCCACCGGGTCCTGGCCGAGCGGCTCACCGTCGCGGGTGACCGGGCCACGGGCGTCGTCATGGCCGACGGCACCGAGCTGGGCGCGGGTCAGGTCGTGCTGGCCGGGGGCAGTCTGAGCGGTCGGCTCGCCGGCGTCCCGGAGGATGTGCTGCCGCCGGTGCGGCCGGTGAAGGGGCAGGTCGTACGGCTGACCATGCCCGAGCGGCACGGGCCGTTCCTGAGCCGGACGGTGCGCGCGGTCGTCCGCGGCAGCCAGGTCTACCTGGTGCCGCGCGCGAGTGGCGAACTGGTCGTCGGCGCGACCAGCGAGGAAACGGGCTGGGACACCACCGTGACCGCCGGCGGCGTGTACGAGCTGCTGCGCGACGCGCACGAACTGGTCCCCGGCATCACCGAGCTGCCGCTCACCGAGACCCGTGCCGGGCTGCGGCCCGGCTCCCCCGACAACGCACCGCTGCTCGGGCCCACCGCTCTCGAGGGTCTGCTGCTGGCCACCGGCCACTACCGCAACGGCGTCCTGCTCACGCCGGTCACCGGCGACGCCCTGGCGCACGCCCTGACGACGGGTGAACTGCCCGAGGTGGCCCGGCCCTTCACCCCGAAGCGCTTCAGTACCGTCACCGCACTCACGGAGCAGCCCGCATGAACATCTCCGTCAACGGAGAGCCCCGGGACGTCCGGCCCGACACGGCTCTCGCCACCGTCGTGAGCTCGCTCACGACGTCACCCTCCGGTGTGGCCGCCGCCCTCAACGAGACCGTCGTCCCGCGCGCGCAGTGGCCGTCCACCCCCCTGGCCGAGGGAGACCGTGTGGAAGTCCTCACCGCCGTCCAAGGAGGCTGACCATGGCCGACGATCCGTTTGTCCTCGGTGGTACGTCCTTCACGTCCCGCCTGATCATGGGTACGGGCGGCGCGCCCAGCCTCGACGTGCTGGAGCGGTCGCTGGTGGCCTCCGGGACGGAGCTGACGACCGTCGCGATGCGCAGGGTGAACGCCTCGGTGCACGGCTCGGTGCTGTCCGTCCTGGAGCGGCTCGGCATCCGGGTGCTGCCCAACACGGCGGGGTGCTTCACCGCCGGAGAGGCCGTCCTCACCGCCCGTCTCGCGCGCGAGGCCCTCGGCACGGACCTGGTCAAGCTGGAGGTCATCGCCGACGAGCGGACACTGCTGCCGGATCCGATCGAGCTGCTGGACGCGGCCGAGACGCTGGTCGACGACGGGTTCACGGTGCTGCCGTACACCAATGACGACCCGGTGCTGGCGCGGAAGCTGGAGGACGTCGGCTGCGCGGCGATCATGCCGCTGGGGTCGCCGATCGGGTCCGGGATGGGGATTCGCAATCCGCACAACTTCCAGCTGATCGTGGAGCGGGCGGGGGTGCCGGTGATCCTGGACGCGGGGGCCGGTACGGCGTCCGATGTGGCGTTGGCGATGGAGTTGGGGTGTGCGGGTGTGATGCTTGCCTCGGCGGTGACGCGGGCGCAGGAGCCGGTGCTGATGGCTGCCGCCATGAGGAACGGGGTGGAAGCGGGGCGGTTGGCGTATCGGGCGGGGCGTATTCCTCGGCGGCATTTCGCGGAGGCGTCTTCGCCGACGGAGGGTGTTGCCGTGCTCGATCCGGAGCGGCCTGCTTTTCAGTAGCTGTGCGATGTCGCTGGGGCGGGGTGGGCGCGCAACCCGGCGGAGCGGGGTGCCGCTGCGCCCACCCGTGCCGCCCCCAGCGGCACGACTGCCCGCAGCGGCAGCGGCAGGGGCAGGGGCGTGCGATGCACGTCACAGGTCCGCTTCAGTCATGCCCCGATGGTGGGCGCGGCGAGTGGGTGTCAGTTGTGGCTCGTACACTCGCCTGCGTGGACACGACCCTTCAGGACCCCTTGGTCGGGCAGGTGCTCGACGGCCGGTATCGCATCGACGCGCGGATCGCGGTCGGCGGGATGGCCACGGTCTACCGGGCCGTGGACACCCGGCTCGACCGGATCCTCGCCCTCAAGGTGATGCACCCCTCGCTCGCGGTCGACGCCTCGTTCGTCGAGCGGTTCATCCGCGAGGCGAAGTCCGTGGCCCGCCTGGCCCACCCGAACGTGGTGCAGGTCTTCGACCAGGGCAACGACGGCTCGTACGTCTACCTCGCGATGGAGTACGTCGCGGGCTGCACCCTGCGGGACGTGCTGCGCGAGCGCGGGGCCCTGCAGCCGCGTGCCGCCCTGGACATCCTGGAGCCGGTGCTGGCCGCGCTGGGCGCCGCGCACCGCGCCGGGTTCGTGCACCGCGACATGAAGCCCGAGAACGTCCTGATAGGGGACGACGGCCGGGTCAAGGTCGCCGACTTCGGGCTGGTGCGGGCCGTCGACACCGTGACGAACACCACCGGCACCGTCCTCGGCACGGTCTCGTACCTCGCACCCGAGCAGATAGAGAACGGCACCGCGGACCCCCGCGTCGACGTGTACGCGTGCGGCGTGATGCTGTACGAGATGCTGACCGGCGACAAGCCGCACGACGGGGACTCCCCCGCCGTGATCCTCTACAAGCACCTGCACGAGGACGTCCCGCCGCCCTCGGCCGCCGTGCCCGGTCTGGCGTACGAGCTGGACGAGATGGTGGCCTCGGCCACCGCCCGTGCCCCGGAGATCCGCCCGCACGACGCGGTGGCGCTGCTGGCGCAGGTCCGTGACGGGCGCGGCCGGCTGACCGCGGAGCAGCTGGACGTCGTGCCGCCGCAGGCGCTCACGGCGGACCACGACAACACCGACGACCGTACGAGCGTGATCCCGCGCGCGCTCACCACGCCGCGCCCCCTGCCGGTCAACGAGGACGAGGAGGGCCCCGAGGCCGCGGTCGACCGCACCAGCCGTTTCGAGTCCCCGCCGCCCCCGCCGTCCCGGCGCCGCTCGGGGTCCCGGCGCGGCCCCATGGCGATCGTCGTCGCCGTCCTGCTGGTGCTGGGGATCGGCGCCGGTGTCTGGTACATCAACTCGGGCCAGTTCACCGAGGTGCCCCCGTTGCTGGCGAAGACCCAGGCCCAGGCAGAGGACCGGCTGCAGGACGCCGGGCTCGACCTCGGCAAGGTCGAGCACGCCTACAGCGACACCGTGGAGCGCGGCACCGTCATCAGCAGCGACCCGAAGGCCGGGACCCGCATCCGGGGCAACGACTCGGTGTCCCTCACCATCTCCGACGGCCCCCAGAACGTGCGGGTGCCCGCCCTGGCGGGCCAGAAGCTGGACAAGGCGCGGTCCCTGCTGAAGGACGACGGTCTCGAGCCGGGCATGGTCACCCGGGAGTTCAGCGAGGACGTGCCGAAGGGCTCGGTGATCTCCGCGCGGCCGGCCGACGGCACGAAGGTGCGCGCGGGCTCAGCCGTCGCGCTGGTCGTCAGCAAGGGCAGTCCGATCGACATCCCCGACGTCACCGGTGCCGACCTGGCCGACGCCCGGTCCGAGCTGGAGGACGCCGGCCTCAAGGTGAAGGTCTCGACCGAGCGGGTCAACTCCTCGGAGTACGACAAGGGGCAGGTCGTCAAGCAGAGCCCGGTCCCCGGCGGCACGGCGGCCGAGGGTGACACGGTGACGCTGACGCTGTCGAAGGGCCCCGAGATGATCGAGGTGCCGGACGTGGTCGGCGACAGCGTCGACGACGCCACGCGGACGCTGGAGGGCGCCGGGTTCCAGGTCGACGAGGACCGCGGTCTGCTCGGCCTGTTCGGCGACGAGGTCAAGAGCCAGTCCGTCGAGGGCGGCCAGACCGCGCCCAAGGGCTCGACGATCACCATCAAGATCAGGTGACGGCGGCGGGCAGGAGGCCCGTGGACGGGGCAGGGCCGGACGCATGACACCCTGAACGGGTGAACAATCAGCTGTCCGGCCCCTCCCGCAACCCCGTGGGCGGCCACGTCCCCGTGGCCGGTGGGCTCCATTCCGTCGGTCTGTCCTACGCCCGTGACCTGGAGGCGGAGACCGTTCAGGTCTTCGTCGCCAACCCGCGCGGCTGGGCCACACCGGCCGGGAACCCCAAGCAGGACGAGGCGTTCCGCGCGGCGTGCGAGGCGGAGTCGGTCCCGGCGTACGTGCACGCTCCCTACCTGATCAACTTCGGCTCGCACACCGAGGCGACCGTGGAGCGGTCGGTGGAGTCGCTGCGGCACTCGCTGCGCCGGGGCCGGGAGATCGGGGCACTGGGTGTGGTCGTGCACACCGGCAGCGCGACCGGCGGCCGGGAGCGGTCGGTGGCGCTGAAGCAGGTACGGGAGCACCTGCTGCCGCTGCTCGACGAGCTGACCCACGACGACGACCCGTACCTGCTGCTGGAGTCGACCGCCGGCCAGGGTGCCTCCCTGTGCTCGCGGACGTGGGACTTCGGCCCGTACTTCGAGGCGCTGGACTCCCACCCGATGCTCGGCGTGTGCCTGGACACCTGCCACATCTTCGCCGCCGGGCACGACCTGACCGGCCCCTCCGGTATGCACCAGACGCTGGACCTGCTGGTGGACACGGTCGGCGAGGGCCGGCTGAAGCTGATCCACGCCAACGACTCCAAGGACGTAGTGGGCGCCCACAAGGACCGGCACGAGAACATCGGCGTGGGCCACATCGGCGAGGACCCGTTCCGGGCCCTGATGACGCACCCCGCGACCGCGGGCGTACCGCTGATCATCGAGACGCCGGGAGGCAAGGAGGGACACGCGGCGGACGTGGAGCGGCTGAAGAAGCTGCGCGACTGCTGACGAGCGGACGACCTCAGAGGCCGGGGCCGTCCCCGGCCTCCTCCTGGTACGAGTAGCGCTGCTCCCGCCACGGATCGCCGATGTTGTGGTAGCCGCGCTCCTCCCAGAAGCCGCGCCGGTCGGCGGTCATGTACTCCACGCCGCGCACCCACTTGGGGCCTTTCCAGGCGTACAGGTGGGGCACGATCAGGCGCAGTGGGAAGCCGTGCTCGGCGGTGAGCAGTTCGCCGTCCTTGTGGGTGGCGAACAGGACCTGCTCAGCGTCGAAGTCGGACAGCCGGAGGTTGGAGCTGAATCCGTACTCGGCCCACACCATCACATGGGTGACGTCGTCGGCGGGCGGGGCGAGGTCGAGGATCGTGCGGGCCGGGATGCCGCCCCATTCGGCGCCCAGCATGCTGAACTTCGTGACACAGTGCAGATCGGCCACGACCGTGGTGTACGGCAGGGCCGTGAACTCCTCGTGGGTCCAGCAGTGCTTGCCGCCGCCGGCGGTGGCGCCGAAGACCCGGAACTCCCAGCGCTCGGGCCGGAACTTGGGGACGGGCCCGTAGTGCGTGACCGGCCAGCCGCGTTGCAACCGCTGCCCCGGGGGCAGCTCGGGCTGCGTCGCTCCTGCTGAATCGCGCCCTTCTCCCGATTCGTGCTCCAGCGGCTGACCCATGACTCCATCCTGACAGACCCCGGGTGATGCCCCTGACCGGGGCCGCATCAAAACGGGCAAATAAAACTAAGCATGCCCTTACTTACTAAGTGAAGACTTACTGGACGATCTTCTTCACCAGTGGAATCATGCGGCGCAACTGTCGGTTTCCCACGTGGAAGGAGCCTCTGCGATGCAGGGCGACCCCGAGGTCCTTGAATTTCTCAATGAGCAGCTGACCGGCGAGCTGACGGCGATCAACCAGTACTGGCTGCACTACCGGATCCAGGACAACAAGGGCTGGACCAAGCTCGCCAAGTACACGCGTGAAGAGTCCATCGACGAGATGAAGCACGCGGACAAGCTCACCGAGCGCATCCTCATGCTGGACGGCCTGCCCAACTACCAGCGGCTCTTCCACGTGCGGGTCGGGCAGACGGTCACCGAGATGTTCCAGGCCGACCGGCAGGTGGAGGTCGAGGCCATCGACCGTCTCAAGCGCGGTATCGAGGTGATGCGCACCAAGGGCGACATCACGTCGGCGAACATCTTCGAGTCGATCCTCGAGGACGAGGAACACCACATCGACTACCTGGACACGCAGCTGGAACTCATCGAGAAGCTCGGTGAGCCGCTGTACCTCGCGCAGCAGATCGAGCAGCCGAGCTAGGCGGAAGCAAGCGGCGTCAGGCGGCGTCCTCGAGTTCCGCGAGCACCGGCTGACCCTGGTCGGCCAGTTCACGGCGAGGGCAGGCTCCCCTGCCCAGGATCGCCTGGATGCGGCGCACACAGGATCCGCAGTCCGTGCCCGCCTTGCAGGCGGAGGCTATCTGGCGGGGGGTGCAGGCGCCGCCGTCCGCGTGCTGCTTGACCTGCTGCTCGGTGATCCCGAAGCAACTGCAGACGTACACGCGGTCCACCTCCCGACGGGTCGTTCTCGGATGTGCCGTCCCCGTTGATCGGTGAGGCTAACCTAACCTTACCCGCCGGGTCCGGAGCACAAAAGCGGAGAGGGGTGCGGATCGTGTGATCCGCACCCCAGTCCATGCTCCGGTAACAGGCGGACCCGTTACTGGTCCCTGTACATCTCGGCCACGAGGAACGCCAGGTCCAGCGACTGGCTGCGGTTGAGCCGCGGGTCGCAGGCCGTCTCGTAGCGCTGGTGCAGATCGTCGACGAAGATCTCGTCGCCGCCGCCCACGCACTCGGTGACGTCGTCACCGGTCAGCTCCACGTGGATACCGCCCGGGTGCGTGCCCAGCGCCTTGTGGACCTCGAAGAAGCCCTTGACCTCGTCGAGCACGTCGTCGAAGCGGCGGGTCTTGTGCCCGGAGGCCGCCTCGAAGGTGTTGCCGTGCATGGGGTCGGTCACCCAGGCCACGGTGGCGCCCGAGGCGGTGACCTTCTCGACGAGCTCGGGGAGCTTGTCGCGGACCTTGTCGGCGCCCATCCGGACGATGAAGGTCAGCCGGCCCGGCTCCCGCTCCGGGTCGAGGCGCTCGATGTACTGCAGCGCGTCCTCGGCGGTGGTCGTCGGACCGAGCTTGATGCCGATCGGGTTGCGGATCTTCGAGGCGAACTCGATGTGCGCGTGGTCCAGCTGCCGGGTGCGCTCACCGATCCACACCATGTGCCCGGAGACGTCGTACAGCTGCCCGGTGCGCGAGTCGACCCTGGTCAGGGCGGACTCGTAGTCGAGCAGCAGCGCCTCGTGCGAGGCGTAGAACTCGACCGTCTTGAACTCCTCCGGGTCCGCCCCGCAGGCGTGCATGAAGTTCAGAGCGTTGTCGATCTCACGCGCCAGCTGCTCGTAGCGCTGCCCCGACGGGGACGACTTCACGAAGTCCTGGTTCCAGGCGTGCACCTGGCGCAGGTCGGCGTAACCGCCGGTGGTGAAGGCGCGCACCAGGTTCAGCGTGGAGGCCGAGGCGTGGTACATCCGCTTCAGCCGCTCGGGGTCCGGGACGCGGGCCTCTTCGGTGAAGTCGAAGCCGTTGACGGAGTCGCCCCGGTACGTCGGCAGCGTCACGCCGTCGCGGGTCTCGGTCGGCTTGGAGCGCGGCTTGGAGTACTGGCCGGCGATCCGGCCGACCTTGACGACCGGCACGGACGCGGCGTACGTCAGCACGGCGCCCATCTGGAGCAGCGTCTTGAGCTTGTTGCGGATGTGGTCGGCGGACACCCCGTCGAACGCCTCGGCGCAGTCGCCGCCCTGGAGGAGGAACGCCTCTCCCTTGGCGACGGCCGCCATCCGGGCGCGCAGCTGGTCGCACTCGCCCGCGAAGACGAGCGGCGGATACGACGCGAGGTCCGCAACGACTGCGCGCAGAGCCTCGGTGTCGGGGTACTCGGGCTGCTGCGCCGCGGGCAGGTTTCGCCAGGTGTTGCCAGCACTCGCGCTGGTCTTAGCGTTCACGGTCACGACCTCAACATTACGGGGTCGTGTCGGGCGTCCCGACCCATGCCCAGCAAGTGAGACACCGCGTACGCCCTGCGGACATCGGGTAAGGTGCGTCGCATGTTCGCGCACTCGACCCAGAACTGGTGGTGGACCGCTCATCCGGCGGCCCACTGACTGCGCGTACGACTGACTTCGCGAAGGCCGCCCGAGGGGCGGCCTTCGGTGTTTCCCGGGGTCCGTTCCTCTCTCACCTCTCACCGAGATGGAGCACGGACCCATGAACCTGCTCGGCTTGCTGGACGATCCCCGCCCGTTCGCCCTGCTGCGCCGCCGCACCCCGGGCCACGACCAGGAGCTGGTCGAGGTCCTGATCGGCCCGGCCGCGCCGTACGAAAGACTTGCCGACCTCCCCGACCGGAGCCTCGCGCTCGTCCCCTTCCGGCAGATCCGTGAGCGCGGCTTCGACGTCCGCGACGACGGCACGCCCCTGCTGGCCCTCACCCCCGAGGAGACGTACGACGTCCCGCTCGCCGACGCCCTGGCACAGCTCCCGGCGCACGAGGTGCGCGTCGAGGACGGCGCCTTCGACGTCGCGGACGAGGAGTACGCGGAGACCGTGGGGCGCGTGCTGCGGGAGGAGATCGGGCGGGGCGAGGGCGCGAACTTCGTGATCCGCCGGACGTACGAGGGTCAGGTCCGGGGGTTCGGCCGGGCCGACGCGCTGGCACTGTTCCGGCGGCTGCTGGAAGGCGAGCGGGGCGCCTACTGGACGTTCGTCGTGCACACCGGCGACCGCACCCTGGTCGGGGCCAGCCCCGAGGTGCACGTCCGGATGTCCGGCGGCACCGTCGTCATGAACCCGATCAGCGGCACCTACCGCTACCCCGCCGACGGGCCCACCCCCGAGCACCTGCTCGGCTTCCTCGCCGACGGCAAGGAGATCGAGGAGCTCTCGATGGTCGTCGACGAGGAGCTCAAGATGATGTGCACCGTCGGCGACATGGGCGGAGTCGTGGTCGGGCCCCGGCTGAAGGAGATGGCGCATCTCGCGCACACCGAGTACGAGTTGCGCGGCAAGTCCTCGCTGGACGTGCGGGACGTGCTGAGGGAGACGATGTTCGCGGCGACCGTCACCGGCTCACCGGTGCAGAACGCCTGCCGGGTCATCGAGCGGCACGAAACCGGGGGACGCGGGTACTACGCGGGCGCGCTGGCCCTGATCGGCCGGGACTCCGGCGGCGCCCAGACGCTCGACTCCCCCATCCTGATCCGCACCGCCGACATCTCCTGCGACGGGCACCTGCGCGTTCCGGTCGGCGCGACCCTGGTGCGCGGGTCCGACCCGGAGAGCGAGGTCGCGGAGACCCATGCGAAGGCGGCGGGGGTGCTGGCGGCGCTGGGCGTACGGCCGGGAAGGCCGCGCGCGGAGGCCGTGCGGCCGCGACTGGCCGACGACCCCCGGGTGCGTGCCGCGCTCGACGGGCGCCGGGCGTCGCTCGCGCCCTTCTGGCTGCGGATGCAGGAGCCCTCGCCGGAGCTGGCGGGACACGCCCTGGTCGTCGACGGCGAGGACACCTTCACCGCGATGCTCGCGCACGTGCTGCGGTCGAGCGGCCTGGAGGTGAGCGTGCGGCGGTACGACGAGGACGGGCTCCGGGAGGCGGTGCCGGCGCACGAAGGGCCGGTCGTGCTCGGCCCGGGGCCCGGCGACCCCTCGGACCTCACCGATCCGAAGATGCGGTTCCTGCGCTCGCTGACCGCCGAGGTGATCCGGGCCGAGAAGCAGGGCGTCCTGGGCGTCTGCCTCGGGCACGAGCTGATCGCGGCCGAGCTGGGGCTGGACATCGTACGGAAGGACGTGCCGTACCAGGGCGCGCAGACGGAGATCGATCTGTTCGGGCGGCGGGAGACCGTCGGCTTCTACAACAGCTTCGTGGCGCGCTGCGACGACGAGGTGGCGCAGGAGCTGGCCGCGCACGGTGTCGAGGTCAGCAGGACCGCGGGCGGGGAGGTGCACGCCGTGCGGGGGCCGGGGTTCGCCGGCGTGCAGTTCCACCCGGAGTCGGTGCTGACGCTGAACGGCGCGGCGGTCGTACGGGAGTTGATGGGGCAGCTGCGCAACACGACCGTGTAGCCGTCCGGGGGCGGTCGCCCCCGGACGTCCGTGTCCCGATCAGCCGAAGAAGACGCCGACCTCCTCGTACAGCGCCGGGTCCACCGTCTTCAGGCGGGCCGTCGCGTCCGCGATCGGGACGCGGACGATGTCCGTGCCGCGCAGGGCGACCATCGTGCCGAAGGCGCCGTCGCGGACGCAGTCGACGGCGTGCAGGCCGAAGCGGGTGGCGAGCCAGCGGTCGAAGGCGCTGGGGGTGCCGCCACGCTGGACGTGCCCCAGGACGGTCGTGCGGGCCTCCTTGCCCGTGCGCTTCTCGATCTCCTTGGCCAGCCACTCCCCGACCCCGGACAGCCGGACGTGCCCGAAGGAGTCCAGCGACTGGTCCTTGAGGACCATGTCGCCGTCCTTCGGCATCGCCCCCTCGGCGACGACCACGATCGGCGCGTACGACGCCCGGAAGCGGGAGGTCACCCAGGCGCACACCTGCTCGATGTCGAAGCGCTGCTCGGGGATGAGGATGACGTTGGCGCCGCCGGCCAGGCCGGAGTGCAGGGCGATCCAGCCGGCGTGCCGGCCCATCACCTCGACGACCAGGACGCGCATGTGGGACTCGGCGGTGGTGTGCAGCCGGTCGATGGCCTCGGTCGCGATGCCGACCGCGGTGTCGAAGCCGAAGGTGTAGTCCGTGGCGGACAGGTCGTTGTCGATCGTCTTCGGGACGCCCACGCAGGGCACGCCGTGCTCGTCGGACAGCCGGGCGGCCACGCCCAGCGTGTCCTCGCCTCCGATGGCGATGAGCGCCTCGACCTCCAGCCGGGCGAGGTTGTCCTTGATGCGGCGGATGCCGTTCTCCACCTTCAGCGGGTTGGTCCGCGAGGAGCCGAGGACGGTGCCGCCGCGGGGCAGGATGCCGCGTACGGCGGGGATGTCGAGACGGACGGTGGCGCCCTCCAGGGGACCGCGCCAGCCGTCCCGGAAGCCGGTGAAGTCGTAGCCGTACTCCTGCACGCCCTTGCGGACGATGGCCCGGATGACGGCGTTGAGCCCGGGGCAGTCGCCGCCTCCGGTCAGTACTCCGACGCGCATGGAACAGTCCCTTCGCCGCAGGTGCCTGACGAAGGGTCAGTGTGACGTGCGCCTCACTCGTCGTCGAGGCCGCGCTCGATCGCGTACCTGACCAGCTCGACGCGGTTGTGCAGCTGGAGCTTGCCGAGGGTGTTCTGGACGTGGTTCTGCACCGTGCGGTGCGAGATGACCAGGCGTTCGGCGATCTGCTTGTAGCTCAGGCCCTTGGCGACCAGGCGCAGCACCTCGGTCTCGCGGTCGGTGAGCCGGGGCGCCTTCGGTTCGTCGGTGTCGGGAGCCGGGGCGGGTTCGGAGGCCAGCCGGCGGTACTCGCCGAGGACCAGTCCGGCGAGGCCGGGGGTGAAGACCGGGTCGCCGACGGCCGTGCTGCGGACCGCGTCCTGGAGTTCCTCGGTGGAGGCCGACTTCAGCAGGTAGCCGGTCGCGCCGGACTTCACCGCCTCCAGGACGTCGGCGTGCTCACCGCTCGCGGACAGCACGAGGACGCGCAGCGCGGGGTCGGCGGCGACGACCTCCTTGCAGACCTGGACGCCGGGCTTGCCGGGCAGGTTCAGGTCGAGCACGAGCACCTCGGGCGCGGCGGCCTTGGCACGCCGCACGGCCTGGTCGCCGTCGCCCGCGGTGGCGACCACCTCGAAGCCCGACTCGGCGAGGTCACGGGCGACGGCGTCGCGCCACATGGGGTGGTCGTCGACGACCATGACCCTGATCGGGTCCTGCCGGTCTCCGGTGGTCTCCGTCATCGCTGCTCCGCCTTCCCCCGTGTGTGTGTCACGTCCTTCGGTACCTTCAACTCGACCTCGGTGCCCTGCCCCGGCACCGAGATCAGCTCCGCGCTGCCGCCGAGGTCGCGCAGCCGGCCGCGGATCGACAGGGCGACTCCGAGCCGCCCCTCACCCTCGGCCTGCGCGAGCCGTCCCTCCGGGATTCCGGGGCCGTCGTCCCGCACGGTGACGATCACCTCGTCCGGCTCGTCCTCGAGCAGGATCCACGCGCGTGCCCGTTCCCCGGCGTGTCTGCGGACGTTGTCCAGGGCGGCCCCGACGGCGGCGGCCACCTCGCGAGCGGCGACCGGCGGCAGGGGCACGGGCGCGCCGGGCTCGGCGAAGCTGACCTCGGCCCCGGCGTACGGCGCCAGCAGGGCGCGCAGGTCGACGGGGCCACTGCGCTCCGGGTCCTCGTCGACGGCCCGGACGACCGCTCCCTCGGCGGCGTCCTCCGAGACCCGGGAAACGGGGACCAGTCCGCCGGAGACCAGGGTGCGCAGCGCGACCTCCTGCTCGCCCGCCATCCGGCCCAGCTCGGCCGCCTCCCCGCCGATCACCGCCCCGCGCCGCTGCACCATCGCCAGCACCTGCAGGACGCTGTCGTGGATGTCCCGGGCGAGGCGCTCCCGCTCCCGCGTCGCGGCCTCGATCTCCAGGGCGCGGGCGAGGGTGCGCTCGGAGGCGCGGGCGACCTCGACGACGTAGCCGATGGCGATGGAGGCGATGCAGACCAGGATGACGTTGTGGACGGTGTCGCGGGCCGGGGTGCCGCGCTCGACCAGGTTGGCGGCGGCCACCAGGCTGGAGGCGAGGGCGGCCCAGCGCCAGCCGCCCTTGACGGCGAAGGCCAGGACGGAACCGGCGGTCCATATCGACGGCAGGGTCGGACCGCCCGCCTGCACCCGCTCGTGCGCGTCGGCGACGGGGGTGAGCAGGATGCCGGTGATCGCGATGGTGAGGTCGGCGGTGAGGAACCGCTTGGTGCAGCGGGCGGCGCCGGCGACCCGCGGCAGGGTGGCCAGGGTCCATCCGCCCAGCACCGCGTAGTAGGCGACGGCGACCCAGGGGCGGGTGAACTCGTCGTAGGCGGTGGCGAACAGACCGACCGCGTACAGCATTGTGAGCACCCGGTAGGCGGTCAGGGCACGCCACAGCGGCTGCTCGACCGACATTCTCATGATGCGCTCACGCTTGGCCATGTCCCCCGCCCCCCGGTGAAGCCCCGACTAGGGCTCGGTCCGTCGCTGCTCCGTCTGGTCCTGCTCGGCCTTTTCCTTCGCGGCCTGTTCCTTCTCCGCCCGGGCGAGCGCGGCCTTCGCCGTCTTCTCGGCTTCCTTCTCCGCCTTCGCCGCCTCCGCGAGCTGCCGCTTCATGGCCGTCGCGTACATGTCGATGTACTCCTGACCGGAGAGCTTCATGATCTCGTACATGACCTCGTCGGTCACGGCGCGCAGTACGAACCGGTCGTGCTCCATGCCCTGGTAGCGGCTGAAGTCCAGGGGCTTGCCGATCCGGATGCCGGGCCGCATCAGCTTCGGCATCACCTTTCCGGGCGGCTGGATCTTCTCCGTGTCGATCATGGCGACCGGGATGACGGGCGCGCCCGTCGCGAGCGCCACTCGCGCGAGGCCGCCCGGCTTGCCGCGGTAGAGCCGGCCGTCGGGCGAGCGCGTGCCCTCCGGGTAGATGCCGAACAGCTCGCCGCGCTCCAGCACCTCGATGCCGCTCTTGATGGCGGCCTCACCCGCGCCACGCGCACCGGAGCGGTCCACGGGCAGCTGGCCGACGCCCTTGAAGAAGGCGGCCGTCAGCCGGCCCTTCACCCCGGGCGTGGTGAAGTACTCGGCCTTCGCGATGAACGTGACCTTGCGGTCCAGGACAGCAGGCAGGAAGAACGAGTCCGAGAAGGACAGGTGATTGCTCGCCAGGATCGCGGGGCCCTCGGCGGGAACGTTCTCCAGGCCTTCCACCCAGGGCCTGAAGGCGACCTTCAGCGGCCCCCCAACAGCGACCTTCATCGCGCCGTACAACAACCGAGTGCCTCCTGTATGTGTCGATCAGACCATAACCCGGACCGCCGTCAAAGGCGCCGACGGCCCTGGTCGGTGTCAGTGCCGTCGCGTACGGTGAAGGTCCCGCGAACGACGTGCGACCTCTTCCATGACGTTCCGTGACATTCGGTGATCGTGTCAGTCCCTTCTCACGACCAGGAGGCCGAAGGTGCCGGTCCTTGCCGGAGCCGAGCCGTTTCGCCACGAGGGCGGGGAGGCGGCCGTCCTCCTCTGCCACGGCTTCACCGGTTCACCGCAGTCGCTGCGCCCCTGGGCGGAGTACCTCGCCGACCGAGGCCTGACCGTCTCGCTGCCGCTGCTGCCCGGGCACGGCACGCGCTGGGAGGACCTGCGGATCACGGGCTGGCAGGACTGGTACGCGGAGGTGGACCGCGAGCTGCGCGTCCTGTGCGAGCGCCGCGAGAAGGTGTTCGTGGCCGGTCTGTCCATGGGCGGCGCCCTGGCCCTGCGGCTGGCCGCGCGGCACGGCGACGCCGTGCGCGGCGTGGTGGTCGTCAACCCGGCGAACAAGGTGCACGGCCTGGCCGCGCACGCCCTCCCGGTGCTCCGCCACCTCGTCCCCGCGACGAAGGGGATCGCCAGCGACATCGCCAAACCGGACAGCAGGGAGCTGGGCTACGACCGGGTGCCGCTGCACGCGGCGCACTCCCTGCGCCAGTTCTTCCGGACCGTGGACCGCGAGCTGCCGCAGGTCACCCAGCCGGTGCTGCTGCTGCGCAGCCCGCAGGACCATGTGGTGCCGCCCGCCGACTCGGCCCGTGTCCTCAGCCGCATCTCGTCGACCGATGTGAAAGAGGTCCTGCTGGAACAGAGCTACCACGTCGCCACGTTGGACCATGACGCGGACCGGATCTTCGAGGAGAGCAGCGCGTTCATCGACCGGCTCGCGACCGGCCTCGGCAAGGAGCCCGGTCTCGGCAAGGAAGGGACGACCGCAGGTGGCTGAGCACGACTCCGACCGCGAGGGCCGTGAGCCGGACGAGAAGGGCGTCCCGTTCGACGAGGAGGCCGCCTGGGCGGCGATCGTCGCCGGGTACGGCGAGGAGCCGCCGGACCCGCCTGGCGCCAAGCCGTTCAAGTCCATCGAGGACCTGGCGCTGCTGGAGTCTCCGACCAATGACGACCGGTTGGACACGGCCGGTGACGCCGCGAAGCCCGCCGAGCCCGAGAAGCCGGAGGCCAAGGGACCCGGGGACAAGCCGGTCAAGCCTCTCGGCGGCTCCGTCTCCTTCGCCCCCGGCGTGGGCCCGCGCGACCACGCGGCGCCCGAGCCCACCGAGGACGACTTCGACGAGGACGACGAGGGCCATTTCGTGCCCCCGGAGCCGCCGCCGCTGCCGACCGCCGACGTCACGGCGAAGTTCGCCTGGCTCGCCGTGCTCGGCGGACCGGTGCTGCTTCTGCTGGCGGTGCTGCTCGGCTGGGAGATGACCTGGTGGCTGGCGACGCTGGGGATCGGCGGGTTCCTCGGCGGGTTCGCGACCCTGGTGACGCGGATGCGGACGGATGACGAGGACGACGACGATCCGGGGCGCGGAGCGGTCGTCTAGCCGGCCGGCACCCTGAGGGCGGCCAGGACCGGCAGATGGTCCGTGGCCGCCCTCAGGTCCGTCTCGGTCACCCCGGGGTGCCCGGCCGGCACGCCGCAGCCCAGCACCTCGATGCCCTTGGTCGCGAAGATCGCGTCGATGCGCTGGTAGGGGTCGGAGGGGGTCCAGGTGTGCTCGCCGCCCCAGGGCGCGGCGGCCCGGCAGTCGGTCAGAGCGTCGGCCAGCCGGCGGAAGGCCGGCCCGTCGGGGCGTTCGTTGAGGTCGCCGCCGGCGATCGCGTGCTCCACACCCATGCCTGCGAGCCGGTCCAGGAGCATGCCGGACTGCTCGTGGCGCTCCTCCTTCTGGAGGGACAGGTGGCAGCTGAGGACGCCGAGCCGGGTGCCGCCGAACCGGACGACGGCGGTGGCGAAGCCGCGGCGGTGCAGGCCGGGGGTGGGGGGCAGGAGGATGTCCTCGGTGCGTTCCACGCCCGCTCGGAGCGAGCTGAGGATCGCCGGGCCCGTGGTGGTGGCGCCGCCGGTGACGGTCACCAGGTCGGCCGCGCGGGCCAGGCGGGCGAGTTTCTTGCGCCAGCGGAAGAAGCGGGGGGCTTCTTGGACGAGGACCAGGTCGGGTGCGCAGGCCTTGATGACGCGGGCCAGGGCGTCGGTGTCGTCGCGCATCGAGCGGATGTTGTAGCTGAGGACCCTGATGACTGCGGAACCGTCTGGTTCGGTACGCGAGTTGGGGAGCAGCGACATGTGATCAATTTACGCCCAACGGGGCGGGGCGCGGGGATGGTGCGCGAGTGCCGGTGGTGTGTGGCTGATCGCGCAGTTCCCCGCGCCCCCAAAAAACAAAAAAGCGGCGTTTACATGATCGGGTCGGGTTCGCGGGCCAGGTCGGCTGCGCCCACCAGGCCTGCCTTGTTGCCCAGTTCCGCCGCTCTGACCTCCGCCACCGGGCGCCAGTTGCCGCCTACCAGCCAGCGCTTGTAGGACTTGCGGATCGGGCCCAGGACCAGTTCGCCCTCGTCGGAGAGGCCGCCGCCGACGATGAAGGCGGAGGGGTCGAAGAGGGAGGCGAGGTCGGCAAGGCCCGCGCCGACCCAGCGGGCCAGTTCGCGGTAGGAGTCGACGGCCACCCGGTCGCCCTGGCGGGCGGCCATGGAGATGTGCTTGCCCTCGATGCCCTCGGGCGAGCCGTCGCCCAGGCCGAGCAGGATCTCGGCGTTCTCGGGGGTGGCGTTGGCGCGCTGCTTGGCGTACCGGACGAGGGCGCGGCCGGAGGCGTACTGCTCCCAGCAGCCCTGCGAGCCGCAGCCGCACAGCAGGCCGTCCGGGACCATGCGGATGTGGCCGAACTCGGCGGCCACGCCGAAGTGCCCGCGGCGCAGCTTGTTGCCGATGATGATGCCGCCGCCGAGGCCGGTGCCCAGCGTGATGCAGATGACGTTGCGGTGGCCCTTGCCGGCGCCGAACTTGTACTCGCCCCACGCCGCGGCGTTCGCGTCGTTCTCCACGACCACCGGGAGGCCCACGCGGGCCTCGACCTTCTCCTTGAGCGGCTCGTTGCGCCAGTGGATGTTCGGCGCGAAGTAGACCTCGGAGCGCTGCCGGTTGACGTAGCCGGCGGCGCCGATGCCCACGCCGACGATGTCGTGACCGACGCGCGCGCCGTCCACCGCCGAGGCGATGGCGTCCACGATGCCCTCGGGCGTGCCCGGGGTCGGCACCTTATGGGTCGAGAGGATGTTGCCTTCCTCATCGACCACGCCGGCCGCGATCTTCGTGCCGCCGATGTCGACGCCGATGGTGAGTCCCATGAATCCCTCAGTTTCGGTCGAGCCCCGCTACGGCCAACGGTACCCGAGGCACTGCCCTCGGGTTCGGCTCGTCCGACCGGTGGGCAGGCCCGGCAAGGGCATGCCGGGCGCCGCTCCCGTGCGGCCTGGGCCCCGGCCGGGGGCTCAGTCGAGGTCGATGCGTTCGCCGGGGCCCGATTCGTCGCCCGGGTCGCGGCGCTCGCCCAGGTCACGCGGGTCGTCCTGGTCGTCGCGGCCGGTCCAGCGGCGCTCCTGGCCCTCGACGGCGGAACGGTAGGCGGCGAGCAGTTCGTTCCCGGCCGCGGCCAGGTGGTCGAAGACGTCCGGGTTGCGTTCGATGACGGGTTCCACGGCGGCCTTCGCCTGCTGGAAGACCTGCCGTACGGCCTGCTGCGCGGCGGGGCCGGCGACCGCGCCGAGCAGCGGGGACTGGATCCCGGACAGCTTGTCCGAGACGGCGTCGACGAGCTTCTTCAGTTCCTCGGCCGCGGAGCCCGGGGGCGGGCCGTACTGGGTGCGACGGCGGGCCTTCTCCGCCTCGAGGTCCTCGGCGCACGCGGTCGCCCAGGCGTCGGCGTCGGTCGCCCGCACCTCGTCCACGGCCTCTTCGCGGGCGTCGTCCGGCGGGGGGAGCTCTTCGCTCATGACGGACTCCTGACTACGGTTCGTCTCTACGACGTTACCCGAACGGGCGTCGCGGGTTCACGGACCGGTCACCGCGTCCGCGGCCACAGTTTCGGGTCGGGGGCGAAGCGGATGCGCAGCTCGCCCTCGCGCAGGGCTGCTCCGTCGACGGAGCAGCGGCGCAGCGCGGAGGGCAGCGGGACGATGCGGCGGAACCGCCCCGCCGTGACGACGAGTTCGTCGCCGCGCCGGACGAGGTCGAGTTCCTCGCGTATGGCGCCGGGCAGCGGAATGTGCCAGACGAGCACGCCGTCCTCGCCGATCCGGTCGGTCACGGGCCACTCGACCGGTTCGACGGGGGTGTCCCGGTCGACGCCGGGCGCCGCCAGGGCGGTGAGGTCGTCGGCGCCGCGCGGGTCGCGGCCGAGGTGGGCGACGGTCCGGACGGGGTGCGACTCCCGCCACTGCTCCAGCGTCTTGCGCTGCTGGGCGACCGGACCGGCCAGCCAGGTGTCCGGGGACGCCTCGGGCAGGACGCGGTTGGCGACGACGGCGTCGGTGCGCAGGCCGCGCAGGGCGAGGCCCAGGCCGGCGGTGCGCAGGGCGTCGGCACCGGCGGGTCCGGGTTCGGCGACCAGCCGTACGACGGTGTCGCGGTCGGCGACGACCGCCTCGACGGCGGCCAGCTCCAGGTCCCAGCGGGCGGCCGTCTCGTACAGCCACTCGGCGGGCATGGGGACGCCCGCGAGCCGGCCCAGGACGGGGCGCAGGGCGCGGGCCGCCTGGCGTTCCGGCGGGAGCAGACGGTGCAGGTAGCGGCGGAGTTCCTCGGGGAGGGCGAGCAGGGCGAGGGCCTGCGGGAGCGGCGGCAGGTCGACGACGAGGAGGTCGTGCCGCTCCGAGAGCGCGGCGTCGCGCAGGGCGCGCAGCAGGGCGAGTTCCTCCGCGCCGGGCAGGGGGGTGAGTTCCTCGGGGTCGAGGCGGGGGGCGCCGAGGAGGTCCAGGGCGGAGGACGCGCGGTCCTGGAGGGCGGCGAGGTCCTTCCGGAAGTCCCGGGCGGGGTCGGGGCGCCAGGCGGTGAGGTGCGGGGCGGCTTCGACCGGGGTGGGGCCCGTGGCCACGCCCAATGCTGCACCGAGGGTGTCGGTGCGGTCGGCGCTGAGAACGAGGGTGCGGGTGCCCTCGCGGGCGGCGTCGAGCGCCGTGGCAGCGGCGAGCGTGGTGCGCCCGCTGCCGCCGGGGCCCATGATCAGGATGGTGCGCATGGGAGTGAACGGTAACCGAGACGCCCTGTTGACCGGCGCGGGGCTGTGACACGTGCGGCTCCGCCGCGCGGGCGCGGTCAGCCACAACGAGCCCGCACCCGGCCGGCCACCGCGATCAGGCAGACTCGACCCTCTTCTTCAGCCCCGCCAGCGCCCGGTCGATGATGACCTTCTCCGCCTTGCGCTTGATCATGCCGAGCATGGGGATCTTGACGTCGACCGTCAGGACGTAGGTGACCTCCGTGCCGCCCGCCCCCGCCGGCTTGAGGATGTACGAGCCGTCAAGGGACCGCAGCATCTGGGACTTCACGAGCGTCCAGGACACCTCGTTCTCGCCGGTCCAGGTGTACCCGAGCACCTGGTCGTCCTTGATCGCACCCGCGTCCATGACGAGGCGGACCTGCTCGGCGCGGCCCTGGGCGTCGGTCTTGAGGACCTCCGCCTCCTTCACCTCGCCGGTCCAGTCCGGGTAGCGGGCGAAATCGGCGATGACCGCCATGACGTCGGCCGGGGCCGCCTCGATGGTGATGCTCGAGCTGGTGTGTTCCGCCATCGCCGTGGCTCCTCCAGATGCGGGCCGGTATGAGGTCGTCGTGCGCACGTGTGTGCAGCGTGAAGGCTACCGCGCACCGGCCCCGCGCATCTCACCCGACCTGGGGCGTCCTCACCATTCCAGCGCCCAGGGCCTCCCGGTCCCCGCGAAGTGCCCCACGTTCACGCACTCGGTGGCGCCGATGCGCATCCTCGGCACCAGCGGCTGGTGCACGTGCCCGAAGAGGGAGTAGCGGGGGCGGGTGCGGCGGATGGCGTCGAGCAGGGCCCGGCTGCCGCGTTCGAAGCGGCGCGCGACGGTGTCGTAGACCAGTTCCGGGACCTCGGGCGGGATGTGTGTGCACAGCACGTCGACCTCGCCCACGGCC
>NZ_JBEXQJ010000006.1:247433-282822 GCF_040612515.1 Streptomyces sp. NPDC006372 | reverse complement strand
ACGCCCTGTCAATTCCCGCGCAGCGGGAATTGATTCACTTTCCTGGATTCCCGCGGAGCGGGTCCCTGCGGGCTGCGCCCGCAGAAACGAAAAGAATTCGCTTCGCGAATTCTAGAAAGCCGCTTCGCGTCTTTCAAATTCCCGCTGCGCGGGAATCCAGGAAAGTGAATCAATTCCCGCTGCGCGGGAATTGACAGGGCGTCCGCTGCGCTCCCGCCCAACCGGCTTCGCCGGGCAGCGAGGAGGGAGGGTGCATCACTCGCGCAACTGTGTAGCCACTGGGAGAACAGGCCACCACCCCCAGACGGGAGTTGACAATCACTCGGGTCTCAGGGCCATCAGCCCCGATACAGGTGACGGGTTCCGCTGCGCTCCACCCAAACCCCAACACCCGCACTGCCTACCGCCATCCCCCAACAACGCACACCAGCATACACCCCAACCCGCAGCCATCAAGCCTCAACTGGCAAGACATCACCCCGACGAACCAACCTCCCACAAGAAGGATGCATCACGCTGATGCACTGTGTAGAGTCTGGGACCAGACAGCACACCCCCCGGACCCTCACCCCCACCGGGACTCCCCTTTCTGACTACGCGCCACATTCCGCGAAAAGGAGAACACGGGAATGGCCGTGAAACTGCGTGACCACCAAATCGAGGCCGTTGACGCCATCGTGCGCGGATTCGACATCCCGCCCGGCGGCATTCCCTTGAACGGCCTCCGCGGACAGGTACACGCCGCGTGCGGCACGGGAAAGACCATCATTGCTGCCGCGTCGGCGAAGCGGATTGTCCCCAAGGGGCGCGTACTCGTGCTGGTGCCGACGCTGGACCTGCTGGCGCAGACGGTGAAGGCGTGGCACGACGCCGGACACAAGGGGCCGGCCGTGGCGGTGTGCTCGCTCCAGGACGACCCCGAGCTGTGGAACCTGAAGGTGCGGGCGACGACGAATCCCGTGCAGCTGGCGCTGTGGCACGGCTCCGGGCCGGTCACCATCTACGCGACCTACGCCTCGCTGGGCGTGCTGGCCGAGGCGTTCGAGGGTGCCTACGGCCAGAAGCTTGATCCAGTAGACCTCGCGGTGGTTGATGAAGCCCACCGCACGTCGGGCTCGATGGGGAAGGCCTGGGCGGACATCCACGACCAGACCGTCATCCCCGCCCACCGCAGGCTGTACCTCACTGCCACGCCGCGGATCTGGGAGGAACGGCCCAACCGGGAGGTCGCGGAAGGGGTGCGGGATCCGCTGCCGGAGGAGATGGCGGCCTCCATGGACGACGAGACGATCTTCGGTCCCGTCCTGTACAAGCTGTCCCTGGCATCCGCTGTCTCGCGCGGGTTGCTGGCGCGGTACCAGATCATCGTCCTGGAGCTCCAGGACCCCGTTGTCACGCCCGAGCGGCTAAAGAGCAAGGAACGGTACAGCGAGGAAGTGCGCGGGCAGCGCCTCGGAGCCCTCCAGGCCGCCCTCCTGCACACTATGGCGCAGCACGGGCTCCAGACCTGCATCACCTTCCACCACCGGACGATAGAGGCCCAGGCCTACGCGGAAGGCTTGGAGCGCGTCGCCGCCAAGCTGCACGCCAATGAGCCGGAGAAGTACCCGAAGCGGATCTGGGCCGACTGGCTGTGCGGCGAGCACGCTCCCGAGCGCCGGCGGGAGGTCCTGGCTGGCTTCGGGACCACCGCGCAGCGGGCCGTGCTGTCCAACTGCCGCGTCCTGGGCGAGGGCGTCGACATCCGGGCCGTGGACTCCGTCGCCCTGCTCGATCCGAAAGGCGCGCCCCACGACATCGTCCAGGCCATCGGCCGCGCCCTGCGGCAAAAGCCCGGACAAGGGAAACTCGCTTCTCTGATCGTCCCCGTCTTTCTCCAACCCGGAGAACAACCCGAGGACATGTTCACCTCCGGGTCATATCGGCCCTTGGTGAAAGTCCTTGCAGGGCTGCGGGCTCACGATGAAGAAGCGGTGGAATTGCTCGCCATTCCACAGGAACCGCAGAAGGACGTCGTGCAGCCGTCCCAGTACATCGGCCCGCCGCCCGAGGAAGGCGAGGAAGAATCCCGTCTCCTGCTCCGTTTTGCGGCACCACGTGATCCGGTGATGGTCGCAGAGTGGGTGTCGTTCAACGTCATCGACACCGAGAAGCAGGACTGGGCACGCGGCTGGGCCAAGCTCAAGCAGTTCGTCGACCGCGAGGCCCACGCACGGGTGCCCTACGGCCACCGGGAGGGAGCCACACCCCTTGGACAATGGGTGACGGAACAGCGACGCGCCTACCAGGCGGGGCAGATGAGCGGCCAGCGCGCCCGCCGGCTGGAGCAGCTCGGCATGGTGTGGAGCGTCGCCGATGAGCGGTTCCAAGAGAATCTGGAAGCCGCGAAGGCCTACTACGAGCAGCACTGGACGCTGTGCGCGCCCCGCTCCGCGACCGCGTTGGACAAGCCCGTGGGGCAATGGCTGTCCAACCTTCGGCGGCCCGGCGCTCTGGACGGCCACCCCGAGTGGAAGACTGCTCTCGAAGCGATCGATGAGCACTGGAACCCGGCCTGGCCGACAGACTGGCAGCGGCACTACGCCGCCCTGCGGGAACTGCTGCGCGACGAGGACCAAGCCGACGTCCTGCCCGGCGTCACCATCCACGGCATGGACATCGGGAAGTGGCTGGCCCGGCAGAGGCAGCACACCGTCTGGACGGGTCTGAAGAACGGGCAGCGCGAGCGCCTGGAGCAACTCGGCATCACCCCGCTCCCACCGGAGCAGGAGACGCCCACCAAGGCCCCCAAGGGCGGCTCTGGGGCCTTCGAACGGGGTATCGCGGCCCTGGCGCAGTACAAGGCCCGCACCGGCTCCGTAGGGCCCGTCAGCCGCTCCCACACCGAAGTCCTGCCAGACGGCACAGAAGTCCGGCTCGGGGTGTTTCTGAGCAACAGCAAGACCAGACGCGCCAAACTCACCCCCAACAAACTCCAACAGCTCGCCGACCTCGGACTCGACTGGGCAGCAGGGTAAGGCGGATGTTCCTACTCGGTGGCTGAAGTTTCGGACTTCGTTGCTTGCTTGGTTCGCATGATCTCTCGCAGCTCGCTCCGTGACGCTCGGAGACTTGGCGACGAACTGCACAGTCTGATCATGACACTTAGGAGCGTGATGGCAAATCCGGAAAATGAAACAAGGAATACAAACCGTGCAAGGTCTGGGTCATCTGACTGGGTGTCCGTGGCAAACCAGTGAATCAACCTCATCTCGGCAATAAGGTGAGCGAGGCCAACGGCGAGCCAGATGAATGACGCCAGAGAGGCACGCCATGTCGACCATAGGTAACCCCTGCGGAACTCTGCCATTGCCGCCAAGCCCAGCTGCTGCCGTGACTGTGCAGAACGGGCACTTTCCAGCAGTGAAGCTGCTGTTCGTTCCAGGTCTCCCCTGACTCTGTCAGTCATTGTTTTAGCCTCTACCGCACCCAAAAGCATGACGATCGGGATAACCGTCACCATTGCTCCAGCGAATTCCCCGGTCATCTTGTAGGCCATAATGTTCCCCTCCACGTGACCACTGTCTGGGGCACCAACCTAACTGTGGTGGCGCTGGCGGGAATGAGAACACGTAGCTACGCAGTGCCAGCGGCACGGCGCAGCCCGCCTTGGCCACAAAGCCGTCGCCGTGTGGGAGATGCTCGTGGAGGAGAGCGGGGCGGATCCCGGTCTCACGGTGCACGACGGAATGGATTTCGGGACGTGGCTGGCGAAACAGCGTCACCACGCCGTCTGGCAGGGCCCGAAGGACGCACAGCGCGAACTGCTGGAGGCGGTCGGCGTGACGCCGTTGCCGCCGGAGTGGGAAGCGCCCGCCAAGGGCGCCTCTGTAGCCTTCGAACGTGGCATCGCGGCTCTCCTGGCTCAGCACAAGGCCCGCACGGGCTCTGTGAAGGTCCCCAGGGCCCACGTAGAGACGATCGTGGTCGACGGCCAGGAGCACTCGGTGATGCTTGGGGTGTTTCTGAGCAACAGCAAGAGCAGGCGCGCCAAGCTCACCGCGGACAAACTCCAGCAGCTCGCCGACCACGGACTCGACTGGGCGGCGGCGTAGGTTCGGCCGGGCCGTCTTGCTCGGGTAACGCGAAACGTTTGGCGTTACCCGAGCTGCTCTCCGCCCGTTCTTCAGCGGGAGGTGCAGGCGATGGGTCGTCACTCGCGCGTTCCTGGACGGGTTAGTTCTCCTATTGCCGTCTCCAGGGCGTTCAGCGCGGGTGCTAGGTGGGTGTGCTCTGCTCCGTACTCCACCAGGGAGCCTGCAGCTTCCACGAACAGGCGCACGTCGACGGCGGCTGCAGAGAGCAGTGCAGTTCCCTCGGGTGAGGTGAGCCGGATGAAGAGGCGCCTTTGCCCTGATGCTGTTTTCTCAGGCCACAAGGTCACGTCGCCTTGCCCAGCACGGCGTTCCAGCCCGTCCACCAGTAGTTCGCGGGCGAAGGTCCACACGGTCTCGTCGCTTTCCTCGGCCCGGAACCGCGCTTCGACGGCATAGGGATCAGAGGCGCGGTAGGTGAACCGGGTGCGCAGCGTTTGCGTGAGTGCTTCGTGTTCCTCGTGGTGGATCAGCATCGGCATGTCGGCGCGCTGTACGCGTGCGCCTTCAGTCGTTGTGGTCCACAGGCGCGCTTGGGCTGCCGGCTGCTGAGTCGGTCGCGTTGATGACGGGCTGGTTCGTTCGCTGCGCTGCAGCGGTGTGAGCTGTTGGTGCTGGCTTGCTGTCCTTTTGATTTCAGGCAGCATGAGGCCGCTTCTGGCTCTCTTGTATGCGGAGTCCGCGAATCGGGCGACTTGCAGTTGGGCTGGCTGTGCCGTGCAGAGGACAAGGCTCATCGGCTCGGCGGTCAAGGCTGGTGACGGGACTGGCTCGGCCGCTGGCCGTACGAACTCGCGTAGGTCCGGCAGGCATCCCGTGTCAGGCCCGGGCGCGATGTGCGCCGAGGTCAAAAACCCGTGGACCTCGCTCATGCCGGTCAGGGCGAGCAGCGTCGAAAGCTGTCGAGGATCGGCTGCGCTGGCAACGCCCTGCTGCGGTTCGTTCTGGGCAAGGCGGCAGGGATGGGCCACCCAGATGCTGAAGCCCGCGTCCGCGGTGAAGGGGCTCTGTGAACCGCCGTGTGCCGTGAGGGACTCCCGTGTTCTCCACATCTGATGGCGGAGGTCCCGGATGCGGCGATCGCTGAGCTGTGGCGAGGCGGTCGGGTGATGGCGTGCAGGGCCGAAGGGGCAGAGGAGCATCGCGAGGGCGGCGAGGAAGCTGCTCTTGCCGGCGCCAACGCCCCCGACGAGGAATCCCCGCCGCTCCAGAGCCGGCGAAGCCGGATGGTGATCAGTGGCAGTGTCCTGTGCTGTGGTGCGCGGATCGAAGCCAGCCTCGATGACATGGTCGGCCTGATCGTGTTGCGTGGGCTCCTTGCGCGATGCCGCGTCGTCGAGTGTTCTTTGCTGTCGGCGGGCTGCCAGCGCCATGCGGCGGCGGGCGGCGTCAGGGATGTCACCGGTCACTGCCATCACGTGTGGGGCCCCCAGGCTGGAGGCGTCGAGCAGCGCGTCGAAGTCGTCGTCCGTCCCAGCGAGGTTGTTCATGGGTTCGTCCTTCGGGACGTTCATCGTGCTCCCCCTTCCTCAAGGTCGGCCGCGTCGGTCAGATCGGCCAGGATGCGGGCCCGCAGCCGGCCGATGCGGCCTTCCAGGGCCTTCTCCGTCAGCCCGACCTTCTGGGCGGCCTGCTGCTGGGTGTAGCCCAGCGCTCGCCAGGCAAGGCCTCTGCGGACCTTGGTATCGGTGATGTACGGGAGGATGCGCTTGATTTCGTCGTGGGTGGCTGCAGCGTAGAAGGGGTCGGTGGCGCGCTGGTCGGGGATGTCCCGTTCGGCGGCGGGGGCGTCGCGGCCGGCGGCGGGCAGGTCCAGCTCAGCTTGCCCGCTCTGCATGGCGCGGAACCAGCGGCTGTAGACAGGGCGGAAGGAGCGGATGGAGGCGCCGACGAAGTAGGTGGTGAGGCTGGCTCCGCCGGCCGGGGTCCACTTACCGCGTACCAGGCCGTGCTCGAGGAAGAGGTCCAGGCCGGCGATGACGGTGTCGGTGGCTACCTCGGCGCGGTCGTCGGCGTCCCAGTCGGGGGTGGTCATGTGCGCGGGGACGGGCCGGCCTGCATGGCGGGCGCGGGCGAAGATTTCGCCGCTGTTGGTCCACTTGCTGATGGTGCGCCAGCCGTAGCCCATCCACCGGGCCGTAGCCGTCTGGAAGCGAGGGCCCTGGAAGTTGTCGGCCCGCAGGATGTCGACGATGCGGGCGTCGGCCGCCAGGCGCGCGACGCGGTCAGCCGCGTCTTCCCGGGCGGGGCCGGCGAGGGTGCGCTCCAGGCTCAGCAGGCCCGCCGAGTCGAGCTCCTCAAGATCTTGGTCCTCCTGCAGGAGGCCATGAGGGGCACGCCCCTGGCACATCTCATCCGGCACTCTCGCTCCCTTGCGCACTGCCGCCCCCGTGGGCCCGTATGCAGCCTGACGCGGACGTCATAGGCGCCGGGCGCCACTCTCCCCTCGCCTTCCCGGCAGGAAATCTGTGTGACTCACGTCACAGCGTGACGGGCGGGGGGAGAAACCCCGTCGGCCGCTAGAGCATCCACGACCACACACCCGCTCAACGGGTGAAAACCCTGGAATGGAAACGGAGTTCACAGTGCCCCAGAGCACCCAGCAGCCCGGAACCCAGCCCCTGCTCGGCCTGCGCAGCGCCATCGTCCTGCTGCTCGGCGTCCTCACCGGCATCGGCGCAGGCGTACTCACCTACCTCGCCCAACACTCGCTGCCCGCCGCAGCCCTTGCCGCTGGCGCCGGGTTCGGGGCAGGCGTCCTGTTCTTCCACACCATCATCGACTGACCCATCCCCACCCGGGGGGTCTTGGGGGCGGCAACCTCCTCTGCGGTTGCCGCCCCCAAGACCCCCCGTTTTGCACTTCCTGCGGGCAAAGGGCCGCCCGTTCGGCTAACAAATATGACCAAGGCGACCACACGTTCGATAACGGTCATCTCCGGCGCGGACAACCGGGTCGGACTCGACTTCCTCCATCACGTGTGCAGCCCTACGGGCGCGAGACTCCCTGCGACCAGGAGCTTTGTCCCCTCCAGCCCAGCACCGGCCTTCGGAGGGAGCCGAGCGCAGCCTCGACACGGTCATTTCGTCAGGAGCTGTAAGACGCGCGCCGTCACGCCGTTTTGAGCAGGCGTTCGCTGATTCACCGGGCTCGTGGCAGGGCGGCGGGAAATGCTCGGTGGCGACGAATCGCGCCCACCCACTGTCAGCCCCTTGTGCTTTGATCACCTCGACCCAGCGTGGACACGCCAAAACACAGTGAGTCTGCGCTGCCAGACCAACCACAGGGGGTACAACTTGAGATCCACCAGACTGGTGGCTGCAGGAGCTGCATCGCTCGCACTGCTGGCTAGCTGCTTAGGCGCGGCTCAAGCAAACGAGGCACCGACTTCCAGCCTTGCGGCTGGAGCAGCGCAGGCGATCGCTGATGCAGCAGCTACCGCCGAGGACTCCGTACCGGCACTTGAGGATCTGGACGAGTCCTCACAGGAACTGGACGACGACATTTCCCTTCCTGTGCCTGAGGCACTGGAAGGTGAGCCGACACCAGTGCCGGAAACACCCATCAGCGAAGAGCTCGCCAAGGAGCCGTTCACGGCTCCCGACCCGGCCGAGAGCACAGCGGATGCTGACGCGAAATGCCAAGCGCGGCTGGAGGCGGCTATGGCGAGGGGCGACGATGCCCCCGTGTCCTGTGCCTCCTGGAGCACCGGCATGTCCGTAGCGGAGCTCCGCGCTGCTGTCGGTGCCTGGCCCACGCCGGATTGGTGTGACGACAACGGCGCGAACGGCAAGTGGTACGTCAACCGATTCAAAGCCTGCGGCATCTTCCCCGCGAAGCTCAATGTGCACGACGTGCGCACCGGCAAGCTGCTCGGCAGCATGGACTACCTCGTCCGCGCCTACGCCTACGGCAAGCGGGACATCAAGACCTGGGCGTACCAGGTGGAGTTGATGGAGCTGTCCAGCTGGGGGGCGGCCAGGGGTCTCCGCGCGAACGGCAGCGTCAAGTGTGCGGGCAAGTGCAAGGTGACCGAGAGCACCTTCCCGTCCCAGGCGATGGGTGGGAGCAAGGAGGCCGTCGGTCAGTTCTTCTTCGACACCACCATCAAGACCACGCCCAAGGGAGACAAGGGTGAGGGGCAGGCGACCGCTGCATGGCGGTTCACCAAGGGTGCGTATGTCAGCAACGAGCTCACCCTGCCCACGCCTCCGGTGCGTTGCGACAACGCCCTCCCAGGTACGTCCAAGCCCGGGTGCGTGATGCCGTACATTCCGGAGATGGCCTACGCGAAGAACGGCGAGTACCCGGAGCTCGCCAAACACATCGAGTACGCGCAGACCACAAAAAACCTGCCGGGCAAGCACGGCACCAAGCGCTACCTGACCCGGCTGACCGACAAGGCCAAGATCAAGGCCAACAGGAACACTGCGTGCCCTTCGAGTCTGGAACGGCCTCCGGGCCAGCAGTGCGACGAGTACCCCTTCGCGTCGACCTGGCAGGGCGCCAAGTACGGTGGCGGCGACTTCAGCCGACGCATGATCAACGGAAAGCAGAACGAGGACGGCGGCAAAGCTCTGAGCCTCTTCTACCTGTACAACCGCATCATCGAGAAGGACAAGTTCCTGGTGTGGATCAAGTAGAGACAGGCACATCTCGGCGGAGGACAGCGAAATGAGTGACGAGGTCGATCGGGGCAACGGACTCGTGCCCGTCCAGTACCACCAGTTCGATATCAGTGACGAGGACGGCCCGGCCGCCGCCGCTCTGGAGCGCGAGCACAACGGACTGGTGCGCGTCGCCGACGACGCCATCACGGTGATGACCGGCATCCACACCGGCGACGTCGACGTCACGGTTACCCTCCACGAGGCTCCGCCCTCGCCCGGCAACGGCGACTGGCAGGAGATCGTCGAAATCTCAGCACACTCCGCCTCAGGAGAACTCATGGTCCGCGGCATCATGGACGACCTGGACGAAGAACTCCCCGTCCTGTCGTTCAACGGTCGCGGCGACTACCGGCTGCGCATCCACGCCCGCGGCCGCGACACCGCCATCGACCTGGCCCCCGACGAGGTCACCGAGTGGTACCTCATCCAGGCCTGGCCAGCACCCACCCAAGAGGTGACGGTGCTCCGCCAGAGCGACACCTACGGGGCCTCAGTCCGCGCCCGCTGACACGAGGAACAAACACGCTGCCCCGCCCACCACACGCACTGGTGGGCGGGGCAGACACTTAGTCAACGGCCCGCCAGGATGCCGCTCGGTCCTCCCTGCCTACGCGGTGGTCCGACCGACCCGCCCCCCGTCGCCGGCGCGTGGCCCCGGCCATCGGCGATCCGGAGAGCCGCGACATCACCGTCGTCCCCCGTGATCGGATGGCAGCCCCGGGAGAGGACGCGGGGGAGCCTTCGATCGAGGGCTCGGCTCTCGAGCCCGTCGTGCTGTTCGACAACGTCAAGGAGCCGATCATCACCACCGTGCCAACCCCCTCGCCAGATGGTCCAAGGGCACGTACGTCCACCAGGTCCACGCCCCCGGCGTCGAAGTGCGGCAGGCCCCGGAGGGCTGGGCTGTGGTGGATTTCTACCAGGGGTGAACAGGACGACAGCCCCCCGGACCGGCTACTGAACTTGAATGCGTGATGTCGGTCTGTCATCTGTGTCGGCTGGCGACACACCTGGGAGGTGGACCTCGACGCTCAGCGTCCATCAGTAGACGATGGACACGATCTGGCAGGCGGCTTCGGCGATCTGGCGCTCTCCGCTGATGCGGGCTCGGGCAAGGGCAGTATCGGGATCAATGCCGCGGGTGCAGAGTCGCCAGGCGGTCTCTGAGTCCAGCCGCACTGATGCGGCCGGCTGGCCTCTGGGCGCTTCGGCCAGTGACCAGCGGTCCGCGGTGGCGGCCACGGTCCAGGTGCCGACGGCTGGCTCATCGATGACCACCTGGAGTTGTGTCCCGGCGGGTGTGGGCGTGTGACGCAGTGTGTGGGGCAAGGCCCGCATGAAGGTGTCCAGGACCGTGGCCAGAGCGTTGGGCTCCGGATCGGTGTCCTGGCCGGTGGCATGTCGGATCTGCTGGCGGTGGGTCCAGTACTCGGTGAACTCCCGGGCGATGTCCAGCCACTTGGGCGCCGGGTTGGCCCCGGCCCAGGACACTCCCAGGCCCGTTGCGCCGAGGTCGGTGCCCTCCAATTGACGGGCGACCTGGGTCCCGGCCAGTTCCAGGGCCTCGATGAGCTCTGCGGGGCTGTGATTGGCGTGGAGGTCGATCCATTCCTGGTTGACCCGGTGGATGAACGCTTCCAGTGTCTCTCCAGCCGCCTTGGTGCGCTGGTGACTCTCTGTGCTCCAGCCGAGACGGCCGTGGTAGTCGCCGAGGATGTGGGCGGCAAGATCGTGGACGGTCCAGCCCGGGACTGCAGCCCTGCTCCACTCATTGCGCCGCAGGCCGCGTAGCACGTCGAGGAGCGACGCGAGCTCTGGCCCGAACAGCGGGCGAGCGTCGACCGGCTTGCCCAGCCAGGAGGGGTTGGATACGTCGTTGGGCTGGAGGCTCATGGTCAAAGCCTGGCAGCCGGGAGGCTTGGTCTTCCATCGAATACCCCTTCACCTCACGGGGGCCCGGTCAGCCGCCCATGGTCAGACCTGTGCCGGCCAGACAGCCGTCGACCAGGTCGGGCCGGTACTGGATCTGCTTGAGTCTGCGCTTCACAGCCCGGGTGATCTAGGCCAGGTCGGCTGCGGCGAGGTTGCCGAGGTCGCGTTTGACCAGCGACCAAATTCCCTCCTGCGGGTTCAGGTCGGGTGCGTAGGCGGGCAGCTGGAAGACGGTGAGCCAGGCCGCGTTCGCAGCGATGAACTCCCGCATCCCGGCTGTGAGATGGAGGCGTACGTTGTCCCAGACGAGCACGATGGGCCCGCCGAGCTGGATGCGGGCCCGCACGACCAGGTCGCGCAGGTCCCGCCAGCCGAAGCCCTTCGGCTGCCCCAGGCGGCCGCGGTATTCGCGCACTGCGTAGAACATCCGCGAGCGCCGGCCGGGCTGGTAGCAGACCATCCCCGCCATCGACACCCGGCCCGATCCTCTTCCGCGTACCCGCACCACGGGCGTGCAGCCCCGTGTCCCCAGGTCCTGGAGCGCGGCGGCGTCAGCGACTGCCCGGCCTCGTCCTGGAAGACGATCCAGGCACCGAGCGCCGCCGCGGTGCTTTTACCCGCGGCCAGACGTCCTTCGTCCACAACTCGACCGCCGTGTCGTCGCGCTCGATGGCCCGGCGGGCGGGCTGCTGCCACGACCAGCCGTGCCGCTTCAGCAGCCTCCACGTGCCTTGGAGCGTGTATGAAACGCGGAACATGCGACCGATCAGCGTCTTCACCCTGGTCAGCGTCCACCGCTGATCCGCCCAGCCGTGCGTCAACGGCCCACGCTCCAACTCGCCTTCCAGCCGGGCCACTTGCACATCACTGAGCTGAGGTCGCCCGGGTGATCCCTTGGACGCAACACCGGCCGCGCCGCGTTCGCGCCAGGACTGGCGCCACCGCTCCACGGACCGCTCGCTCACCCGCAGCGCGGCGGCGACCTCCCGGTTCTTCTCCCCACGCTCGAATCGCTCCACAGCCCTCAGCCGGACCCGCTCCCGCGCTGCCCTCCCAGCGTCGGTCAGCCCGCCGCCCTGCGCATATCTCACAACCCCCACGCTTATCTGACCACCGCAGAGGCGTCAGGAGAACGCCCCGACATCACCCGATCAAGTTCAGTAGTCAGCCCGGACGCCTGGCGCGCCCCCAGGCCCCGCCGCGTTCGGGCGGCGGCCGTCACCGTACCGATGGCTGGCGGGCACGGTGACGGTCCGCTCGCAGGATGCTCGTAGGCTCGCATGCCATGACGACGCGGATAGCGGGAGATCAGGTGCTCAATCCGTGGGCCCGCACGACCAGGAACGCACCGTACGCGGTTCCCGAAGACCTGCCGCACTTGCAAGCCCTCTCCGACACCCAAGTCCACCCCTCGCACGCGCCGTACCGGCTCAACCTGAGACTCCCGCCGGAACCGTTCGTCGGCCTCCACGACGCGCCCCTGGTCATACTGCTGGCCAACCCAGGCGTGAGCGACGCAGACCCGGCCGCCTACGCCCAGCCCGGCGTGATCGAGCGAACCCTGCAACACATCGCGAACGCCGGCGGGACCCCCAACCACTTCCTGACGCAAGCCGACAAGGACCATCCAGGACTCCGGTGGTGGTCCCGGACCCTGAAGGGCCTGACGAGGCAGGGATACAGTCACGACGAACTCGCCCGGCAGATCCTTGCCGTGCAGTTCCACGGCTACCATTCGCGGTCGTGGCGGCCGATCCCGTACACGCTGCCCTCCCAGTCCTTCGCCTTCCACCTGGTGCGCCGCGCTATGTCCCGTGATGCAGTGATCGTCCTCGGGCGCATCGCGGCCATCTGGAAGATCGCCGTGCCGGAGCTGGCGTCGTATCCGAATGTGGTGACGCCGAAACAAAACCGGAGCGTGCAGATCAGCCGGGGCAACTTCAGCCCTGAGGACTTCGAGCGGATCGAGCAAGCCTTCAAGAGCTGAGCACACACCGCGGTGCGTGCTCAGCGGGAGGGGCGGTCAGAGGTTGGCACGCGCTTCGGCCAGCTTCACGTCCGCCGCCCGCCACACCCCGCGGAGCTGGATGCCGTCGTGGGCGGAACACCCCCGCGTCGGCGGGAAGGACTCCGCAGTGACGATCTCCCTGTCATGCCCCGTAGGAACACCCCCGCGTCGGCGGGGAGGACACCGATTGTCGGCAACTCCCTGTAGACGTAGGCGGAACACCCCCGCGTCGGCGGGGAGGACGGCGTCCGCATGAGCGGCGCGAAGTGGAACAGCGGAACACCCCCGCGTCGGCGGGGAGGACTTGCGGGTAGCAGTAGAGGTGTTCTCAAGGAGCGGAACACCCCCGCGTCGGCGGGGAGGACCGTCACCGGTGAAGGCCTCCGCCAGAAGGCAGCGGAACACCCCCGCGTCGGCGGGGAGGACGTCTTGGCCTCCGCTTCGGCCGACTTCAGGGCCGGAACACCCCCGCGTCGGCGGGGAGGACTTCTGCGTCCACGGCGACTCGGGCGTGATGGTCGGAACACCCCCGCGTCGGCGGGGAGGACGACGTCCACTACGGCGAGCAGGACGGGCACGGCGGAACACCCCCGCGTCGGCGGGGAGGACGCCGTCCCGGCGGGCACGGGCTACGTCGGCGACGGAACACCCCCGCGTCGGCGGGGAGGACTCGATCCGGGCCTGCGACTTCTTCCGGTTCGGCGGAACACCCCCGCGTCGGCGGGGAGGACGGGGAGGCCGTTCCAGTCGGCGACGGTTTCGGCGGAACACCCCCGCGTCGGCGGGGAGGACCCCCTCGACGGGCCCCTCGAAGCCGAAATCGTCGGAACACCCCCGCGTCGGCGGGGAGGACGTGATGCGGCGTAGCCGGGCCGGCAGGTCCCGCGGAACACCCCCGCGTCGGCGGGGAGGACCAGGGATACCCGGGTGGAGCCGACGACGGTGGCGGAACACCCCCGCGTCGGCGGGGAGGACACGCTGGGCACGGCGACTTCAGTAGGGTCCGGCGGAACACCCCCGCGTCGGCGGGGAGGACCAGGGATACCCGGGTGGAGCCGACGACGGTGGCGGAACACCCCCGCGTCGGCGGGGAGGACGCGTAGGAGTGGCGCAGCGAGTGCGGGGAGAGCGGAACACCCCCGCGTCGGCGGGGAGGACTCGTCGTGTCGTCACGGCGTGAGTCGGCCGATCGGAACACCCCCGCGTCGGCGGGGAGGACACCAGCTTGCCCAGGGCGCGTTCCTCGCGTTCCGGAACACCCCCGCGTCGGCGGGGAGGACGGCGTACAGAAGGCCACCGCGACCACACTCGACGGAACACCCCCGCGTCGGCGGGGAGGACAACGAGACCGGGCTGGCGTGGCTGCCTGGCGGCGGAACACCCCCGCGTCGGCGGGGAGGACAACCCGACGTGAGGGTTACTCCGCAGCAGGGTCGGAACACCCCCGCGTCGGCGGGGAGGACTTCGGCTCGAGGGTGTTGCCGTCCGCGTACAGCGGAACACCCCCGCGTCGGCGGGGAGGACCCGCAGGGTGTGGTCCAGGCGCCCGGGGACGTCGGAACACCCCCGCGTCGGCGGGGAGGACTGCTGGCGCAGATCTCCGGCGCAAACAAGCATCGGAACACCCCCGCGTCGGCGGGGAGGACGCGTTCTACCGCGAACCCGCGCTACTGCTCGGCGGAACACCCCCGCGTCGGCGGGGAGGACCGCGGCCGAACCCTCCGCCAGCGTCTCCTCGGCGGAACACCCCCGCGTCGGCGGGGAGGACTTCAGCTGCGCCGGGGTGGCGTCCACCAGGGCCGGAACACCCCCGCGTCGGCGGGGAGGACACTTTCTGACCTGCACTTTAGGAAGGGCTTTGCATTTCTTTTGCTTTTGGTGCAGCCGTCATACGGATCAGGGTGAGGCCGTCGAAGTCGACGGGGACCCGGCGCCGGGTTCCTGCGGTGCGGATGGCGTATCCCTGTTCCGTGGCTACGGGGTGGATGAGGGTGGCAGCGCCGTTGCCCACGACTTCGGTGACGGCGTGCCAGAGTTTGTCGCGGACGCGGGCGGAGACGCTGCCGACAAAGATGCCGGGTAATACTTCGCTGGTCCATCGGCTGAGGGCGCCGCGTAGGTGGTCGGGGACCGCGGTGGTGGCGATGACGACCATGGAAGGCATCAGTGGTTTCCTTCGGCGTAGTTGACGCCAGCGGGTAGGACTCCGGTTTTGGGGTCCCAGAGGTGGACCATCTGCACGTCGCGCCGTTCGGAAGGGTTCTCGTCGGTGTCGTCGTCGGCTGTGATCGTCTGGGTGTGGGGCGGGGTCAGCAGGGACTGAACGTCCTGGATGATTCGAGGCAGGAGACGTAGGAGCCGGAGGTTTTCACGGAAGCGGCGGCGTACTTCTTGTTCGGGGTTATCGGAGTTGTGAAGGGCGAAGGCGAGAGGGAGTGTGACCTCGGCTTTGTACAGGTCGGCGATGTCGTAGACGAAGGCATGTTGGTTGCCTGTGTGGACGTAGCCGAGGGCGGGAGAGAGTCCGAGGGCGAGCAGGACGGCGTGGACGATGCCGTACAGGCAGGTGTTAGCGGCAGACAGGGCTAGGTTGACGGGGTCTTGAGTGTCCCATTGGTCGGGCCGGTAGTTGCGGCGGAAGCGGCCGATGCCGTGCTGTTGCGCAAGGATCTTGTAGAAGGTTTTCATGCGCTCGCCTTCCATCCCGCGGAGCTGTTCCAACGTGACGGATGCGGGTACATCGGCGTCTTTGAAGCGCATCCGATACATCTGGACGGCGACCTCGAGGCGCTGCACAGGGTTGGCCCATGTGGTGACCTGCTGTTGGAGCCAGTGGGTGGTGAGGGAGTCGGGGAGAATGCCCGCGTAGGCGCGGACGCCGCCCGCTCCGACGCAGACGACGCTGGTGCCGTGGCGGGCGAGGGTAGTGAGGGCTGGGGTGGTGATGGAGACGCCAGGGCCAAGGAGCAGGCAGGACAGGGCGGCGGTGGGAATGTAGACGAGGTCGGTGCGGTGTTCGTCGGTCTGGATCTGCGCGCACACTCCGGTGTCGTCCTGTACTACGCGGACCATGTCCAGGTAGAGGAAGGACAGGGAGTCCGCGACGCGGGGGAGCATGGCCAGGGTGGGTGCGGCGAGGCGTCTGCGCGCGTCGCCGCCGGGTCGTGGCGGGCTCATGCGGTTGTTGCGGGAGCGAGGCTGAGCAGTCCCGCGCCGTACGGTTTGCCCCGTCCGATGCCGTGGACGACGGCATCTTCAAGGGCGTCGGGGTCAGTGACGGTGGCGGTGCCGTCGTAGCGGAGCAGGCTGTGCCGCATATGGGTGGCGTCTCGGCCGCGCGGGCGGGCTGGCTCCATGCTGGTGGGGGTCAGGACGTGGAGGTCGAGGCCGGCTTCGGCGGCTCGGCGGAGCCACCACTGGTCGGCTTCGGCGCCGGAGAGCGGCACGATCCGTCCCCGCTTGCCCTTCTGTTCCAGGGAGAGCCGCTCCCGTTTGGCGGGGTTGAGGACGATGCGGTAGCGGACGCCGATCCCCTTGCGCAGTGCGGTGAACATCGGGGCGAGGCTCTTGACGTCGGCCTGGCCGTATCCGGTGGGCAGGCGTGCCGGGTCTAGCGTGGCGGCTTGGACGAGGAGGGTGCTGGAGGTGTCGGTCTCCTCCAGGCGGTACAGCAGCCCGGCCTGCTGTCGGGGGGCGTCGCCAAGGTTGTCGGGGACCATCCGCATGACGGTGCGGTGCATCTGGGTGGCGTCGCGCAGGTCTCGCTGCACGTCGCGGCTGTGCGGGTTGAGGCGGATGCGTGCGATCACCGGGTGGTCGTTCATGCGCTTTCCTCGAGGTGGGCGTAGTCGATCAGGCGCTGCATCAGGGTCTGTGGGGGGCCTGCGAGGGAGCGGGGCACCGGTAGCCGGGTGCGGTGCAGGCGGCGGCCGGTGTGGGTGCGGCCGTGCTGGGCGAAGCTCACGGGCACGTCGTTGACGTCGATGACGTCGACCGGCACAGGCTCTGCTTGGCTGCTGGGGGGTGGGGGCTGTTCGTGGAGGAATTCCACGGGGATCGTCCCGGCTTGCTGTCCGTCGCCGTTCTTGGCTGGTGGTGCCGTGCGGCTGAGTGGCACGCGGGTGCGGAGTTCTTCCTCGGGGTCGTCGACGTGGCGTCGCAGGAGGAACGGCTCGTCGGGGACGCAGGAGCGGCGGCCCAGATACGGCGCCCAGTGCGGGCGGCTCAGGGCATCGGCGAGGCTCTCGACGGTCTCGTCGGTCGTGGTGACGGCGACGACGAACACCGCGTCGGACAGGTAGTGGCGTCGGGTGATGACGGCGGCGCCTTTGTTGCTGCCTCCGCTGGTGGCGGCGGTGCGGTCCTTGGGGAATCCGCCGCCGACGGTGTGGTAGTCGACGAGCCGGACGCCCGGCCGGTCCACGCGCACGGTGAGCCGTAGGTCCTGGTAGCGGTCCAGGCTGTCGCCGCGGCCGATGCCTTCGGCCGCGGCGAACAGGCCGATCAGTGCGGAGCGGGTCGGGAAGGGCGCGGTGTCGCGCACGGCGGTGAACGCGGAGCGTTCGCCCCAGGACTGCAGGGGGCCGGCCAGGCGCAGCAGCAGCCCGCTCACTGCTGGTCCTGCCCGGCGGGCACGGCGGCCTCGACGGCGGCGTCGATCAGCTGGTCGAAGGAGTCGTGGGCGGTGCCGAGCCCGGTGTACTGCTCGGCGGGGTTGATGACGGTGTGGCCGTGGAAGCGGCGGTTGCGGTGGCCGGTGAGGCGGTTGATGTTGCCGGCGTGCGTGTCGAGGGCCTGGCGGGAGGGCTGCGAGAAGCCGCCTTGCTGGTCGCCGGTGACGGGGGTCTCGAAGGCCGCGGCCAGGGAGAGCGGTCGGTGTTCGCGCACGGCGAGGTAGGCCAGGTCCGGGACGGTGTGCGGGGCGGTGCTGTTCTTCTTGGCCTGCGGCAGGGAGAGCAGGAAGTGCTCGGCGAAGGAGCTGAGGACGGTCCGGGCGGCCTTGACGTCGCCTTCGAGGTTCTTCAGCAGGTCGGCGACGTTGACGGTCGCGTATCGGTAGAAGACGCCGGCGCTGAACTCGGCGGTGTCGAGGTGGCCGCTGCCGGTTTCGGCCTCGCCCAGCCAGTCGTCGACGGCGGTGAAGTAGTCACGCTGCGGTTCGGCGGCGTGCGTGGTGAACGCGTGGGCGACCTGGGCTGCCCCGTCGACATTGGCGTCCGGGAGCTCGGCGAGCATGCGGCCCAGCAGGCTGATGGAGGCGGTGCGCCTCTTGAGGATCTGCTCGATCTGCTGGGGCGGCAGGACCTGGCCGGGCTTCTTCTTGCCCTGGGCGGCCTCCAGGGCCTGGCGGTGCTCGGCGCACACGGCGGCCAGTTCGTCGATGGCCGCCTCCGGCAGGAACAGCAGCACGGAGGTGTGGCCGGCCGCTTCCGTGCCGATGCCCTTCTTCCCGGCGCTGGCGGCGACCTGTGCTCCGGCGAACGCGGCCAGCTCGGCGGGCCAGTCGGCCTTCTGAAGGGCGTGCTGCACCTTCGCCGGCACCAGGCGGGTGCGGGCGGCCTTCTCCCCGAGGTCCTGCTCGACGCCGAGCCGGATGGCCCGCTTCCAGGACTGGCTGGAGACCCGGATGCGGGAGGCGTTGCCGTAGCGGACCTGCTTGGGGGAGCCGAGGTCGTCCCGGTTGAGGTTGGCGGCGGGCACCGACTGCAGGGCGCTCAGGTCCAGGTAGAGAGTCATCGATCGTTCTCCTCGACGGAATCGAAGGGGGCGGTGTCGGGGGCGGTCGTGCTGCCGACGGTGCGGAAGTAGCTTTCGAGCCAGCGGGTGGCGATGCGGTCGCGGCTGCGGTTCCACCAGGCGAGGTCCTCCAGGAGGACCGCCCAGTCGACCGCGATGCCGCCGGACAGGAGCTGGCGGACGAGGGCGGGCAGGCCCGGGTGGATGGCGTCACTGCTCTGCCGGGCCATCAGGTGTAGAGCGCTTTCGGCGGAGTTCGCCTTCATCACGCCCTTGGCGACGGCCTGGCCGAGCGAGGCCCCGAGGTTGGAACGCTCGTACCAGGAGACGGGAGCGCTCTGGTCGGGCGTGGTGTCGCGGGCCGAGCGGGGACGTGCGGCGACCAGCGAGGCCACCGCGTAGTACGCCCGCCGGATATCGCCATGGTGCTGGTCGTCGTGGTCACGCAGCCACGGCACGAGGTAGCGGTGCAGGTAGTTGCACCGCTCCACCGGCAGCCCGAGCCCGCGCCGCAGGGCGGCCCGGGTCTGCGTGGAGGCGCACAGGCGGTGGACGTGGGCGACGAACCGGTCCGAGGGACGGGCACTTGAGGGGGTCGGCGGAGCAGGCGCCGCCGGCACGGAATCGGTCATGAGACATCCCTGATGCGGGGAAGGGTGAGGTGACGAAGCGTCGGCCGTGCCGCGCGGGACGTGGCCGGGCGCGGGTTCAGTGGGAGACGGACGGCTGCAGCAGTGCGAGCAGGAGGCTGCGGGCGCGGTGACGGGCGCGCGCCACCCGGATGTCCGCACGGTTGGACTGGCCGATGGCCTCATCGAGAGCGTCAAGGGCTGCGTCGACGAACGGCCCCTCCACCCGGTCTGTGGTGCGGCCGGGCTCGGTGAGCTGCCAGAATTTTGTTTCCGCGGCCGGCCAGTACCGCGTCAGCGCGGCAGAAGCCCACGGGCCGGGCTTGCGGGCATCCAGCTTGATCTTGGCCTTCGGTGATGGGTCGACACTGGCGTCGGTGGCGATCTTCCAGGCGATCCTCGCGGCGAAGTCCAGCCGGTCACCGGCCTGCTCCGCAGCACTGTGGCAGCGCTTGACGTGGTAGGCCATCTCCGGATCGTTTTCCTCCTGCCACTGCAGGACCTGCGGGCTCGTCGCCCGGAACCAGACACTGTCCTTTTGCTGACCGTCCTGGTCGAAGCCGTAGGCGCGCACCCGCAGCCGCGGCAGCAGCCACCTGGGCAGGTGCTCGAGAGCCGGAGGACGCTGGGCATCCTGGCGGCTGTCCTTCAGCAGCAGCGAGTCCAGATCCCGCCACAAGGCCCGCGCTCCGTCGGCCTCCCGCGGCTGGAAGTCGCCGTCCTTGCGCCGGTCGAGGATCTGATACGGGTCACGCACCTTCCGCGGCAGCTCGTGCGTCGACCAGGTGAGGTAGGCATCCGTCACCGTCCGGCCGTCCTCGGACGGCACGAGCAGCGCGGCATGACGGAACCGGCCGGTCAGCATCCGGCCCGGCCACGTCACCGGCGGCAAAGCCTCCAGAGGGGCCGGGAGATCCTCCTCCCACGGGCACGCGTCCTCCGCCTCCCAGTCGACCTCGGCCTGTGGGCTCGGCACGGCCAGCACCAGCGTGGTGAACAGGTCCGGCCCCCACGGAAAGTAGGAGACGGACTTACGCAGCGGTGCCGCGTCACCGCTGCCCGCACGCTCCACGGTGATCCGGCGAGGCGTGCACTGCCCGGACGGCCCGTAGTACAACTGCGCGATCAGATGCCAGGCCGCCTCGGCGGCCGGTACCGGTACGGGCGCGGTGTCGGTGAAATGCCCGAACAGCACCGCCCCGTTGACTCCCGTGGGACGGCCCATCACCAGCTTGTTCACCCCGGACGGGTTCGGCGCTCCCTTCGCATCCACACACTCCGCGACCAGGCGGGGATCCTGCAGGAACGGCCGCTCGGAATGGAACAGGTCGAACCTGCCTGCCAGATCCTCCCGGCCGAAGTAGGCGTCCACCGCCTCCGGATCGAACCGGCCGGCCTTCAGGACACGCTCCCGCAGATCGAACCAGTCGTCGATGTCTTCCGCGACGTCCGCATCATCCAGCCGGTCCCCACCATCGGCGGCGATCCTCGCCGCGATCGGCGACACGATGCGCAACAGGCCCGCCGCCGCCGGCGGCACCGGGATCTCCACATCCTCGATCTCGTGCGCCCGCTTGAACAACTCACGTAAGCCCACGCACGCCGACTCCCCCGTCAGCAGACGCACCGGAATCCACGGCTCGACCCGCAGGTCGAATCCCCCACTCACCACATCCCCCTCCAACACCCTCAACCCATGACACGGGCAGGGCAAAGCCCCCCAGAGCCCTGCTCTGGCGTCGTCTGGGCATTCAAGCAGCCGGCACTGACAAGGGGCCTGGACCTGGAGATTTTCAGATCAAAGGCGGGCAGTGACTGGTATCAGCGGCGCACCAGACCACAGTCCTTGTCCAGCCGCAGGGTCTTGCCGCCGACCTTCACCGCCTGCGCGCTCCCGCCCTGCACGGGCTGGTACAGCACACGCAGGTCTGCGAGCATCGGGTGCTGCGTCCACGACTTCGGCGGGGCGATGCTGTCGAGATCGGCGTCCTTGAGCCAGTCGCCGCGGACCGGGATGGTGCGGCGCATCACCTCCCGCACGGCCGGGACTGGCATCGTGTCGTCCGCCGTGGCCTGAGGAAGCAGGTGCTCACCCTCCAGGTCCAGGGTCACGCGGCCGTCCTCGTGCACATAGGCGCACAGCAGTCGCACCGAGTCGGCGCCGAGCCGGGTGGAGACCTCCCACTCGTCCTCTTCGCCGGGCAGATGGTGCAGGTCATGCAGCGCCGAAACGCTCCGCGCGCGCGGGACGGCGAGGAGGCCGGCCATGCTGCGTTCGGCCATGTCCTTGCCCTTGTGGGCCGTCCAGGCTTTGGCCTCGCTGCTCCCCGGGGTGTTCCAGTCGAACTCTTCGTTGTCTCCGTGGACGGCTTCGACCAGGTCCTGCACGCCGCTTGGGATGGAGACGGTCCCGCCCTCGATGCCGGCGAGAGTGCGGGAGGTGGTGGAAAGGAGATGCTCGGAATACACCTCGCCCCACTGCGGGGGCGTCTTCCCGCCGCCCGCGATCGGGTCGAGCACCACCAGACGCGGCCCGCTCGCCCAGGCCGGGCGGCCGCGGCCGTCGGGATAGCCGTGCCGGGCCCAGTGATTCTCGTGGCGCCAGCACCGCCCGGCCCGCTGCAGCAGCAGGGACAGCGGAGCGAGATCGCTGATGACTATGTCGGCATCAAGATCAAGCGACTGCTCGACGACCTGGGTGGCCACCACGATCCGGCGCAGCGGACGCGGGCCTTTACGGCCCAGCCCTTGCGTGACCTCCCGCGTGCGGGCCTCACGCACATCGCCGGGGAAGCGGGCGTGCAGCAGCTGCACGCTTCCGCCCTGCTCATGGGAGCGCTTGTCGAACCGTTCACGCAGCTTCAGGTAGGTCTCCTGCGCGTCCCCGACGGTGTTGCACACCACCAGGGCGGTGCCGCCGTCCTTCCCGCTCACCGGTTTCAGGAGCCGTTCGATCACCGCCAGCCGGGCCCGGGCGCCTCCACCGCCGTGGACGACCGGCTCCACCACGACCTCCAGCTCCATGCCCCGCGCCCGCGCCTGCTCCTGCCGGCGGGGAGGCGAGATCTCGGTCGCCCGGCCGCTCTCCCCGTCCACGTACAGCCATCCCGGGTAGGGCGCCGGGAACGTCTGCTTGCTCAGGGCGCGCGTCCCGTGTCCGGCGCCCTGCAGGTACTCCTTGATCAGCCGGTCGCTGACCGATGCCGGCAACGTCGCCGACAACAGCACGACCGGAACGCCGTACGCACCGAGCCAGTTCAGCAAGCGGCCCAGCAGCACCTGCATGTAGGGGTCGTAGGCGTGGGCCTCATCGACGATGAACGTCTTGCCCGACAGGGCCAGCAACCGCAGCGCGTTGTGCCGCACCGGCAGCACCGCCATCAGGGCCTGGTCGATCGTGCCCACCGCGAACTGCGCGAGCAGCGGCCGCTTGGGCCCGCGCAGCCACCGCTGCGGCCGCATGTCCGCCTCCGCCCGGCCGCTGCCCTGCCCCACCTCGTCCCCGTCACACGTCAACACGCTCCGTGCAATGAGGTCCTCGTCGGCGTGTGCGCTGTTCAGCCAGGCCATGCTGTGCACCAGCGTCAGCCCGGCGTCCTCGCCGGACTGACGCAGCAACGCTTGCGCGATACGCTCGTGCATCTGATCGCTGGTGGCCATCGTCGGCAGCAAGAACGCATATCCCTGCGTCCCGAATGCCTCGGACAAGATCCGCTCGGCCTCCAGCGCCGTCTCGCTCTTGCCGTCGCCCGGCGCCGCGGTGACGAGAAAGAGGCCGCCGTGACGCCCCTCGCCGACCGCCTGGCGCAGCTCTTCCATCACCGAGCGCTGCAAGGGATTGGGCTCCCCCTGAATGCCGTAGGCCTGCGCGAACTCCTTGCGCTGCAACCGCACCCGGGCGAGGCCAGCCTCGGCCAGCAGATGTGGAGCATCGCGCTTGGAGCGCTGGAAGTGATCCGCCAGCGCCGGCTCCAGCCGCCGCTGGCGCTCCCGGAGGTAGTCCTCCTGGCTGACCAGCCAGTCCGCAAGGATGACCAGTCCCGTCACCAGCACCGCGGCTGGCGCCTTGAACATGCCCGGCGTCTGCGGTGCCCCCAGCAACCCGTGCACCGCGGCCGCGTGCGCCATCCGCTGCCGCGACCAGGCCGCCCCACCCAAGAACCCCGCAGCGACACCGTCCTCAAGGCGGTGAAAACGTCCGTGATGACCACCAATGATCTCGGCCAGCCGCTCCGCGACCCTCAACTCCCCGTCACCGGCAAAACCCAGACCTGCCAGCACCGCTGCCACGCTCTGGGCGCCGGCCACGTCATGCCCGAACCGCTCCGCGCACATCTTCAGCCGGTCACGGCCCAGCTCCGCACTGAGGTATTGGCTACCGCGCCGGGAACAGAACTGGAAGCCTGACACCTTGCCGACGTCGTGCAGACCGGCACACAGCCCGACAACCGCTCGGGCACGGCCCATATCGCCTGCCAGCCCCATCCCCTCGGCGATCCGCACCCGCTGGTTCTCCGACAGGAACACATCCCACAGGTGCAGCGCCATCGCGGCAGCATCCAACAGATGCCGGATCAACGGATACGGCGCCGCGGCCGGATCCAACCCCCTCGACTTCCCCCACACCGACTCATCCGGCACCCCCCACTCCCCCACCAACCCCGCCCCCTCCAACAGCCGACCCAACCCCACAACAAGAGCCCGCATTCAACCACCACCCACCGACAACACCCCTCGTTACAGTGACAACGTGCAAGCCAACCACTCACGGCACGCACCACTCTGCAATGCAAAGGAAGAGCAAGGCCCCTCCTAAGCCGCAGGTCAGAAAGAGTCCTCCCCACCGACGCGGGGGTGTTCCGTTCTCCCTCGTCGGCGAGAACGGCCTCACCCTGTCCTCCCCGCCGACGCGGGGGTGTTCCGTCCAGGGCGCTGCGCGGAGTGCTCATGCCTCAGTCCTCCCCGCCGACGCGGGGGTGTTCCGCCTGCTGCTGACAGGCGGCCGTTGACGTTCAGGTCCTCCCCGCCGACGCGGGGGTGTTCCGGTGCGCCCGCTGGCGTTGCCGAGCACGCTTTCGTCCTCCCCGCCGACGCCGGGGGGGCTCCGTGGTCGTCCGGGGCCGGCGTGGTGCCCAGCAGGTCCTTCCCGCCGACGCGGGGGTGTTCCGTGGTCGGACAGTCTGTCGGCCACCACCATGCCGTCCTCCCCGCCGACGCGGGGGTGCTCCGTTGGCGGCCCGGTACGCGTTCACGATGTGCTTGCCCTCCCCGCCGACGCGGGGGTGTTCCGAAGCGCGACCTGGTCGACGCCATCGAGACCGGGTCCTCCCCGCCGACGTGGGGGTGTTCCGCACACGAAGGGCCGATGGGGCGGGAGCCCGCTGTCCTCCCCGCCGACGCGGGGGTGCTCCGCAGCTGGGCCTGTGCCGCCGCCTCGGCATCACGTCCTCCCCGCCGACGCGGGGGTGCTCCGGCGTCGGATACGGCGTCCGCCATCGCGGTCGCGTCCTCCCCGCCGACGCGGGGGTGTTCCGGTTGCCGAGGCAGAGTTCCAGGCGCGCATGGAGTCCTCCCCGCCGACGCGGAGGTGTTCCGAAACCAGTGGGACTTCGGGTTCCGGCAGGTCAGTCCTCCCCGCCGACGCGGGGGTGTTCCGCGGTTCGGACGTAGGATCCCGCCGTGAGCGACGTCCTCCCCGCCGACGCGGGGGTGCTCCGGCTCCGTCCTCCTCGTGAACACCCGTTGGGACGACGACCTGTCTGGCCGCCTCCTCAAAGAGGAACCCGACGACTGGATCGTCATCGACCTCCCGGCCATCGCCCTCACCGACAACGCCCCCCTCGGCCGGCAGCCCGGCGAAGCCCTCTGGCCCGAGCGGTACAACGAAGACGACTACGCCCGCATACGGAAATCCGTAGGTGAGCGCGTCTGGTGGGCGTTGTACCAGCAGCAGCCGAGACCCCTCGAAGGCGGCGTCTGGCAATGGGTGTGGATCACCAGTAACCAAATCAGCCCCGCAGCCTTCCGCGGCGTGAACCTCACCCGCGGACTCGTCGCCATCGACCCTTCCGGCGGCGCCAGCACTGCCAACGACGAAACCGGCATCATCGCCGCCGGCCGCGACACAGACGGAGAGCTGGAGCGGCAGATGGTCACCTGGCTGCCCGGCATGGACAGCCCAGACCGTATGGACGCCGCAGTGCACGCACTCACTGAGCTGGCAGACCCGGCGCAGACCGGGCTTGGCACTCAGCACTACAGCGATCAGCGACTGCGCGGCCGCCGCTAGCAGCCTGTGCGGGAGTGGAGATCACATCACTGACGCAGCGTCGCAAGCGGCCACAACTGACGGCTGGCCCATCGCAGGACGCAGCGAGCAGTGATACATCGCCGCAGGTCACGAGTGCGGGAGCGTGAAAGATGCACCTGTCAGATCGCTCATCTGCCGTCTGGGATGTTTCCGCAAAGTTGGCCGTTCGCAACTTTGGTCAGCGTCGCTGATTTGGGTTCTGTGAGTTCGGCTAAATAGCAAAACCGATGTACATTGGCTGAGGCGTCAGCGCATCTGGAGATGCGCTAGCGCCGGGCAAAACAGAACCGCCCCCCTGGCTTGGGAGGCGGTGTCTGCTTCCTGAGCGGGCTGCCGGGCTCGGGACTACAGGTGCGCCGCCAACTGGATGTACAGGTCCAGGAGGCTGGTGATGAAGCACCAGAAGTTCCAGTCCGGCTGTTCGTTGTTCATGATCACCTCTTGTTCGGCCCAAGGGACGAAAACTCCCGGAGCGGGCCTCTTCCTCCGGGCCGCGGCGGCCGGAGGCAAGGTGGTGAACAGGTCGATAACGAACACCCGATGGGAAGTCTAAGGCCTCCGAAGCACACCTCCGGACCTCCGCAGGCGAAAAACGGCGCAACACCCGCCCACCACGCGGATTGTCGGGTCGCGTTCCCCGAATCAGTCACTCTTCCGGGTGAATTGACGACTTGACGCATTCTCGGATCCGGCCAAACCCGATCCCGCATCCCGAGGCCGGAGGGAACCCCTACCGCTCCGGCCCGTACCCTGATCACAGGCGCGGGGCTGTCAGCGGTAAAGGAGCAGCGGTGGGCCTGCGCAAGGTCGTCATACACGCCTGGAGCTGGCTGAACTACAAGCCGGTCTACTCCGGCACCAGCCACGGCGAAGCCCCCGGGATGCCCAACCGCAGGGCGTTCCCCGAGGCCAACGCCATGTGGGTCCCCGAAGAGGACCAGAAGCGCCTGGCCGCGTACAAGCTCCTCGCCGCCTACCACAACAACCAGGCCGCTGAACTCGCCGAAGTCGCCGGCGAGATCCACGCCTCCGAGAAGCGCGAGTTCGGCGACCCGGCCATGTTCGTCGACACCGTCATGTCGCACGGGGCCGCGAGCAGACCATCACCGTCGCCGGCGGGGACACCGACAGCGACACCCCCACCCCCGACGAGGCGATGGCCGGACGCGTCCAGGACCTTCTGCGGGAGTGGGCGGAGACGGAGCTGCTGCCCATGCAGGTCCAGCAGACCGAACGCAAGGCCGTGTCCCTCGGAGACAGTGTGTACCGGCTCGCGTGGGAGCCCGGCAAGATGTGGCCCGTCCTCCGCGTCCACGACCCCGGGTTCTCCCCGCCGACGCGGCGGTGCTCCGTACGCCGGCACCCGCATCGCCGCGCAGGAGCTGTCCTCCCCGCGGACGCGGGGGTGCTCCGCTACCGCTCATCCCGACGTGCGGGGTAGCGTCGTCCTCCCCGCCGACGCGGGGGTGTTCCGTTCGCCGATGCCGTGATCAACGGGGACACCGCGTCCTCCTCGCCGACGCGGGGGTGCTCCGTTGGCGGCCCGGTACGCGTTCACGATGTGCTTGTCCTCCCCGCCGACGCAGGGGTGTTCCGTCTGCTGGCCCCGCGACGTCGGGGGTTCGGTAGTCCTCCCCGCCGACGCGGGGTGTTCCGCCGTGATCCATGACTGCCGTGCCACCGGCCTCGGTCTGCTTCGCGAAGCGGAAGGTGTGCTCCAGGTCGAAGCGGCGGAGAAATGCCTGCCAGAAACGGTCCACGTCGTCCGGAGTGACGCCGGTCTTGGAGGACCATAGCCACACCGGCGGGGCATCACGGTCCTTCGACAGATGCTCGACCTTCAACCGGATCAACGTGCCTTCGACCAGGGGAAGTTCACCATCATGGTCGAGCCATGAGGAGCGGTGGGTGAGCCTTGGGTGGACCCGGTCCCATGCCTGCGTCTCGGCCTTGCCGTAGTTGGTGGTTGCGGTGAGCGTAGTGATCGCGGGCTCGGGCCAGGTCTCCGGCTTGGCGAAGCGGAATTCCGGGCCGTGCTTAGGCGGTCGGCCGCCCTTCGGGTCGTAGATACGAGGCGGCTTCGGCAGTCGCATGACGCGGTCGGAGCGGACCCGGCCGACCAGCTCGACCGGCAGATCGCGCAGGACCCAGGCCAGGCGGGTGACGTCGTAGCCCGCATCGCTGACGATCACGATGTCCGGGTCCCCAGCCCGCCACTGGCCCGCTGCGATGAGCCGTTCAACGACTCCCCGCAGCTGGGTGGCGGTGACCGCGGTGGCATCGTCCACCGGTCCGAGCCGGACCGCGTCCAGGATCGCGGTCCAAGAAGTGGAGCCCGGCTCCAGGACGGCGACGAAGGAGTAGGGCCAGCCCGGGATGAACTGCGACGCCGTCTTCGCCCGGCCATAGACATGGCAGAACAGCCGCTCGGCCGAGCACGGCGCGTCCGAACGAAGCCATGGCGACACATCGACGGCCAGGACCAGACGCCCGCCGTCGAACCGCGGCAGCGACAGCCCGGCCAGCACCATCCGCACCTGCTCGACATCGATCCGGCCGTGGTTCAGGCCTCCGTACATCGCTCCGTGCCCACGCCGATGCTCGGGCAGCAGCGTTAGGTCCACCGGGGACTTCACCGAACCGTCCGCACACAGCACCGCATCCGTCAGCTCGAACAACTCGTTGCGCCGAGCGGTCAGACACTCATAGAACTCGCCCCGGAAGCGTGACGCTTCCGCGAACGCATCCCTCCACACAACATCGGGCAGCAGACTCACCCTCACGGCCTTCGTCTCGGTCACGTGCACCTTGGTCGGAGCACAGGATCAGACGAAGGCCGCCCCCACGTCCGGCAAACCCCCAGGTGAGCGACGCAGTACGAGACACCGTTCGAGGCCGGAAGAAAAAGAACAAGCTAAGGAACCAACAAGGCTCCTGGACCAACGGCACGGAAGCCCTCCGTTGCGGGCACCAAGGTCATCACCCGATCGGTGGCCACGCTGAAAAGGCTCACTGAACCAGCGGGGAACCGCCACCTTGTGGGCAACAGCACTCTCCGGTAGCCGCCTCCGTAGAGGTGGCAGAAGAGCCAATCGTCACTGGTGGGGACTCAAATGACGTACACCTTCAGGGAGCCAGGTGCCATGGGCTGCCAGGTCGGCTGCGATGCAGCGTCATACCGTGGGTCGCATCTTCACCAGGTCGGCTCTACCGGGCTGCGGAAGGGCGACTGGTTTTCGTAAATCCAAATTTTGGGACTGCAGATGAAGCGAGGATGCTGCTCCTCATAGGGCACATCGGTCCAGACGTCCGGGTTCGCGGCAAAGGCCCGACACAGGCCAGCCTGGGAGTCCTCGTCCAGCTCATCCGGGGCCACAATGATGAACTCGTCGCCCAGCCGGTTCATGGTGAATGCGGTGATGTACTCCAGGTGGTCGGAGAACACTTCCAAGAGTCGTCGAGCGTCGGGCCACTTGTCGTACGGCGGAGTCGGAAGGGTGACGTACTCGATGAACCCGTGACCCCGGGCGACGAACGCCTGGAACTTGCTCCAGTCGTTGCCCTCAAGCAGCATCGCAAGGTACGACCCGAGGTCGCCGTCGTCATCATCCAGGATGTTCGAGCTGTTGTAGAGGAGGCATGACCGGAAGTGGTCGACGACTTTCTGCAGGCGGATGATGCTGACACGTAGAAGTGCGTAGGTCTGTGGCGAGAGTGCGCGGTTGTGGGCGAGGACGTTGCGGATCTCGCGGATCTCGTCGAAGTCTCTCGCGATCGCCTGCTGATCCTGCCCTGCCAAGTGGTGCACAGCGCCCGCGATCTGCGGGTCGGTCAGCATGGACAGGAGCTGGCCGATGTCGGACTGCCAGATGAGGTCACCGCTGGTCTCGGCGGCAAGGTACAGGCGCTGGCGGCTTCTCTCAGCGAGGCGCTCGAGGTTCTTGCGCAGTTTCGGGTCCAAGTGCTGGTGCCACTGGACTCCGTAGGCGCGCATCCAGGAAGCCAGGCAGAGCCTGCGCAGCCACCCTTCCAAGGTGTAGATGTCTCGGTACGCTTGCTGGTTGATCCGCGGCACCAAGAACTCGCCGTCGAACTCGAGGTCCAGCTGCTGCTCGAAGCCCACCATCCCTGCCTCTCCGCCCAGCCGCTCCCCCGGCTGATGGCACCATTGTTCCAGGACGTCCTGGCAGCTGCCGACTCTGCTGTCGTGTGAAGGTGGCCAGTCGGGGTGTGACCCCAGTCATCATCCGCCGCGTTCTGTGCGCAGAGAACGCGGCGGATTGGGCGCCGCCGCTCCCCTCTCAGGGCACGATGCCGCGCACTGGCCTTTTGGACGCCCCGTTAAGCGTCGCTGTTAGGTTGCTGCCCCCTCTGCGGTGGGCGGGTGCTCCTGGACCTCGTCTAGTCCTGCGGACTTGGCGGTATCCGGGAGTGCCGGCAGGGCATCGTATGGCGTAAGCGAGGGCTCCGGTATAGCGCCTCCTCCACGGCCGGGTGATCTTCCGCAGGTGGCCGTGACGAGCAGGCGAAGTCCTGGGGTTCCATGACCATGAGACATGCACTGGCTCTCTTTGCCGCCGTGGCCGTCCTCGCCGGAGGCACGGCCACGCCACATGTGGCCGCCGTACCCCTTCAGCACCCGCCAGCACTCTTGACCGCGAAGCGGTGCGCCACCACGTGGGAGGTGACGGGGCGGAAGGTAGCGGTAAGGCGGCCGGCGTGGAACGACGGCCCGGTCGCGACGACCGCCAGCCCGATCCACCACTACCTGTACCGCGGGGACCGGGTGACCTCCTGCACCGTCGCCGTCGCCCGAACCGAAAGTGGTCCGGCCTACCGCAAGTGCGGAAAGGCCGGGAGCCTCTGGCGCGTCGTGCCGGGCGGTCAGGTGCCCCAGACCTGCCTGAAACGGGCTTGATTGCACCGACTTCCCTGACGACACGTGCCGACGTGTCAGCGTTTCGCTGTGCCCATCTGCTCGGGGATCGTCTGCCGACGCTCACGGTCGACTCCACTGGTGTCCGGGGAGGTGTACGACCCGGGGGCGCGGCGGGCAGGCCTGCTGTCCCAGATGGAAGGGCGGTCGGCTGCGGTGAGAAGGCTGTTGATACGGCGGGCGAATTCGCAGCCGGGCAGGGGAAGCTCGGTGTCGGGCTCACGGAGGTAGCCGGCGGTGACGGCGTTGGGGATGTAGGCCATGAGCTTGCTGACACCGGCTGGCCGCGAGCGGACGGTCTGCGTGGCGAGGTGGCGCAGGATCCGCATGAAGTGGGTGGTGGTCGTGCTGGTGATGCGGTGGTCTGCCGGGTGCCAGGCCCCGGCGTGGTCGAACGATGGGGGTTGGGGCGGGGGCTGGACGTCGTCGGTCTGGCGGTGCCAGAAGTCGGCTGTGTCGCGCTCTCCCAGCGCCAGGTGGTGCAGGTAGAGGCAGTAGGCGGCGGCGGCTTGTCCAGCGCCGGCGGCGTACTGCCACCAGAAGCGGGCGCCCTCGTCGGTGTCGGTCAGCTGCAGGACGCACGCGAGGACCAGGGCGGCTCGGGGTTCGGGGACCTGGTCGGTGACGAACTTGGCGACGGTGTGCGGCGGGGTGTGCTGGACGAGGGTTTCGCACAGGGCGCGCAGGTCCTCGGCTGCAGCGTGGCGGCCGCCGTTGGAGGCGCTCTGGCCGGCGTGGGCGGCTTCGGGTGCGGGGCGCGGGGCCGCTGCGGGGACGGTGTCGCGGGGCATGGTGCGCTCGCGGACGAGCAGGGCTCTGGAAAGGAGTTCTTCGATGCCGGTCACGGGGTGTTCCCTTCGGTCGGGGGCGGCGGGCACAGGACGCTTTCCAGGAAGCGGGTGGCATGGCGTTCGTCGGAGCGGACGGCGGCCAGGGGGACGCCCAGGAGGGCGGAGACGTTCTCGGGCGGCAGGTCGTAGAGCCGGCGCAGCACCATGACGTCGAGCTGGTGGGCGGGCAGGCGGCTCATGGCTGTGAACAGCTTCAGGCTCTCGGCCACCTGGTCCAGGCGCTCAGCGGGATCGGTGAGGGACTTCAGGACGACCGTATCGAAGGCAGCCATGCCCAGCTCGGGCCGGCCGTCGCGGTGAGGGGTGCGGGCCATGACGGTGGCGCGCAGGACGTTCCAGGCGTAGCGGCGTGTGTCCTGGCTGGCCAGGGCCTCGTCCCAGGAGAGCCAGAGGATGTCGAAGGTGTCGTCGACGGCGGCGTCACGCTGGTCGTCGTCGAGGAAGGCCTGGGCGAAGAGGTGGTATTCGGTCTCGACCAGTTCGCGGAAGGCGCTGTGGTCCAAGGGCGGGGCCGTGTGGGTGGCGGTCAGGGTGGGGGTGCCTTCGGTGCAGTTGTCGATCCACTCGCTGCTCTTGTGGGCCTCGTAGGCGGCCTGGCACCACAGCTGGTAGAGGGGCCAGTTCGGCATGCCCAGTTCGGTGGCCAGTAGGTAGACGATCTCCCAGCGCGGGTAGAGGCCCACGCCGCGCAGCAGTTCGGAGAGCTTGGACTTGGCGAAGCGGACGCGCGTGCTGAGGTCGTTCAGGGTCAGGCCGCTGGCGAGGTAGCTCTGGCGCATCGGGTCCAGCCAGGCCCGGTGGGCGCTGCCGACGGTGGGAGCGATCGGTCCGAGCTTGCGGCCGGGCCGGGCGGTGAACGGTCTGCCGGGTGAGGCCGGCGGCTCGGCAGGAGTGATCACGGTGCGTCGTCCTCCTTGTCCGTGGCCGCGTCCAGGCGGTTGCTGGTGCTGGGCGCGGGGTGGGAGCGCGAGGCGTGCACGATCTGCTGCACGGTCAGGGCGAGGGCCGGGGCGAGCCCGGCCACTGCGGCCGTCTCACCCACGGCGACCAGCACGGTGCTCCAGGCGAACACCGTCGCCGTGACCGCGGTGACGACTATCTGACGCGTCTTCATGCAGGTTCCTTCTGCTGTCGGGAGGTCGGCCTCGGGGATCCGGCGGCCCCATCCGAGAAGGCCGCCGCGCACCCCGGGCGGGCGGGTGCCACACCGCCGTGCCCGGGAGGTGAACCAGCATGGCCAGAGCGGCAGTTACTACGCCACGTGATCAAGGAATCACGGAACAATGGCGATCACCGGACCGACCCTGGACACCCCGTCAGGACATCGCCGATCAGAAAGCGCAAGCAGGCGCGCGGACGGGTGGAAGTTCCCGGTTTTCCTTGCAATTGCACGTCGAAGAGACGTCAATAGAACATGACGCCGTTGGTGTCGGCCTTCCATCCGGAAGGGCCCGCCCCCGTGCCAACCCGTCAAAGGGGGGAAGCGGGCCATGCCGCTCTCGCCTGGCCAGCCCTAAGGCCAGGCGAGAGCACAGCGGCCCCTATGCTGGGGCTCCACGACCGTAGACCACGGCACTGACAACGCCCCTGCCCTAGATGGGACTTCGCGGCGAAACCACCCTGCGGGCCCCCAGAAGGTGAGGCTGGTCGACTTCCGCACCTCGGATGCTCGTTCCCACTCCGCCCCGTACTCGCCCTCGGGGGTGCGCCAGTGGCGCACGAGTCCTTCGCGATGCCGGCAACGTCGTCCGGAGCGGCGAAGACGTGGCGCAGCGCATCGACGGTGGCTTCGAAGAGGATTTCGTGGGCGTCGGTCCCGAGTCGAGCGTAGGACCAGCCGGTCTCGTCGTCCCAGGAGAGCCGTGCACCACCCCGTGCGCCGGTGCGGGCTGACATCCCAGGTGAGGATCATGTAGATCGTGTCGCGGCGGTCCTTGTTGTAGTACGGGCGCAGCACGACATGGGCACGGACGATGCCGGGAGGGATGCCCCGGTCGGTGAGCGCCTGGTCAACGGCGCTCGCGTAGGACCAGTGCGGCACTCCGTGCGGCCAGAGCCTGTGCCAGCCGGGCGGATCAAGCAGCACGTGGCTCACCTCCGCACGGTTGGCCGGAGGCCGGGTCATGAGGCGTGGCGGAAGGCGGCGGCCGGGCCGATGACGTCGGGCCCGTACTTGTCCCGCACCCGGTCGACGGCGGCTTCAGCCACCAGGCGGGATTCGCGGGCGGTGTCGAGGCTGATCTGCTGGGCGACCTGGTCGGCGTCGATCAGGTCCTCCCCCTTCAACGTGAGGCCGGTCAGGCGACCGCGCTGGAGGCCTGCGGCGTCCATCAGCTGGTAGGCCGCGGTGCGCAGGTCGTCGTCGTGGTGGGACGGCTCGGTCAGGCGACGGGTCTTGGTCCAGGTGCTGCCGCCGGCGAACCTCAGCGTCAGGGTCAGGGCGCGGGCCGCCTGGCCGCGGCGGCGCAGGAGCAGTGCGAGGCGGACCACGGTATCGAGGAGAGCGGCGCGGACATCGGCGCCGTCCAGGGTGTGGCGGGGGAAGGCCGTGCGGATGCTGGCGGAGGCGGGCAGTGTGCGGGGGACGACCGGGCGTGGGTCGATGCCGCGGGCGCGATCGACAGTCGTACGGCCGGCGCGACCGCCGAGGAGGCGCTGCACCGTGGCGGGCGGGATCGCGGCGAGCAGGCCGACGCTGTGGACGCCGTAGTCGCACAGCGCGGCTGCTTGGCGGGGGCCGATGCCGTGGAGTGCTTCGACTGGAAGTGTGGCCAGCCACGCGGCGGCGTGGTCGGGGTTGATGGCGAGGACGCCGCCGGGGGCGTCGATCTGCGCGGAGGCGGTGGTGGCGACGGTGATGGTGGGGCCGATGCCGACGCGGACTTCGATGCCGAGTCGGGAGATGGTCCGCACCCGCAGGACCTCGCCGAGGTGGCGGGCGTCGGTGCCGTGGTAGCGCAGTGCGCCCTTCAGGTCGACCAGGGCCGCGGACGGGGGTAGGGCCTGCACGACCGGGGAGAGGTCGGCGAGTTGCTCCAGGACCTGCCGGTAGGTCTCCTCCCCCAGCCGGTCCGGGCAGCGCACATGCATCACCGTCGACCCCGCAGCGGCAGCTCGATCTGAACCCATGGCACACCCACCTCCTCCCCCACACGATATCGAACTAGAATTCGAACATGCGAGGCGTGCGGACCGCTCGGTGCAAGACACTGGGACGGAACGTGTTCGACGACCTGCCACCTGACCTGGAGCGACTGCTCACCCTGAGGGTGTGGCACGCCATGTGGCTGGCACGCATCGACAACAAGATCGTCTACCTCCAGCGGCGAGAAGCCGAACGGGAGCACGGCCGACGCGTGCGGCCCGCCACTCCGGAATGGATCGTCCAGCTCGGCATCGGCGCCGGACGCCCGCCCGTCCAGGTCCACGCCGGCGACTGCTACGCCGCAGGCAACCGCCGCCGCCCCATCTACCGCGACGAAGCCCGCCGGCCCCTGGCCTCCGGCCTGCCCGCCTGCCCCCACTGCCGGCCCGACATCCACCTGCGCATCCTCGACTGACCCATGCGCCGAGGTATCGAGGACAACCTCGCTACTGAGCGGAACCCGGCAATTTGCCTGGTTCCGCTCAACCGCAAGGGCCGCAGCCTGCCAAGCTCCGCGGCTCAGCTCAGAGACGTGGGCCGCCTCGGGGGCGGAACGGCCCGCAGCAGTTCCCACAGTGGCCGGGAGCCCGAGGCCCACACCGCCAGCGTCTGGCGGTCCACCACGTGCAGCCGCTGCTGCTTGGCGAAGTCCGTGGCCGGCCCGGTCACGCGGCCGTTCGTCACGATCACCGCGACGTCCGCGCCGTGCACCGGCCGGGCCGTGCCGTTGAGGACCTGCAGATCCGGCGTGCCCACTGCCGAGCCCCGGGCGCCGTTGCGGCGGTGCTTGCGCTGGATCACCCAGCGGCGCCCGAGCGGGTCGGTGGCTTTCACGTCCGCGCCAAGGTCGCCTCCCCCGCCGACCCGCTGCGCGTCCTGGCAGCCATCGCGGCGCATGAGATCCCGGACCGCTTCCTCGAACTTGGCGTGATGCAGCGCATCCATCTGGGACAGCCCGTAGCGCAGGGCCTGTGTGCGGACGGCCTCCCAGCGGGTCTGCTGCCGACGGTTCGAAAGCCAGCCGATACCGGCGAGCACG